>NZ_JAUZMY010000033.1:0-70503 GCF_036327455.1 Nocardiopsis codii | reverse complement strand
GGGGGGGGGGCGGGTCCGCCGTCTCCGGGGGCCCGCCCCACGGGCGGGTCCGTCCTTCCGACGCCGGTGTCCCGCGACCAGGCCCCCGGGTGTGACCCCCGGCATATCGATTACGCCACGGAACCGCCCCGGGACACGTTGTCCCGTTTACGACTTGTGTCACACCCCTTACATTCATGCGGACTGAACGGGCGGTCTCCGCCGCACACGAAGGAGGGGTCGGTGGCAGCCACCGAACAACGCAGGGCGACCTGGAAGCAACTCGGACCGGGCATCGTCGTCGCGGCCACCGGTGTCGGCGCGGGCGACATGGTCGCCACCCTCATCGCGGGAAACCGCTTCGGATACGCCCTCCTCTGGGCGACCATCGTCGGCTGCCTGGTGAAGATCTCCCTGGCGGAGGCCGCCGGCCGCTGGCACCTCGCAACCGGGCGCACCATCTTCGACGGTTGGAGCGGCCTCGGGAAGTGGACCACGGTCTACTTCGCCCCCTACATCGTGGTCTGGGGCTTCGTCTACGGGGCGAGCGCCATGACCGCGACGGCCCTGCCGCTGGCCGTACTCCTGCCCGTCCTCCCGCTGGAGCTGTGGGCGGTGCTGGCGGGCGTCTCGGGCCTGGCGATCGTCTGGTTCAACCGGTACGCGGTCTTCGAGAAGATCATGACGTTCCTGGTGGGCGTCATGTTCGTGACGGTGGTGGGCCTGGCCGTCTACGTCGGCCCCGACATCGGAGCGACGTTCCGCGGACTCGTCCCCCTGCTCCCGGAGGGGTCCGTGTTCTACACGATGGGCCTCGTCGGCGGCGTCGGAGGCACCATCACCATGGCGGCCTACGGGTACTGGGTGAACGCCAAGGGCTGGCGCGACTCCGGCTGGATGCGGATGATGCGCCTGGACAACCGCGTCGCCTACGTCACGACCGGCATCTTCGTCGTCGCGATGCTCATCGTCGGCGCCGAGCTGCTGTACGCCAGCGGTATCGCGCTGGAGCAGGGCGACCAGGGGCTCCTCCAGCTGGGCGACATCCTGCGCGACCGGTTCGGCGGGTTCGTGGCGACCGCGTTCCTCATCGGCTTCTTCGCCGCCGCCTACTCCTCCGTCATCGGCGTGTGGCACGGCGTGAGCCTGCTCTTCGCGGACTTCGTCAACCACGTGCGGGGACGCACCAACACCGAGCCCGGGGAGAACGAGAAGGGCTGGGCGTTCCGCGGCTACATGCTGTGGCTGACCTTCCCGCCGATGCTCCTCCTCCTGGTGGGCAGGCCGTTCCAGCTGATCATCGCCTACGGTGTGCTGGGCGCGTTCTTCATGCCGTTCCTGGCGTTCACCCTGATGTGGCTGCTCAACTCGTCGCGCACCCCCCGGGAGTGGCGCAACGGCTGGATCAGCAACACCGGGCTGGCCCTGGCGGGCTCGCTCTTCGTGGTCCTGTGCGTGTACGAGCTCTACGGGATCGTCAGCGGGTCCTGACCCGCCCGGTCGCGGGTCGGCCCCCGGAGCGCGTGCAGCGCCCCGGGGGCCGTCCGTTTCCACCGCCGAGGGCCGGGCGGGCGGACCCCACGGCCCGGCCGCCGCCCCCGAGTCCCCGCCGCGGTCCGGCCCGCGCGCCACCCCGCCGCCGGTCGTGCGGCCGCGTGCGGTGTCACCCGGCGCGTGCGATCGCGATGGTCGCCCCCAGGCGGCTCCCCGCCTCGTAGAACATGTACTGCGTGCCCCCGTCGGACCCGAACGACGGCGCCGCGCTGCGCCCCGAGTCCGGCGGTCCCGCCAGGGGGGTGTGCACCACGCCCAGGTGGTCGCGCCGGGAGAAGTCCCGGCCGACCTCGGTGAGGCGGATGTCGCCGCGGTCGGTGTGGTAGGCGACGTAGGTGCTGCCGCCCCGCTCGACGAGGTGGGGGCCGGACAGGTCGGACACCCCCACGGCGGAGTGGGAGATCAGCGGCTGGGGGTCGAAGTCGAAGGTGATGCCGTCGGCGGACCACCCCCACCCGATGGAGCGGTTGTTACCGGTGCTGTTGCGCATGAACACCATCACGTAGCGCGAGCCCCGGTCGGGCAGGGGGTGCTCGAAGACCCGCGCGTAGGAGGCCTCCGTGGTGCCCGGCACCATCGCCGTGGTGAGCACGGTGCCCTCGTAGTCGAAGGTGATCCCGTCGCGCGAGCGCGCCAGCCGAGTCGTGGTGTTCTCGCCGTGGAAGTACAGCCACATCTCGCGGTGCTCGGCGTTCCACATCACGTGCGGCGACGACACGTGGCTCACCGAGTAGTGGGGCGACCAGGTGCGGGACACGATCGGATTGCCCGGGTGCTCGGTGAACGGGCCGTTCGGGCTGTCCGCGTACGCGAGGCAGATCCCGCCGGGGGCGTCGTGCGGGGCGTAGTAGAGCAGGAAGCGCCCGGGGGCCGCGGGCAGCCTCCCGGCGGTCCCGCGCAGGCAGGGGAAGATCAGCTCCCCGGTGGGGTTGTAGGCCAGCGACGAGGTGTCCAGCGCCTCGCGCAGGAACCTGTACCGCGGCAGGACCGAGGCGGCGCGGGACGCGCCGGCGGGAGCCGGTGAGAGGAGGCCGGGCGCCAGGAGGGCTCCGGCCGCGGCGGCTCCGGCGCCCAGGAGCGCTGTCCTGCGGCCGACACCTGTGGGTTCGGTGGAGGGGGAGTGTGCGTCGGACATGACGGTTCCCTTCCGGAGCGGGTCGGGGGGTGCTCCGAAACCCAGAGTTTTCACCAGGCACGATGCGCCGGTCAAGGACCTAATACGTATTAGTGAAACCCTTCGGTCATCGGCAGGAAATCCCGTCGACACCTCTTGACATATCGCGTGGCGCAGCTCACAGTCATGGACTAATGCGCATTAGAACGCCGTATCAGAGGAGGAACAGGTGACCGACGCAAGCCGGACGGAGAGGCCCGCCGGGCGCCGACGGCCCCGCCAGTCCGACATCGCGCGGGTCGCGGGCGTCTCCCAGGCCGCCGTCTCCCTCATCCTGCGGGGGACGCCCTCCGGCATGGCACTGGCCAAGGAGACCCGGCAGCGGGTCCTCGACGCGGCGGAGGAGCTCGGCTACGTCCCCGACCCCGTGGCCACCAGGCTCGCCTCCGCGAGGAACGCGATGCTCGGCCTGTACACCTTCAGCACCACGTTCCCCACCGACGTCGCCCACTCCTACTACCCGATCCTGGCCGGGGTGGAGGAGGAGGCCGGGGCGCAGGGGCAGGACCTCATCCTGTTCACCGGTTCGGCCCGCGCCGCGGCACGGGCGGACGACCCGGCGGCGGTCCGGCGCGTCCGGGTCGCCGACGGCTGCCTGTTCTTCGGACGCCACGTACCGGAGGAGCCCATCCGGCGCCTGGCCGAGGACGGCTTCCCGTTCGTCTACATCGGCCGGCGGGACGAGCCCGGCATCCCCTACGTCGGCGCCGACTACGTCTCGGCGTCGGCCGACGTCGTGGCGCGGCTCGCCGCCGCGGGCCACCGCGAACTGCGCTACCTGCGCGAACACGATCAGGCCCCGGCTTCGGACGACCGGCAGGAGGGTGTTCTGCGGGGCGCCCGCGCGGCCGGTATGGACACCGCCGGCCTCGTCGCCCGCACCGACGGCGGCGACCTGGACACCCTGCTGCGGCGCTGGCTGGACGAGGGCGTCACGGGCGTCGTCGTCGAGCAGACCGACACCGGGGCGGCCCTGGCCGGGCTCGGGGCCGCCGTCGACAGGGCCGGGCTGAGGTGCCCGCAGGACCTGTCCCTGGCCGTGCTCGGCGCGGCCACCGGAACCCGGGGCCGCGCCCCGGGGGGCGGGGCCGCGTTCAGCGGGTTCGACGTGCCGATGCGCGAGATGGGCCGCGACGCGGTCCGGCTGCTGCTGGAACTGATCGCGGGCGCCCCCGGAGGAGCCACCCGGCGCCTGCTGCCCTGCGAACCGGTGGAGGGCGGCACCGTCGCCGCGCCCCGGTCTGCGAAGAAGAACACCTGAGAGGCACACGATGACCGAGACCCGTACAGAGATCCTCGTCGTCGGCGCAGGGCTTGGCGGAGTGGCCGCCGCCCTGGCCGCCGCCGACTCCGGCCGCCGCGTCGTCCTCACGGAGGAGACCGACTGGATCGGCGGGCAGCTCACCTCGCAGGCGGTCCCGCCCGACGAGAACCCCTGGATCGAGCAGTTCGGCGCCACCGAGACCTACCGCCGCCTGCGCGACGGCATCCGCGACCACTACCGGCGCGCCTACCCGCTGCGCGCGGAGGCCGCCGCGTCCCGCACCCTCAACCCCGGTGCCGGCCGGGTCAGCAAGCTCTGCCACGAGCCGCGGGTCGCCCTGGCCGTCCTGGAGGAGATGGTCGCACCGCACCGCGCGGCCGGGCGCATCACCGTGCTCGCCAGACACCGCCCCGTGGAGGCGCACACGGACGGGGACCGGGTGACCGCCGTCGTCCTGGAGGACGGGGAGGGCGGGAGGCACACCGTCGGCGCCGACTACGTCCTGGACGCCACGGAGAACGGCGACCTGCTCCCGATGGCGGGGATCGACCACGTCACCGGCGCCGAGGCGCGGTCGGAGCACGGTGAGCCGCACGCCCCCGAGACCGCCGACCCCGCCAACCTGCAGGGCATCACGTACTGCTTCGCCGTCTCCCACCACGAGGGCGAGGACCACACGATCGAGCGCCCGCGCATGTACGACTTCTGGCGCTCGTACCGCCCCGACTTCTGGCCCGGCCCCCTGCTGGGCTTCTCCGCGCCCGACCCGCGCACCCTGGAGCCCTCCGAGCGGACGTTCGTCCCCAACCCCGACGTGGACCCCCTCGCCGTGGACGCCGACCAGAGCGCCGACGCCGGGGACAAGGAGCTGTGGGGCTTCCGCCGCATCCTCGCGCGCGGCATGCACAGCCCCGGGGCGTTCGACTCCGACATCACCCTGGTCAACTGGCCGCTCAACGACTACTGGCTCAAGCCCGCCCTGGAGATCGAGGGAGTGGTGGACGCCGCGACCGTCGGCGAGGCCCACGAGGAGGCGCGCCAGCTGTCCCTGTCGGTCCTGTACTGGCTCCAGACAGAGGCGCCGAGGCCCGACGGCGGCGCCGGGTACCCGGGGCTGCGCCCGCGGCCCGACATCACGGGCGGGGAGGGCGGCCTGGCCAAGGCCGCCTACGTGCGCGAGTCCCGCCGTATCAGGGCGGTCACCACCGTCACCGAGCACGACGTGTCCCTCGACCTCGTCGGACCGCACGGCATCGTCCGGCGCCACGACTCCGTCGGCATCGGCAGCTACCGCATCGACCTCCACCCCTCCACGGGCGGCGACACCTACGTCGACATCGCCAGCGTCCCGTTCGAGATCCCCCTCGGCGCGCTCCTCCCCGCCCGGGAGACCAACCTCCTCCCCGCCGCGAAGAACATCGGCACCACCCACATCACCAACGGCTGCTTCCGGCTGCACCCCGTCGAGTGGAACATCGGCGAGGCGGCGGGAAGGCTCGCCGCCTTCGCCCTGGAGCACGGCACCACGCCGCACGCCGTCCGCGACAAGGCCGAGCTCCTGGAGTCCTTCACCGCGCTCCTGGAGCGCACCGGCGTCGAACGCCACTGGCCCGACGTCCGCGGCTACTGACGCCCGTCCGGCGCCGCCGTCCGCACCCCGCCCGGAGGGCGGCGCCCCGCACGACCCACTCCCCACGCACTCCCCGGAAGGGGCCACCATGAGCGACCCGACCCCGCCTCCCGCCCGCGATCCCGTACGCGTCGGCATCGACGTCGGAGGGACCTTCACCGACGCCGTCGCCGTCAGCGCCACCACGTTCGCGCTCCTGGGCCAGGTCAAGGTGCCGACCAGCCACGACCACGCCGACGGTGTCGCCCACGGCATCATGACCGCGCTGGAGCGCCTGCTCGACGACATCGGCGTCAGCGCGGACGACGTCGGGTTCCTCGCGCACGGCACCACCCAGGCCACCAACGCCCTCCTGGAGGGCGACGTCGCCACCATCGGCATCGTGGGGATCGGCACGGGCTACGACGCGTTCGCCACCGGCCGGCTGCGCTCCCTGGGCAAGCTCAAGCTCGACTCCGGGCACCCGCTCCCGGTCCGCTACACCGCGCTCCGCGACCCCGAGGACGCCGGGGCGGCGCTCGCCGGCGTCGACCGGGTGCTCGCGGAGGGCGCCGAGGTCGTCGTCGCGGTCGAGCCCTTCAGCGTGGACGACTCCCGGGGGGAGGCCGCCGTCCGGGCGGCCGCCGAGGTCCGGGGCGTCCCCGTCACGGCCACCCACGAGATCACGCAGCTCTACGGCCTGGGCAAACGGGCCCGCACCGCCGCGCTCAACGCCGGGGTGATGCCGCGCATGCTCCAGACCGCCGACCTCGTCGAGAGCAGCATCGTCAAGGCCGGGGTGAGCGCGCCCCTGATGGTGATGCGCTGCGACGGCGGGGTCATGTCGCTGGCCGAGATGCGCCACCGGCCCCTGCTGACGGTGCTCTCCGGCCCCGCGGCCGGGGTCGCGGGCGCCCTCATGGGGGAGAAGGTGAGCGAGGGCGTCTTCCTGGAGACGGGCGGCACCTCCACGGACGTCAGCGTGATCCGGCGCGGCCGCGTGCAGATCCGGCACGCCGAACTGGGGGGCAAGGAGACCTACCTGTCGGCCCTGGACGTGCGCACCGTCGGCATCGGCGGTGGCTCCCTCGTCCGCCTCGGCGGAGGCGACGCCCCGGGCGGCGCCTCCCTGACCGACGTGGGGCCGCGCAGCGCCCACATCGCGGGCCTGCCCTACGCCTGCTTCGCCGACCCCGCCGAACTGGACGGCGCCCGCCTGGTCCGGATCAGCCCCCTGGCGTCCGACCCGGCCGACTACGCCGTCCTCGACAACGGCGTACGGCGCTTCGCGCTCACGGTCACCTGCGCGGCCAACGCCGCGGGGCTGGTGCCCGAGGGGGACTACGCCCGCGCCGACGCCGGTGCGGCCCGCGCCGCCCTCGCCCCGCTGGCCGCGGCGCTCGGGGTCGGTGTGGACGAGGCAGCCCGCGCCGTCCTGCACCGGGCCACCTCGCGCGTCAGCGCCGTCGTGGACGCCCTCACCCGCGACTACGGGCTCGACCGGCAGGTGTGCACCCTCGTCGGAGGAGGGGGCGGCGCCGCCACCATCACTCCCTACCTGGGCGAACGCATGGGCCTGGACGCCCGCATCGCCGCGCACAGCGAGGTCATCAGCCCCCTCGGCGTCGCCCTGGCCCTGGTCCGGGAGTCCGTCGAACGCATCATCCCCGGGGCCACCCACGCCGACGTGCTCGCCGTCCGGGCGGAGGCCGAGCAGGCGGTGCTCTCCCAGGGCGCCGACCCGTCCGGGGTGGAGGTCGACGTCACCGTCGACCCTCAGCGCAACCTCGTCACCGCCGTCGCCACGGGCGCCACCGAGCTGCGCACCAAGGACCGCACCGCCGTCACGGACGCCGCGGCGGCCCGCTCCGCCGCCGCGGCCAGCCTCGGCGCCGACCCCGCGTCCGTCACCGAGTACGCCTCCAATGGCCAGTACCGGGTGTTCGGCGTGCTCCGCCGCCCCGGGGGCCTCTTCGGGCGGTTCGCGCGCGAACGCGCCCACGTCCGCGTCGTGGACGCAGAGGGCGTCGTGCGGCTGCACAGCGCCGACGCCACCGTGGACACCCTGACCGCCTCCGAGGCCGAGGGGCGGCTCAGGGACCTCGTGGCCGAACGCACCAGCTACGGCGACGGAGGTGCGGTCCCGCCCGCCGTGTGGCTCCTGCTGGGCCCCAAGCTCGCCGACCTGTCGGGGGTCATGGACCCCGGGCACCTCCTCGCGCTCGCCGCCACCGAGATCGCCCGCCGCGGCCCCGACGAGTCGGTGGTCGCCCTGATGGAGAGACGCCGATGAGCGGGCCCGACCACCCCGAGCCGGCCGGAGCTCCGCAGGGCCCCGGCCCGGGCGGCGAGTACGCCCGCATCGCGGCGGCGTCCGACGAGGACCTCGCCGCCGAACTCCTCGCCCTCACACCGACGCACGAGGGAAGGGACCGGGACCAGTTGCGCGCCTGGGCGCGCGTGGCCCTCGGCTTCGGCCGGGAGCTGGCCGACACCGCCGGCGCCCCTGCGCCCGGGGACCCCGCGCGGCCGGAGGCCGAGGTGACCGACATGGCCACCGGGGGGCTGCGCCGCGACGAGGTCCTGCTCGCGGAGTACCTCCACCGGGCGGCGGGGGACCGGGTGATCGTCTACGCCGACGCCCTCGACTACGCCCGCGGGGTGGCCGAGGCCGCCGGGTGGGGCGGGGACTACCCGCGCCCCGCGCTGCGCGAGGCCGCGCTCGCCCACGAGGAGGCCCACCGCATGCTGCACCGGGGCCACAGCCGTGAGCTGCGCCGCCGGCTCGACCACACCGTGCTGCGGTGGGGGCCGCTGCGGGTGCGCGGGCACATCGTCGGAGCCGACGAGATCGCCGCCCACGCCTACGCCGGACGGCGCGGGGCGCTCCGCCGCAGCCCGCTCGCGCTCACCGCCGCCATCGCCGCCACCCTCGCCCACCGGGGCACGGACCACCACGGACCGGGCCCGCGAACCACCCCCGGAGACCGCCCGTGACCGCCTTGGGAATCCTTCTCGCCATGGCCGTGGGCGTCGGCCTCATGCTGACGCGCCGCCTCCCCACCGCCTTCGCCCTCGTCCTGCTCTCCGTCGCCATCGCCCTGATCGCGGGGGCGCCCCTCACCGGGGAGGAGGGAAGCGTCGTCGGCACCGTCGTCCAGGAGGGCGCTCCGCGGCTGGCCGCCACCATGGTCGCCATCCTCCTGGGCTGCTGGCTGGGCACGCTGATGTCGGAGGCGGGGATCGCCTCGACGCTCGTCCGCAAGATCGTGGAGTTCGGCGGCGAACGCCCCTCCGTGGTCGCGGTCGGGGTGTTCCTGGTCGCGATCCTGTGCGGGAGCATCACGGGGTCGGCCCCCGCGGCGATGCTCGCCGGCGTCGTCGGCATCCCGGCGATGATCGCCGTCGGGGTCACGCCCACCGTGGCGGCGGGCACGGTCCTGGTGGGCATCGCCGCCGGGCTGCCCCTGGAACTGATCAACTGGCAGTTCCTCTCCGACGCCATCGGCGTGCCGGTGTCCACCGTGCAGCACTTCCAGCTGCGGATGTTCCCGATCGCCCTGGTCGGCGGGCTGGCCTACATCCTCGTCGAGATGCGCCGCAAGGGCGCCAGGCACACCTGGGCCGTGCGCGTCCCCGCCACCGCCGGGGGCGGCGGTCCGGACCGCCCCCGCACGCGCCGCGAACGCGCCGCCGACCGCCGCCGCCGACGCGGGGACGCCCCCTGGTACGCGCTCGTCACGCCGCTCGTCCCGATCGTGCTGGCGCTGGGGCTGGAGATCCCCATCGTGCCTTCGCTGATCGCGGGCGTCGTCTTCGCGCTGGTGACCGCCGTGCCCTGGCGGGACATGACCACCACCGCGCTGCGGACGCTCTACCAGGCGTTCGACGTGGCGGCCCCGCCGATCGTCCTGTTCATCGCGATCGGGATGCTCCTCGCCGCCGTGAACCTGCCCGGTGCGGTCGCGGCCCTGAGCCCGGTGGTCACCGCGATCAGCCCGAGCAACCCCTGGCTGTTCGTGCTGGTCTTCGCCCTGCTGGTGCCCCTGGCCCTCTACCGCGGGCCGATGAACATCTTCGGCCTCGGCGCGGGCGTGGCCGGGGTGCTCATCTCCGGCGGCATCTACCCCGCCCCGGCGGTCCTGGGCCTGATGGCCTCCTACGGCCAGGTCCTGGGCGTCTCGGACCCCACCAGCACGCAGACGGTGTGGGCCTCGCAGTACGCCGGGGTCCGCCCCGAGCGCTCCATGCTCTCCACCATCCCCTACACGTGGATGATCGCGATCGCGGGCCTGGTCCTGACCTCGGTCCTCTACCTGCTCTGACGCGGGGTGCCGGGTGCGGTCGGGGTACCGTCCGCACCCGGCACGCACCGCCGATCCGAGCCGCCCGCGCCGTGTTCTGCGGCAGCCGCTCGGGGCGGTGGTCACGATCGTCGCGTGGAACGGCTCCGTGCCCCGGGCGGCCGGCGGCGCCGCCGATCGGCCGATCGGCCCGCGGGCCCTGCGGCGCCGCTGGTAGCGTGGCGCGTCATGACGATCCTGAGCCGTCCCCCGATCGCGCGCCTGGTCGCCCGGTCGATGCAGGCGGGCATGGCGCTCGCGGCAGGGCCCGCCACGCGGCGCGCCCACGCGAGGCTCCCCGAGTACCCGCGAAGGACCGGGGCGCTGACCGTGCCCACCTCCTACGGTCCGGCGCACGTCACCGTCCACCGTCCCGGGGGCGGGGCCGGCTCAGGACCTCCGGCGGTGTACGTCAACCTGCACGGCGGGGGCTTCGTGCTGGGGTGGACGGAGATGGACGACCCGCTGTGCCGCGCCCTGGCCGACGAGGCCGGGGCGGTCGTGCTCAACGTCGACTACGTGGTCGCCCCGCGGCACCCGTTCCCGGCCCCTCCCCGCCAGGCCCACGAGATCGTGCGGTGGGTGGCCGCACACGGCGGCGAGCACGGATGGGACGGGTCGCGGCTGGCGGTCGGCGGGCAGAGCGCCGGAGGCGCGCTGGCAGCGGCGGCGGCACGGCTGGACCTGGAGGCCGGTGAGGGCCTGGTCGGGTTGCAGGTGCTGCACTACCCGCCGCTGGACATGACCGTCCACGCGGGGGACAAGCCCTCGGTCGTCGACCGGCCCCTGCTGCGGCCCTGGATGGGCGAGGTCTTCAACTCCTCCTACCTCCCCGACCCGGCCACGCGGGGCCACCGGCTGGCCTCCCCGGCGGGACCGGAGGACAGCGGCGACCTCACCGGCATCGCGCCCGCCCTCGTCATCGTCGCCGAACACGACATCCTGCGCGACGAGGGCCGCCGCTACGCCCGCCGCCTCGACGGGGCGGGCGCGCTCGCCGCCCTGCACGAGGTCTCCGACCGCGACCACGGCTACGACGTGGTGCACGACGACGCGGCCCGGGAGACCTACCGTGTGATCGCCGAGCACGTCGGGCGGGCGCTCCCGCCGCGGGGGTAGGGGGCGGGGCCGCCCCCGGGCCGCGGACGACCGGTCCGCCGCACGCAGGGCGACGGCCGCCGCGGGGGCTCCCGTCCCGCGGCGGCCGTGTCCGTGCCCGGAGGAGTCTTACGCCCGGGGGCGCTGGTCGATGATGCGCCGGAACTTGCCGACGGACCGCTCGATCTGCTCGGGGTCGACGACGTCCACGGTCACGCTCACGCCGACCCGGTCCTTGACCGTGGCGACGATCTCCCGGCTCAGGGCCGTGCGGCGCTCGGCGGTGCAGTCCGGGGCGGCCTCGATCCGCACGGCCATGCGGTCCAGGCGGCCGTCCTTGGTGAGCACCAGCTGGAAGTGCGGGGCGAGCCCGTCCAGGCCCAGCACGATCTCCTCGATCTGGGTCGGGAAGACGTTGACGCCGCGCAGGATGATCATGTCGTCGCTGCGCCCGGTGACCTTGTCCATGCGGCGCATGGGCCGGGCGGTGCCCGGGCGCAGCGTCGTCAGGTCGCGGGTGCGGTAGCGGATCACGGGCATCGCCTGCTTGGTCAGCGAGGTGAAGACCAGCTCGCCGTTCTCGCCGTCGGGCAGCGCCTCCTGCGTGACGGGGTCCAGGACCTCCGGGTAGAAGTGGTCCTCCCAGACGTGCAGGCCGTCCTTGGTCTCCACGCACTCGTTGGCCACACCCGGGCCCATCACCTCGGACAGGCCGTAGATGTCCACGGCGTGGATGTCGAAGCGCTCCTCGATCTCACGGCGCATCTGCTCGGTCCAGGGCTCGGCGCCGAAGATGCCGATCCTGAGCGAGGTCGTGCGCGGGTCGATGCCCTGGCGCTCGAACTCGTCCAGCAGGGTCAGCATGTAGCTGGGGGTGACCATGATGATCTCGGGCCGGAAGTCCTGGATGAGCTGGACCTGCTTGGCGGTCTGGCCGCCGGAGGCGGGGATGACCGTGCAGCCGAGCTTCTCGGCCCCGTAGTGGGCGCCCAGGCCTCCGGTGAAGAGTCCGTAGCCGTAGGAGACGTGCACCTTGTGGCCGGGCCGCCCGCCCGCCGCGCGGATGGAGCGGGCCACGACCGTCGCCCACGTGTCGATGTCCTCACGGGTGTAGCCCACGACCGTGGGCCGGCCCGTGGTGCCGCTGGAGGCGTGGATGCGGCTGACCTGCTCCTGGGGCACGGCGAACATGCCGAAGGGGTAGTTGTCGCGCAGGTCCGCCTTGGTGGTGTGGGGGAAGAGGCGGATGTCCTCCAGCGTCCGGAGGTCCTGCGGACGCACCCCCGCCTCGTCGAACTTCTCCTTGTACAGCGGCACGTTGGTGTAGGCGTGGTCGAGCGTCCACCGGAGGCGCTCCAGCTGGAGGGCGCGCAGTTCGTCGACACTCATGCGCTCGGCCGGGTCCAGGAGATCGGACGCGGGCGCCTGCCCGAGGCGCTGGTGAGGGGCAGCACCGGCCGACTGCGTGGTGGTGTCGTGGCTTGCCATGGACCTCTCCGTGTACTGTGCGCGGGAACCCGCCAGGCCGGACGCCTGGGTGGGTGGGCGGGGAACCGCGCGGGTCGTGAGTGTGGTGCGGGCCGTCTGCGGGGCGGTCCGACTTGCTTACTGACCGAACGTTCGGTTACTAATGCATTAACGCAGTCTCCGGGCGAGCATGTCAAGGAGAAGTGTCGATGATTTCACAGATGACGGTGGCGCAGACCACCGCCGTTAACACGGGAGGCCGCACGTGAGCGACGTCTACTTGGTCGACGGGGTGCGCACCCCCCAGGGCCGCTACGGCGGGGCCCTCGCCTCGGTGCGCCCCGACGACCTCGCCGCCACGGCCGTGGCCGAGGCGGTCCGCCGCTCCGGCGTCCCCGGCGAGGCCGTCGACGAGGTGATCCTCGGCGCCGCCAACCAGGCCGGTGAGGACAACCGCAACGTGGCCCGCATGGCCGTGCTGCTCTCCGGACTCGATCCCCGCGTCCCCGGCTACACCGTCAACCGGCTCTGCGCCAGCGGACTGACCGCCGTCGCCTCCGCAGCCCAGGCCATCCGCGCGGGCGAGGCCGACGTGGTCGTCGCGGGCGGCGTCGAGTCCATGACCCGCGCCCCCTGGGTGATGGCCAAGCCCGGCACGCCCTGGGCCAAGCCGGGCGAGGTCGCCGACACCTCTCTGGGCTGGCGCTTCACCAACCCGCGCTTCGCCGCCGCCGACGCCGCGGTCCCCGCCGGGGCCGGCCCGACGGACCTGCGCTACACGCTGTCCATGGGTGAGACCGCGGAGGAGGTCGCCGTCCTGGAGGGCCTGAGCCGCGAGGAGTGCGACGCCTTCGCCCTGCGCAGCCACGAGCGCGCCGTCGCCGCGGCCGGGGCCGGGCGCTTCGACGGCGAGATCGTCCCGGTCACCGTCACCGGGCGCAAGGGCCAGACCCACGAGGTCACCGCCGACGAGGGCCCCCGCCCCGGCTCCAGCATGGAGAGCCTGGGGAAGCTGCGCCCCGTCTTCCGCGCGGGCGGCATCGTCACCGCGGGCAACTCCTCCTCGCTCTCCGACGGCGCCTCCGCCCTGGTCCTGGCCGGCGCGCACGCCGTCCGCGAGTACGGCCTCACCCCGCGCGCCCGCGTGGTCGGCTCCGCCTCCGCCGGAGTGGAACCGCAGATCATGGGCCTGGGCCCCGTCCCGGCCACCCGCAAGGTCCTGGCCCGCGCGGGCTGGACCGTCGACGACATCGGCTCGGCCGAGCTCAACGAGGCCTTCGCCGCCCAGTCGTTGGGCGTGATGCGACAGCTCGGGATGGACGAGGAGCGAGTCAACGCCGACGGCGGCGCGATCGCCCTCGGACACCCCCTCGGCAGCTCCGGCTCCCGCATCCTCGTCACCCTCCTCAACCGCATGGAACGCGAGGACACCCGGCGGGGCCTGGCCGCCCTCTGCGTCGGCGTCGGCCAGGGCGTCGCACTCCTGGTGGAGCGCCCGTGACCGGCCACCGGGACTTCGAGACGCTCCTCGTCGAACGCCGTGACGACCGCGTGGTGGTCGAACTGCACCGGCCCGCGGCCCGCAACGCCATCAACGGCCGGATGATCGCCGAGCTGCACGAGGTGTGCGCCGAGATCGAGGCCGACCCCCGGCCGCTGCTGCTCACCGGGCACGGCGACGTGTTCGCGGGCGGCGCGGACATCTCCGAACTGCGCGAGCGCGGACGCGAGGAGGCGATGGCCGGGATCAACAGCCGCCTGTTCGAGCGCCTGCACCGGCTCCAGGCCCCCACCGTGGCCGCCGTGGACGGGTGGGCGCTGGGCGGCGGGGCCGAACTGTCCTACGCGTGCGACATCCGGCTGGCCACCCCCACCGCCGTGTTCGCCCAGCCCGAGCCGGGCCTGGGCATCATCGCCGGCGCGGGGGCGTGCTGGAGGCTGAAGGAGCTGGTCGGCGCCTCGGTCGCCAAGCAGGTCCTGCTGGGCGGCTTCCGGCTGGACGCCGAGGCGGCACTGCGCCACGGGCTGGTCGCCGAGATCGTCCCGGCCGAGGAGCTGCGCGCGAGCGCCCACGCCCTCCTGGACCGGATGGCGGCCTCCTCCGCCCTGGCGCTGCGCATGACCAAACTGGTCCTGGACGCCGACGGTGCGCACCCGCTGGCCGACGACCTGACACAGGCGGTGCTGTTCGAGAGCGCCGACAAGCACGACCGGATGACCCGGTTCCTGGAGAGGAAGAAGCGTTGAGCACCCACGAGCAGACCGCTGCGGGGCCGGGAGCCCCCCTGGTCCCCGCGGTCGTCGCCGTCGTCGGCGGCGGCACCATGGGCGCCGGCATCGTCCAGCAGTTCCTCACCGCGGGGGCGGACGTGGTCCTGGTCGAGGCCACCGCGGAGGCCGCCGAGGCCGGTCGCGCCCGGGTGGCCTCCGGACTGGCCGGGGCCCGGTCCCGGGGGAAGATCGACGCCGACCCGGCCGCCTACCTGGCCCGGCTGCGCACGGTCACCGACACCGCCGCCATCCCCGCCGACGCCGGTCTGGTCGTGGAGGCCGTGCCCGAGCGGCCGGAGCTGAAGATCGCCGTGCTCACGGCGGCGGAGGCCGCCGTGGGGGAGGACACCGTCCTGGCCTCCAACACCAGCTCCCTGTCGGTCACCGAACTGGCGGCCGCCCTCCAGCACCCGCGCCGCTTCCTGGGAACCCACTTCTTCAACCCGGTCCCCGCCTCCAAGCTGGTGGAGATCGTGGTCGCCCCCGAGACCGGCCCCGCCGTGCTGGAGTCGGTGCGCGGCTGGGTCGCCGCCCTGGGCAAGACCGAGATCGCGGTCAGGGACGCCCCCGGGTTCGCCACCAGCCGCCTCGGCGTCATGCTCGGGCTGGAGGCCATCCGCATGGTGGAGGAGGAGGTCGCCTCGCCCGCCGACATCGACACCGCCATGGAGCTGGGCTACCGGCACCCGATGGGCCCGCTGCGCCTCACCGACCTGGTCGGGCTCGACGTCCGGCTGGCGATCGCGGAGCACCTCGCCTCCGAGCTGGGGGACCGGTTCGCTCCCCCGGAGCTGCTGCGCCGTATGGTCGCGGAGGGGAAGCTCGGCAAGAAGACGGGCCAGGGCTTCCACACCTGGGACAAAGGAGACTAGAGCGTTGAGCGAACAGAGGGCGGCGGAGTTCGTCGAGGCCGACGGGATCGCCACGGTGCGCCTGAACAGGCCCGCGCTGACCCGGGAGGTCAAGGAGGAGTTCCTGGCGGCACTGCGGAGCGCGGCGGAGTCCACCACGGCCCGCTCGGTGCTGCTGCTGGGATCCGCCAAGGCCTTCTGCGTCGGCCAGGACCTGGCCGAGCACGCGCGGATCCTCAAGGAGGAGCCGGGCCAGGCGCTGACCACGGTGCGTGAGCACTACAACCCGATCGTGCAGGCCCTGGAGAGCATCCAGGTCCCCGTGGTGGTCGGGATCGGCGGGGCGTGCGTGGGCGCGGGCCTGGGCTTCGCCCTGGCCGGGGACGTGCGGATCGCCGCGCGCCGGGCGAAGTTCGGCACGGCCTTCACCGGCATCGGGCTGGCCTCGGACTCCGGCCTGGCCTACCGGCTGGTGTCGTCGCTGGGCCAGGCGCGCGCCATGGAGCTGATGCTGCTGGGCACCGTCGTCGGCGCCGACCGCGCCCTGGAGCTGGGCCTGGTCACCGAGGTCGTGGAGGACGACGCCTGGGAGGTTCGCGCCCGCGAGGTCGCCGCCCTGCTCGCCGCCGGTCCGACCAGCGCCTTCGTGGCCGCCAAGCGCGAGGTCCGCTCGGCCGCCGACGGCAGCCGTGACCTGCCCGAGCTGCTGGAGGAGGAGGCCGACCTCCAGAACCAGCTCGGGGTGACCGCGGACCACACCGCGGCGGTCGACGCCTTCCTGAACAAGCGGGCCCCGACCTTCACCGGCGGCTGAGCTGGGGGATTCCCCCACCTGGGGACTTGCCCGGGCGGGGGAATCCGGGGATACTAATTACTGACCGAACGTTCGGTTATGAATGGGGAACGATCAATGTCCACCGTGACGGCCCAGGAGACGCCCCCCGGCGCCGACCTGGACTTCCAGGCGGAGTTCGACGCCAAGGTCGCCGCCGACCAGCGCATCGAGCCGCGTGACTGGATGCCCGAGGCCTACCGCAAGACCCTGGTCCGCCAGGTCTCCCAGCACGCGCACTCGGAGATCATCGGCATGCAGCCCGAGGGCGACTGGATCGCCTCCGCGCCCAGCCTGCGCCGCAAGGCGATCCTGCTGGCCAAGGTCCAGGACGAGGCCGGGCACGGCCTGTACCTGTACGCGGCCGCCGAGACCCTCGGCGTGGACCGCACGGACCTGACCGAGCGCCTCATCGAGGGCCGCCAGAAGTACTCCTCGATCTTCAACTACCCGTCGCTGACCTTCGCCGACGTCGGCGTCATCGGCTGGCTGGTCGACGGCGCCGCCATCTGCAACCAGGTCCCGCTGTGCCGCAGCTCCTTCGGCCCCTACTCCCGCGCCATGGTGCGCATCTGCAAGGAGGAGTCCTTCCACCAGCGGCAGGGCTACGAACTGCTCATGCGGATGATGGAGGGCACCGAGGGCCAGCGCCGGATGGTCCAGGACGCCGTCGACCGCTGGTGGTGGCCGTCCCTGATGATGTTCGGGCCTCCGGACGCCGAGTCGCCCAACACCCGCCAGTCCATGGCCTGGCGCATCAAGCGCGACACCAACGACGACCTCCGCCAGAAGTTCGTCGACATGAGCGTCCCCCAGGCCGAGAAGCTGGGCGTGACCCTCCCCGACCCCGCACTGGTGTGGAACGAGGAGCGCGGCGCACACGACTTCGGCGAGCCCGACTGGGTCGAGTTCAAACAGGTCGTCTCCGGCGCCGGCCCCAAGAACGCCGAGCGCGTCGAACGCCGCCGCGCCGCCCACGAGAAGGGCGCGTGGGTCCGCGAGGCCGCCACCGCCTACGCCCGCAAGCAGCAGAGCGCCGAGGAGGCCACGGCATGAGCAACGACGCGACCGGCACCGCGGCCCGCCCCGAGTGGCCCCTCTACGAGGTCTTCGTCCGCGGCAAGCGCGGCCTGAACCACGTCCACGTGGGCTCCCTGCACGCGCCCGACGACACCATGGCGCTGCACAACGCCCGCAACCTCTACACCCGCCGCAACGAGGGCGTCAGCATCTGGGTGGTGCCCGCCGAGCACATCACCGCGTCCAGCCCGGACGAGAAGGACCCCTTCTTCGCCCCCAGCGGTGACAAGGTCTACCGCCACCCGACCTTCTACCCCATCCCCGAGGACGTCCCGCACATCTAGCGGGGACGACGGGGACCAGGGAACACGAGGCCAAAGGAAGCAGACATGAGTGGCGACACCATCTTCACGGCCCTGACCGAGGAGCACGGCGGCGACGCCCGCTGGGCCTTCGGCACCGGCTTCACCGACGCCCTCGCGGGCGTGGACACCACCCTTCCTGCGGGGGTGGACGGCGACGACCTCGCGCTGTACTGCCAGATGCTCGGCGACGACGCGCTCGTCCAGGCCCAGCGGCTCGTCGACTGGGTGACCGACGCGCCCGAGCTGGAGGAGGAGGTGGCGCTGGCCAACATCGCCCTCGACCTGCTCGGCCAGGCACGCCTGCTGCTGGCCCGCGCCGGACAGGCCGACGGCACCGGACGCGACGAGGACGCCTTCGCCTACCGGCGGGGCCCCTCCGAGTTCCGCAACGTGCACCTGGCCGAGGCCCCCCGGGGCGACTTCGCCCGCGCCGTCGTCACCCTGCTGGTCCTGTCCAGCTCGCGGCTGGCCCTGTTCACCCGGCTCACGGACAGCAAGGACCCCGTGCTCGCCGCGATCGCCGCCAAGGCGGTCAACGAACTCGCCTACCACCGCGAGTACGCGGTCTCCTGGGCGCTGCGCCTGGGCGACGGCACCGCCTACTCCCACGAGCGGATGGCCGAGGCCGTCGCCGCCGTGTGGCCGCTCACCGGAGAACTCTTCGCCACCCACCCCGTCGAGGCGCGCCTGGCGGACCAGGGCGCCGGCGTGGACCCGGCCACCGTCCGCGACGAGGTCCACGCCGTCCTCACCCAGGTGCTGGTCCGGGCGACCCTGGGCGCACCCGGGCCCTTCCCCCCGGGCGCGACCGCCGGACGCGACGGAAGGCACACCGACCGGCTCGCCCCCCTGCTGGACGAACTCCAGAAGGTGGCCAGGGAGCACCCGGAGGCGACATGGTAGCCACCGACCGGACCACCGGCCTCGAACGCGCCCGTGCGGCGGCCGCCGCGGTCGCCGACCCCGAACTCCCCATGCTCACCCTCGCCGACCTGGGCATCCTGCGCCGGGTCGAGATCGAGGAGGACGGCACCGCTGCCGTGTGGATCACCCCCACCTACTCCGGCTGCCCGGCACTGGCCGAGATGCGCGTGGACGTGGACCGGGCCGTGCGCGGAGCGGGCTTCGACCGGGTGGAGGTGCGCACCGAGCTGTCCCCGCCGTGGACCACCGACTGGATCACCGACGAGGGCAGGCGCAAGCTCTCCGCGAACGGCATCTCGCCGCCCGGCGGGGCGCCGCAGCGCCCGGCGGGCCCCGTCCCGCTGACCCTCATGCCCACCCGTACCGTTCCGCGCTGCCCGCTGTGCGGTGCGGCCGACACCGAGGAACTGTCCCGGTTCGGCGCGACCTCCTGCAAGTCGCTGCACCGATGCCGGTCCTGCCTCGAACCGTTCGAGCACGTCAAGGAGATCTGACCGTGACCACACCCGCCACCGACGCCGGGCAGGCCCCGCCGCGCCGCAGGGGAGCCTTCCACCGGCTGCGCGTGGCCGCCGTGGAGCGCCTGTGCGACGACGCCGTCGCCGTCACCTTCGACGTGCCCGACCACCTGGCCGAGGAGTACGCGTTCGCCCCAGGACAGTCGCTGACCCTGCGCCGCGAGGTCGACGGCGTGGAGGAGCGGCGCAGCTACTCCATCTGCGCCCCCGTGGGGGAGGCGCCCCGCGTGGGCGTGCGCCTGGTCTCCGGGGGCCTGTTCTCCGGGTGGCTGGTCAACGAGGTCCGGCCGGGCGACGAGGTCGAGGTGGGCGCGCCCACCGGCCGGTTCAGCCCCGACCTGGACACCGCCGCCCGCCACGTGATGATCGCCGCCGGCTCCGGTATCACCCCGATGCTGTCGATGGCGTCGTCGCTGCTGCGCCGCACCGGCTCCCACGTCACCCTGCTGTACGGCAACCGCCGCAGCGACACGGTGATGTTCGCCGACGACGTCGCCGACCTCAAGGACGCGTTCGGGCACCGCTTCGAGCTGGTGCACGTGCTCTCCCGAGAGCCGCGCGAGACCGAGCTGTTCACCGGACGCCTGGACGCCGAGAAGCTGGAGGCGCTCCTGGACACGGTCGTCGCCGCCGACGCCGCCGACCACTGGTGGCTGTGCGGCCCCTACGGGATGGTCACCGACGCCCAGGAGGTCCTGGCGGGCCGGGGCGTGCCCGGGGACCGGATCCACCAGGAGCTGTTCTTCGTCGAGGGCACGGAGCCGCCGCCCCAGGCCAGACACGAGGAGCCCGGGGTCGAGGGGCCCTCCAGCGAGGTCACCGTCGTCCTGGACGGACGCACCAGCACCCTGACGCTGCCGCGGGGGGTGCCGGTGCTGGACGGCGCCCAGCGCTACCGCCCCGACCTGCCCTTCGCCTGCAAGGGCGGCGTGTGCGGGACATGCCGGGTCAGGGTCTGCGAGGGGGAGGTGCGCATGCTGCGCAACTACGCGCTCAGCGACGCCGAGGTGGAGGCCGGGTACGCCCTGTCCTGCCAGGCGATCCCCGAGACCGACGCCGTGACCGTGGACTTCGACTCGTGAGCGCCCGCAACGAGACCGCGTGGCGGATGTTCGAGGCCGACCGCGCGTCCAAGAACCTGGGAATGCGCCTGGTCACGGCCGACCACGGCACCGCGGTCGTGGAGATGACCGTCGGCCCGATGATGGTGAACGGGCACGGGATCGCCCACGGCGGGTACGTGTTCACCCTCGCCGACACCGCGTTCGCGTGCGCGTGCAACGCCGAGGGGGGAGGGGTGACCGTGGCCTCCGGCGCCGACGTGACCTTCGTGGCCGCCGCCCGGGAGGGCGACGAGCTCGTGGCCACCGCCCACGAGCGGACGGTGTTCGGCCGCAGCGGCCTCTACGACGTCACGGTGCGCCGCGGCGAGGAGGTCATCGCCGAGTTCCGCGGGCGCAGCCGCACCCTGCCCGACCGGACCTGACACACCGCGGGTCCCCTGTGCGAGGGCCGGGGCGTCGCCGACGCCCCGGCCCGCGCCGCATGCGCGGGAGCCGGACGGCGGAGGGCCGTGGCCGTAACCGGTCAAGGGCGTTTACGGCCAAGTCAGTGTGCATAAGGCGCATTGTGGGGCGTTCGAGAATCTTGTTACTTATGTGCTGGTGTCAGTAGTTTTCTCCTGTTCGGTTCCCCTGCCCGCTCCAGGCGGGCCTCGACCAGACAGGCATCCCCCACATGCGTCGTTCCCTGACCCGTACGACGGCGGCCTCGGCCGCCCTCGCACTCGTCCTGTCCCTCCTCGGACAGTCCCCGGCACTGGCCGACGAGAACCGACCCCCGGACCGGCCTGACACCTCCACGCTCACCGCGCGCGGCGAGGCCTGTTCCACGGACAGCAGCCGACCCACGCTGCTCAACGACACCACCCTCACCCTGCGCGGGCTCATCACCCACCCCGACGCCGAGACCGTGTCCACACAGGTCAAGGCGCAGTTCGAGTGGGGTCTCGAAGGCGCGGACGAACCACTCGGCAGCGCCGATTCCGTCTACACCTGGGACTCTCCGGGCCGACCTCCCGCGCCGCGCTCGGTCACCGCGAGGGACCTGCCCGAAGAGGTCCTGATCGGCTACCGTGCGCGGGGCCACGACACCCGGGCCTGGGGTGAGTGGTCCGACCGGTGCTGGATCGAGATCAGTACGAGCAAACCCGCGGCACCGCCGACCGTCACGTCCGACGACTACCCCGACGACAACAGATTCCACGGGGCGCCGGGCCGGGCGGGCGACTTCACGTTCGATGCCAACGGCGTCGAGGACGCGGTCGCCTTCTACTACGGTATGAGCGGTTCGTGCACGACGCGGGTGGAGTTGGATCAGCCCGGAGCGGAGGCGACGGTCCGGATCACACCTCAGCGGGACGGACCCCGGTCGATCCATGCGCGGAGCGTCGATGCCTACGGCAACTCGTCCTCGTGTGCGATGGTCTACTCCTTCCTGGTCGCGCCTCACGCGGACCCCGTCGCCTACTTCCCCCTCGACGAGGGAGAAGACTCCACCGCGCACGATGCCATGAGCCGGGGGAGGACCGCCGAGGGCACCGGCGCCATCGGCTGGGCGCGAGGCCGTGTGGGGGAGCGCGCCGGATCCGGCTACCGCCTGGAGGACACGGCGGCCGTCACGTCCGACGGCCACCTCCGTACCGAGGAATCGGTCGTCGACACCTCCGGAGCGTTCACCGTCTCCGCGTGGGTGCGTCTGGACGGTACCGATGACGACGCCGTCGCCGTCTCCCAGGACGGTGAGCACGTCAGCGGTTTCCAGCTCGGCTACGACGCCTCCGAGGAGGCGTGGGTGTTCCAGCGGGCCGACCGGGACAGCTCGGACGCGGGGTTCGCCCACAGGGCGACCTCGACCGCCCCGGCGCAGACGGGCGTCTGGACCAGGCTGGTCGGAGCCTCCGACCCGTCCACCGGTGAGCTCTCGCTCTACGTGGACGGTGTGCACCAGGAGACGGTCGAGCAGACCTCGGCGGGAACGGCCGAAGGGGCGTTCGTCATCGGCGGAGGCCAGGCCGGGGGCGAATTCGCCGGCACGTGGCCCGGAGCGGTCGACGACGTGCTGGCGTGGAACCGTGCCCCTGTCACGGCGGACGAGGAGGTCAGCGGCGGCCGGCGGTCCGAGATCTGGGCGGCGGCCAACCAGCCGGTCGTACCGGAGGGAACCTGGTGGCTCGGTGAGACGGAGGGCAGCACCGCCGAGGACGCTACCGACCACGGGCTCGACGCGGTGCTGCACGGTGACCCCGGCACGGTGTGGGACGGGGCGTTCAACGACGGGATCTTCGAGCCCGGGATCCTCCTCGACGGCGCGCAAGGGGAGCACCTGCGCACCGACGGCCCCGCGGTGCGGACCGACCGCAGTTTCACCGCGTCGGCATGGGTCCGACTGGACGACGGTGGGGTCGATGCCGTCGCCCTGTCACAGAGCGGGTCCGGAACCAGTGGCTTCGCGCTCGGCTACGACGCCGGGCTCCGACGCTGGGTCTTCGAGGTGCCCGTCCAGGACGGAGCGGGGTCGGTCGAAGTCCACCGGGTCACCTCGGCCACGTCGGCGTGGATCGGCGAGTGGGTGCATCTGGCGGGCGTGTACGACCACACGGACGGCACACTCACACTGCACGTCGACGGCAACCGTGCCGGAGGCGCGGAGCGCGTGGATGCCTGGCACGCCGGCGGCGACGTCGTCATCGGTGGGGCCGGTCACGCCGAAGGTGTGGGACGTCCGTGGACCGGGGGAGTCAGCCTGGCCCAGCTGCACCAGGGAGTAGCACTGGACTCGGACATCACGCGCATCCAGTTCGGTTGGATCCCCGTCTGAGCGTGGTGGGGCCGAGCCGGGCAGGGTGAGTCGGGGTCGGGCCGCCACCGGTGGCCCGACCCCGCGCGTGTGCGGGGGCAGGCCGGGCCCATCCCCGCGTACGCGGGGAGCGGGTGAACCTGGGGGCGGACGGGATCCAGCGGACCCGTGCGCTGCGGAACAGGATCGCACGGTCCCGCCCCCGACAGCCGTGCCGGGCTCCCCGGCGGGAACGCCGCTCCCGGGCGCCGAACGCTCAGCGCAGGACGCCGGCCTCCGGCACGTCGGATGCGAGCCCCTCCGGGGCTCCCCGACGCTCCGGGCGGTCCAGGAACCCCGCCAGCACGGCGATGCCCAGGCCGACGACGGCCAGAACGGCTCCGATCGCGGCCGGGGAGGTGTACCCCAGGCCGGCGCTGATCCCGATACCGCCCAGCCACGCCCCACCCGCGTTGGCGAGGTTGAAGGCGGAGTGGTTCGACGCGGCGGCCATGGTCGGCGCCGCCCCGGCCCGGTTCATCACCAGGACCTGGAGCGGTGTGCACACGCCGAACCCGACCGCGCCCAGGACGACCAGGCTGACCGCCGCCGTCCAGGGGTTGTGCACGGTCACCGTGAACAGTGCCAGCACGATCGCGAGCGCGGCGAGCGAACCGTAGATGGTGGGGCGCAGCGCGCGGTCGGCCAGGGGTCCCACGACGAGGGAGCCCAGGGTCATGCCGACCCCGAACAGGGCGAGGACGACCGGCACGGACGAGGAGGACACCCCCGCCAGTTCGGTCATCATCGGCGACACGTAGCTGTAGACGGCGAAGACCCCGGCGAACCCGAAGACGGCGGTGGTCAGGCCGAGGACCACCTGGGGCCGACCCAGCTCGGACAGCTCCTGGCGCAGGCCCGCGCCGGGAGCGGCGGGCTGGCGCGGCACGAACGCCGCGACGCCCAGGGTGGCGAGCAGCGCGATGCCGGAGACGACCAGGAAGGCGGCGCGCCATCCCATCGCCTGGCCCAGGAACGTGCCCACGGGCACGCCCACGATGTTGGCCACGGTCAGGCCGAGGAGGACCCGCGAGACCGCGGTCGCCTGGCGGCCGGGCCCGGCCATCTGCGCCGCCACCAGGGAACCGACGCCCAGGAAGGCCCCGTGGGGCAGCCCCGCCAGGACCCGGGAGGCGAACACGGCCCCGAAGGAGGGGGCGAGGACGGTGGCCAGGTTGCCCGCCAGGAAGAGCCCCATGAAGAGCATCAGGACCGCCTTGCGCGGCACCCGTGTGCTGAGCGCGGTGAGCAGGGGTGCGCCGACGACCACCCCCAGCGCGTAGGCCGAGATGAGGTATCCGGCGGTGGGCACCGGGACGCCGAGGTCGGCGGCCACGTCGGGCAGCAGCCCCATGATGACGAACTCGGTGGTACCGATGGCGAACGCCCCGAGAGCCAGGGCGAGCAGGGCCAGAGGCATGGGTGGGCCCTCCAGACGGGGAGCGTGGGAGAACGGCGGTGGTGGCGGGCGTCGTCGCCCTGGTGCCCGTGCCCGGCCCGACCGCGGTCAGAGAGGCGGCAGGGGTGTTTGGCACGTGCTAAATCCAGCCTCGCAGCCCGCCCGGGGGGATCTCAAACGATTCGGGTGTGATCTGTCCCGTACGGGGAGAGAGCCTCGCCACTCGCGCCCCGGGCCGGGCGCGGATCCGGTGGTCCTGCCCTGCTCAGGGGCGCTTGCCGTCGGAGGGGGCCGGTCGGGATCGGTCGCGGCGCGGCGCGCCCGTGCTGCCCCGGACCGCGAGCACGGGTTCCAGGACCAGGTGGCGGCTCTCGGTGCGCCCGTCGTCCAGCCGCTCGGCCACCGAGCGGACCGCGAGCCGCGCCATCTCCGCCGCGTCCTGGCGCACCGAGGTGAGCTGGAGGAAGGGCAGGCGGGCGGTACGGCTGTCGTCGTAGCCCACCACGGAGATGTCGTCCGGAACGGAGCTGCCCGCGCGGCTCAGCGTTCCCACCAGGCCGAGGGCGCACAGGTCGTTGCACGCGACCACGGCCGTCGGCGGCCGCTCCCGGGCGAGCAGGACGCGCGCGGCCCGCGCCCCGGACTCCTCCGTGTAGTCGCCGGGCAGCACGTCGGCGCGGTCCGCCAGTCCGTGCGCGGCCATGCCGTCCCGGTAGCCCCGGAGGCGTTCGCGGGCGCCGGGCAGGTCGCCCCCGTCGACGTGGGAGATGTCCCGGTGGCCCAGGGACACCAGGTGGTCGACCGCCTGGTGGACCCCCCGGGCGTCGGCGGTCCGGACGCTGTCCGTGCCCGGCGCCCCGGTGCGCTGGCCGATCTCCACCACCGGCACGAGTTCGGCGACCTTGGCCAGGTCGGTCGGGGCCTCGGCCGACATGCCGATGAGGATGAGGGCCTCGCACCGCAGCCCCAGGAGGTCGTCGATGGACTCGCGCTCGGTGCGGGTGGTGAGCATGGCGCTCAGGACGACGCTGTAGCCGAGCTCGGCGGCGACGGGGTAGACGGCCTCGACCACGTGCGCGTCCAGGGGGTGCTCCAGGGTGAACAGCACGCCGACCTGGCGGCTGCGGGTCCGGCGCAGCAGACGGGCGGCGGTGTCGGCCCGGTAGCCGAGTTCCTCCGCCGCCCGCAGGATCTGCTCCCGGGCGGTCGCACTGGGGCCGGGGCGTCCTCCGAGGACGAGGGAGACCAGCTGTCGGGAGACGCCCACGCGCGCGGCGACGTCGGCCATGGTCGGGCGCCGGGCGGGCCGGGGCCCCTCGGGCCCGCCCGCGTCCCGGTCACCGGGCTTCGGCATCTGCGTCCCCTCGGACTCGCTGGTGTAAGCGCATCGTACTGCCGGGGGCCGGGAGCCGGACGTGCCCTCGGGGCGGGCGGGGGCTCGGCCTCCCGCCGGGCGCGGTACGGGGGCGACCGTGTCCGGCGGAGACCCGGAGGGGCGGTGGCCTGCGCGCGGCGGGGAGATCGGGGGAGGGGCGGGTGGGGAGATGGGTCCGGGGACGTACCGGTGTGGCGGCACGTCCCCGGACGTAGCTGTGGCCCACGTCCCCCAACGCGGGCCACAGCGGGCGCGGCCAGTGTGCACTGAGTGCGGTCTGGCCGCTGGGAAGGCGGATGCAGCGACTGAATACGTGCCGGAAACCCCCATTGCCGACACGAGCGCGTGCATCCGCGCATGGTTTGTGGTGTGAGCGCCTCACACGACCTGGGTGGGTGGTGGGAATGCGATGGGGTCGGGGTTCGGTCTGGGGCGCTTCATCTGTGAGAACGCTTCGTATGTTTGTGGTGTTCCCGTTCCACGCGCCGATTTTCGGTCCGCTCGGTAAAAAGCGCGTGCTGACTGGGGCACGTGATGTCTAAGCTCCTGCTGTGAACAGCACGGAGAGGGGCGGACGCATGGCGGAGACGATGACCCTGTGGAGGCCCACGGGGCCCCGGGAACTCGATCTGGTCAGGGATTCCGGCTGGCGCGCGTGGCCTCCCCGGCTGCCGGAGCAGCCCCTCTTCTATCCGGTTCTGAACCAGGACTACGCGGAGCGGATCGCCCGGGAGTGGAACCTGCCACGTGACGGTGAGGGGCACGTCACCCGGTTCCGCGTGGACGCCGGTTTCGCGTCACGGTACCCGGTGCGGCAGGCGGGAGGCCGCACGATCCTGGAGCTGTGGGTGCCGGCGGAGGAGCTGGCGGAGTTCAACGCCCATCTTCGCGGCGCCATCGAGCTGGTGCTGTCCTTCCTGCCCGAACACCCCGAGGGGATCGTCCCGCGCTGACGCGCGGGGCGCGGTCCCGCGCCGGCGGGACCCGGCCACGGGGCCGGGCCCCGCCGTGCGCCGTGTCAGGCGTCGGGGCCGGGCACGAGTGCCAGGTCGGGGTCCAGGTCGGTGAGGGCGGCGAGGACGTCGCCGAAGGCGTCGGCGAGCACGACGGGCTCGCGTTCGGTGCGGTCGGGGGCCGGGCTGGAGGGGTGCCGTCGGGGGTCGAGGGTGGTGGCCATGGGGTTCCGGGCGCGCGGGCCTGTGGGGCGCGCCCTCCTCCTTCTCGTGTGATCACGTACTCGGACGTCCCGGTCGCCGCGACTCCCGGTGACCGCGGGGGTTTCGGGTCAGGGATAGCACACGGTGACGACCGTTCGGCTTGCGTCGCACCGGGTTCCCTTCCCCGGGAGATGACCGGTCCGTACTCATGGTCATACCCGCGCACCACATCCGCGTGAACAGACGTTCCGTGCCCTGTGGACGGAGCGGTGGCCCACCTCCACCTGCACGCGACCGCTCTCGGGGTGTCCGGCCCGCGCCCGTGGGCGAGGCGGCGCAGCGCCGCCTCGGCCGGTCCGCGCGCCCCGGCGGCGCATGAGGTCGGCGAGCAGGACCGTGGTCGGCCACACGGCCACCGCGACGCCCCCCGACGGCGGACGACGTCACCTGCAGGTGGAGCGTGCAGGAGGAGAACAGCACCGCCCAGGCCACCGACCGGACCGGGGAGAAGGTCATGGAGCGCTGCCCGAGCGCGGACAGGGCGTTGGTCACCGGTCCCTGTCGACCCGGCAGGAGGACCGCGACGAGGGCGACGAGCGCGGCGTGGCCCGGTCCGCCCGCGTGGCAGATCAGGTCGCTGACCTGCTCGGTGGCGCGGCCGCTCAGCTCATGGGTCCTGGCGGGCTTGCACAGGAGGCCCCTCTGTCCTGCCGGGAGCTCGCGTGTGCGGCGACACGGCGGCGCGGACCCTGGTCCGGGGCGGTGGGGATAACACGGGATATACCTACCAGGACGGGACACCACCGGCGACGTCGGACGCCGCTGCCTCGTGCACGGCGCTTCCTGGGGGCAGTCCTCGTGTGCGCGCCGAGGCCTGCGGTGCGCCGGGGGCGGGGCGAGGGGCGCCGGGTCCGGTGGCACGTCACGATCCGGCCATCGGCAACCTGCTCGCCGCCTCGCCGCCCGTGCGTCCTCGTGTCGGAGCGGGGTCCCGGTCGGAGGGGTGGCATGCGCCGGGCCTGGTCGGGCGGCCCTGGGGGCGGGGAATACATGTGACGCCCCACCGGTTCCCGTGATAGCTTCAGAGGAAATTACTTCTTAGGAAACAAAATCGGGGAGCGGGCCATGCAGTTCGGAATCTTCTCAGTCAGTGACGTGACCACCGACCCCACCACGGGGCGCACGCCGACCGAGGCCGAGCGGATCAAGGCGATGGTCGCGATCGCGCTCAAGGCCGAGGAAGTCGGCCTCGACGTCTTCGCCACCGGTGAGCACCACAACCCGCCGTTCGTGGCGTCCTCCCCGACGACGATGCTCGGCTACATCGCCGCGCGGACCGAGAAGCTGATCCTCTCCACCTCCACCACGCTCATCACCACGAACGACCCGGTGAAGATCTCCGAGGACTTTGCGATGCTGCAGCACCTGGCCGAGGGCCGGGTGGACCTGATGATGGGCCGCGGCAACACCGGGCCCGTCTACCCGTGGTTCGGGCAGGACATCCGCGAGGGCATCCCGCTGGCGCTGGAGAACTACAACCTGCTCCACCGCCTGTGGCGCGAGGACGTCGTGAACTGGGAGGGCAAGTTCCGCACCCCGCTGCAGGGCTTCACCTCCACGCCCCGCCCCCTGGACGAGATCCCGCCGTTCGTCTGGCACGGCTCCATCCGCAGCCCGGAGATCGCCGAGCAGGCCGCCTACTACGGTGACGGTTTCTTCCACAACAACATCTTCTGGCCCGCCACCCACACCAAGAAGCTGATCTCCCTCTACCGGCGCCGCTTCGAGCACTACGGCCACGGCAAGGCCGACCAGGCGATCGTGGGCCTGGGCGGGCAGGTGTTCATGCGCAAGAACTCCCAGGACGCGGTCAAGGAGTTCCGCCCCTACTTCGACAACGCCCCCGTCTACGGCGGCGGGCCCAGCCTGGAGGAGTTCACCCGCGAGACCCCGCTGACCGTCGGGAGCCCGCAGGAGGTCATCGACCGGACCCTGGGCTTCCGCGACTCCTTCGGCCACTACCAGCGACAGCTCTTCCTCATGGACCACGCCGGCCTTCCGCTGAAGACGGTCCTGGAGCAGCTGGACCTGCTGGGCGAGGAGGTCGTGCCCGTGCTGCGCAAGGAGTTCGCGGCCGGGCGGCCCGCGCACGTCCCCGACGCCCCGACCCACGCCTCCCTGCTGGCGGCCGGGAAGGCCGGCGCCGGCAAGGGTGCCGGGGCCGACAACGCCTGAGACCGGCGGTGACCCGCGGGGACGGGGGCACGGGGCGCACGCCCCGCGCCCCCGTCCGCGTCTCCGGCCGCCCCTCGGAGCGCCCGGGGTGGGCGTCAGCCGGTGGTGCTCGGCTCCGCGGGGGCGGAGTGCCCGCCGAAGTACGCCTTGGCGCTCCCGGAGTAGAGCAGCGCGATCACGGTGAACGCGAACGCCGCCGCGGCGAGTTCCGGGAGGCCCGCGACGGGCGTGAAGGCCAGGGCGAGGATGCCCACGCCGTAGACGGCGTTGACGCCCAGGGCGGCGGGCCGTGCCGCGGGTCGGCCCCTGCCGACCATGACCGTCAGCGCCAGCGAGGCGGCCCCGTACACCAGGGCGACGGCGGCGGCCACGAAGATGGCCCAGGTGGGGACGTCCGTCGCGGTGGGCATCGTGGGGGCGGCCTCGGCGGCGAAACCGCCGAGGAGGGCGAGCCCGCCGGCGGTGAGCTGGTAGAGGGTGATCAGGATCAGCAGGACGAAGACCGCTGTGACACTGGTCGGTCTGGTGGGTGCGTTCACGGGATGATTCCTCCGCACTAGGGATGCCTCCTCCGGTTCACATAGCCGCGCAGGCGGGCACTACACCTGCGCGGCGCGGTCCCGGGGCCGTCCATCCAGGTGGGGGCGGGGAAACTGGTGCGTCCCCGAAGCGCTCGGCGTTCCCGTCGCGGGGAATAGGGCGGGTGGGTCGGTCGTTCCGACTATTATCCTTTCTAGGAAACTTCTTCTTGGAAAACCTTTCGTGCGGAGGACCAGGTATGACCACGCGCAGGATCGTCACCGTGTCGGCGGGGCTGAGCACCCCCTCCTCCACGCGGCTGCTGGCCGACCGGCTGACCGCCGCCACCGAGGCGTCGCTGAGCGACCGCGGGGAGAAGGCCGAGACCCGGACCGTGGAACTACGCGACCTGGCCCACGACATCATGAACGCCATGACGACCCGGGTGCCCACCGGCGACCTCCCCGGGGTCCTGGAGGACATCGCCGCCGCCGACGGCGTCATCGCGGTCACCCCGGTGTTCAACGCCTCCTACAGCGGACTGTTCAAGTCGTTCTTCGACATCGTCGAGCCCGAGGCCCTGGACGGGACGCCGGTGCTCGTCGCCGCGACCGGCGGCAGCCCCCGCCACTCGCTGGTGCTGGAGCACGCCCTGCGCCCGATGTTCTCCTACGCCCGCTCGGTGGTCGTGCCCACCGGCGTGTACGCGGCGTCGGAGGACTGGGGCGCGGGAGACGGAGGCGGCCGTGAGCTGTCCGAGCGCGTCGACCGGGCCGCCCGGCAGCTGGCCGTACTCGCGGCCGACCACGCGCCCGGGAAGGCCGACCCCTTCGAGGAGCCGACCTCGTTCGCCGAGCTGATGTCCGGCCTCGGTACCTGACCGGCCCCCGGCCGGCAGCCCGGCCCCGCCGGAACCACCCCCACGGCGCGCAGTGCCCTGCACTGCGCGCCGTCGTTGTGCCCTGCACAACATTGGCGTCCCTCCCTTCAACGGAACCGGAACCAGTGCTTACGGTCGCTCCACCGGGTGGTCGGACCCCCCGCCACCCACCCCCGCCCAGGGAGTTCCGATGCGATCCTCCGGACTGGCGCGCGCCTGCGCGCTCCTCGGCCTCGCGGCCCTGTTACCGGCGTGCGCGCCCCTCCAGACCAGCGGTGCCGCGTCCGGCGTGGACGAGTCGGAGGGGACCCTGCGCGTCTGGCTGTTCTCCGAGGTCGACCAGGCGCCGAAGGAGCGCGTCGTCGACGCGGCGGTGGAGGAGTTCGAGGCCGCGCACGACGGTGTCGAGGTCGAGGTCCAGTACATCCCGGTGGAGACCCGCGCCGAGCGCTTCCAGGGCGCCTTCCTCGACCCCTCCTCCGCCCCCGACGTCGCCGAGTACGGCAACACCGACCTGGCCGGGTACGTGGGGTCCGCCGGCCTGGTCGACCTCACCGACGACCTCGCCGACTGGGCGCCGCGGGCCGACATCGCGGACGACGTCGCGGCCACCGCCCGGGTCGACGGTGCCGAGTACGGCGTGCCGTGGTTCCTCGGAGTGCGCGCCCTCTACTACCGCACCGACGTCCTCGGGGACCTCGGGCTGGATGTCCCCGAGACCCTGGCGGAGGTCGTGGAGACCGGCCGCGCGGTGCGCGCCGACGACCCGGGGATGCTGGGGGTCTCCGCCGGGGGCGCCTACACCTACGCGATGATGCCGTTCGTCTGGGCGCACGGCGGTGACATCGCCGAGCCGGAGGGCGACTCCTACGCCGCGGCCATCGACTCCGCCGAGGCCAAGGAGGGCCTGGAGCTGTACGGGCAGATCCTCTCCGACGACGTGTGCCCGCCCCAGACCTGCTCGCAGATGACCGGGGACGCCTCCGTGCAGAACTTCGTGGCGGGCAACGCCGCCATGACCATCGGGGGCAACTTCAACCTCAACGCGGTGCGCGGCAGCGACATCGCCGACGACGCCGCGGTCGTGCCGCTCCCGGGGACCGAGCCCGGCAGCATCGCCCCGGCCTTCGCCGGGGGCAACAACCTCGGCGTGCTCGCCGGAACCGAGCGCCGCACGCTCTCCGTGGAGTTCGTGAAGCTGCTGGCCGGCAAGGAGTATCAGCTGCTCATGTACGAGGCCATGGGCAACCTGCCCGTCTTCACCGACGTGCGGGGGGAGCTGGCGGCCACCGACGACGAGGTCGCCCCGTTCGTCGCGACCATCGACGCGGGCACCCGGTTCGTCCCGGTCACCCCCTCCTGGGCGACCGTCGACGCCGAGGGCGTCCTGCCGACCATGGTGCAGCGGATCGCCGGCGGGGACGCCTCGGTGGACCATGCCGCCGACGAGGCCGCGCGGGCCCTCGACGACGCCTTCGGGCGGGGGTGACGCGGACACATGGCCACCCGTACCCCCGTCCGCCGCCCGACCGGCGGACCCTCCGGCCACCGGAGCCGGAGAGTCGAACCCTGGATGTACCTCGTGCCCGCCGCGGCGGCGCTGGGCGGCATGCTGGTCTACCCGCTCTACCAGCTGGTGCTCGTCTCCTTCTTCGACTACCGCCAGCCCCAGGTCACCGGCGCCGAGCCGCTGCGCTTCGTCGGCTGGCAGAACTACCGCGCGCTGCTGGGGGACGCCCAGTTCTGGGAGGTCCTCCTCAACACGGTCGGCTTCGCCGCGGCGTGCGTGCTGGGCACCCTCGCGGTGGGCGGCGCGCTGGCGGTCCTGGCCACCCGGCTGACCCCGTGGGTGCGCACCGTGCTCTTCCTCGCCGCCCTGGGAGCCTGGGCGACGCCCGCCGTCACCGGCAGCGCGGTCTGGCTCCTCCTGTTCGACCCGACGCTGGGGCCGGTCAACCAGGCCCTCGCCGGGCTGGGGCTGACCGAGTTCGCCGGGCACTCCTGGACCTACGGCAAGTGGTCGGCCTTCGGCCTCGTCGGCGCCCAGGTGGTGTGGTGCTCGTTCCCGTTCGTCATGGTCACCCTCTACGCCGGTATCAGGGCCATCCCCGGGGAGGTGATCGAGGCCGCGCGGATGGACGGCGCCTCGACGGCCCGCGTCGCGTGGTCGGTGATGCTGCCGATCCTGCGCCCGGCCGTCGCCATCGTGACCATCCAGTCGATCATCTGGGACTTCAAGATCTTCACGCAGATCTACGTCATGACCGGGGCCGGCGGGATCGCCGGACAGAACCTGGTGCTCAACGTGTACGCCTACCAGAAGGCGTTCGCCTCGGGCCAGTACGGGCTGGGATCGGCCATCGGTGTGATCACCACCCTGCTGCTCCTGCTGATCACGCTCGTGTACCTGCGCGCACTGCGCCGCCAAGGGGAGGTGCTGTGACGCTCCGCCGACTGAGGAACGACCTCGCGGGTCTGCTGGTCGCGCTGGTCGTGGCCCTGCCGCTGTACTGGATGCTGCTCTCTGCGCTGAGGCCGCGCACCGAACTGGAGGCCGGGGACCCCTCGCCGTACACGCTCGACCCGACCCTGGACTCCTTCCGCCGGGTGCTGCTGATCGACGGGTTCGGCCAGTACCTGCTGAACAGCGTGCTGGTGGCGGCCGTGGTCGTGACCGCCTCCACCCTCTGCGCCTTCCTGGCCGCGGTGGCGCTCACGCGCTACCGCTTCCGGCTCCGCACGACCCTGCTCGTCATGGTGCTGGTCGCGCAGATGGTCCCGGTGGAGGCGCTGACCATCCCGCTGTTCTTCCTCATGCGCACCGTGGGTGCGGGCGTCCCCGGCCTGGGCCTGAACCACCTGGGCTCGCTCATGCTGGTGCACACGGCGTTCGCCCTCCCGCTGGCGATCTGGATGCTGCGGAGCTTCGTCGCGGCGGTCCCCGCGGAGCTGGAGGAGGCGGCGTGGCTGGACGGCGCGGGCAGCCTCGCCTTCGTCACCAGGGTCCTGTTCCCGTTGGTGGCGCCGGGTGTGGTGGCCTGCAGTATCTTCTCGTTCATCATGACGTGGAACGACTTCCTGTTCGCCAGGACCTTCATCATCTCGGCGCAGGAGAACCAGACCCTCCCGATCGCCCTGCTGTCGCTCTTCAAACCGGACGAGAACGACTGGGGCGGCATCATGGCGGGTTCGGTCCTGATGACCCTGCCGGTCCTGGTGTTCTTCATGTTCGTGCAGCACAGGCTCGCCTCCGGCCTGGGCGGGGCGGTGAAGGGGTGAACACGGCACCCGTGCCCGGGCGCAACTCCTCGGCGTCGCTGCGCCGCGCGCTCGCCATCGTGGAGTTCGTCCGTGCGAGCCCGGCCGGGAACGGCGGCGCGACCCTGACCGAGCTGGCCGGGAGCGTGGGCGTGAACAAGAGCACGGTGCTGCGCCTGTCCGTCCCGTTGGTGGAGTACGGCCTGCTCACCCGTGACCCGCGCAGCGGGCGGTTCCGGCTGGGGACGGCGGCGCTGAGCCTGTGGCAGGGGTACCTGGACCACATGGAACTGCGCTCCGTCGCCTCGGACCACCTGCGCGACCTGATGAGGCGTACCGGTCACACCTGCCACCTGGTGCTGCTGGACGGACACGACGTCGTCTACGTGGACAAGGTGGAGAACACGGCCACCGTCCGGATGGCCTCGCGGATCGGTGCGCGGATGCCCGCCTACCGCACCGCGGTGGGCCGGGCGATCCTCGCGTTCGGCCCGGACGACCTGGTGGAGGACGTGGTGGCGGCGGGGCTCTCGGCCGTCACCCCCAGGACGGTGACCGATCCGGCGGTCCTCGTCGAGGAGCTGCGCCGGGTGCGCGAGCGCGGTTACGCCATCGACGACCGGGAGAACGAGCCGGAGGTGCGCTGCGTCGCCGCACCGGTGTTCGACCACAACCGCGACCCCGTCGCGGCGATCAGCGTGTCCTCCCTGGTGAGCCGGCTGCCGGTGGTCCAGGTGCGCAGGCTGGGGCCTCAGGTGGCCGTGGTGGCCGCACGCATCTCCGGCGAACTGGGCGGGCGGGCCGCCGAAGCGGCCGGCGGGGCGCACGGGGGCGGGTAGGCCGGGGGCCGGAGGCGCCCCGGGGGCGGCGACCTCTTTTCCTAACAGTGTTAGTTACGCTGGGGGGATGGATTCCGCGCGCATCTACGAGACGTCCCACCACCGCCTGCTCGACCTGGCCGCCACCCTCGACGAGGAGCGGTGGCGCACCGTCGTGCCCGCCTGCCCGGACTGGACCGTCCGGCAGGTCTACGCCCACCTCGCCGGGCTCTGCGCCGACGTCGTGCGGGGCGACGTCACCCCTCCGGCCACCGACGAGGTCACCGCGCGCCAGGTCGCCGACCGGGCCGACCACGATCCCGGGACCGTCCTCGCCGAGTGGCGCCGCACGGCGCCGGCGCTGCTGGATCTCCTCGCCTCCCGGACGCGGAGGCGCTACTGCCTGCCCGCCCTGGACGTGTGGCACCACGAGAACGACATCCGGGGCGCGCTCGGCCTGCCCGCCCGGGCCGGGGACGCCGACCAGCTCGCCGACTTCCCGCTGGGCGGCCTGGCCAGGGGCTGGCCCGCCGAGCTCCCGCCGGTGCGCGTGACCGCCACCGACACCGGTCAGGAGTGGACGCTCGGGGAGGGCGCCGGACTCACGCTGAGCGGCACGGCCTTCGAGCTGGCCCGCGCCGTGACCGGTCGGCGCAGCGCCGACCAGATCCTGGCCATGGACTGGGCCGGGGGAGACCCCGCACAGGTGGCCCCGTTCCTGCCGACCCTCCCCGCGCCCGCGGAGGACCTGGCGGTGTGACCGCTCGCGGGGCCCGGCGGGTCGGCAGGCCATGGCACCGGTCCCCGGCCAGATGTGCAGAGATGGCCCCGCCTTGGCAGAAGCGGAACGGGGGAGGGGCGCAGACTGGGTGTGAGAGCCGGTTCGGTCAAGAGTTGGCCGTGCAGGTGGGAAGGAGGGTTGGACGATGTCCACCCACACCGAGACGGGTCCCCGGTTCGACAGCGAGGCGCTGACGCGCGCCATCGAGGCCGCCGACGCCGACGCGATGCTCGCCCTGTTCGCCGAGGACGCAGAGATGGAGATGGTCGACAAGCGGGCGCAGCCCAGCAGCCCCGACGTCCTGCACGGTATGAACGCCATCGCGCCCGCCATGCGCGAGCTCTTCTCCCGTGACATGACCCACGAGGTCCTGGACTGCGTGGTCGACGGCGACCACGCCGCCTACACCGAGCGGTGCGTCTACCCCGACGGGACCCAGGTCCAGAGCATGACCATGCTCGACCTGCGGGCGGGGCGGATCATCCACCAGTCCACCGTGCAGGCCTGGGACGAGCTCCCTGGCACGATGCCGGTGGTGGGCGACTTCTCCCGGGCGGAGGTGGCCGAGCAGTTCGACCGGGCCCGTTCCGAGGCCCTGCAGGTCGGCGGCCACACGGCCGTGAGGCTGACGCTCCAGCCCGGCTGGCGCTGGACCGAGGACATGGCCGAGTCCCGGGGCACGGTGAAGTGCATGGTGAACCACCGTGCCTACATCATCTCCGGTTCCCTCCACTGGGAGATGGACGACGGTACCGAGGGCGAGGTGAGCGCCGGGCAGGTCGTGTCCATTCCGGCCAACCACGACGCCTGGGTACTCGGGGACGAGCCCGTCGTCCTGGTCGACTGGCCGGTGTCCGACAGCTGAGCGCAGTGGCGCCCGACCGCCCCGGTCCGACGGCCCGGGGCGGCCGTGTGTGCCGGAGGCCTCCGCGGTCCGGTCGGCGGGGAGAGGTCCGACCCGGCGGTGAACGGACCGGCGGCTCCGCGCGGGATCCGTGCCCCCGGCGGCGTACGTCCCCGGCCAGGAGCTCCGACCGCGCGGGACGGAGTCACTGGAACGGCGGGTCCGGCGGACCCCGGTTCCGCCTTCGGGCATCCTTCCCGCCGTCTGTCCGAAAAGCCCTGTAGATCACGAATTCTCGCGCGGATTCCTCTGGTTGCACCCATTGCAGGCTCTTGTCGATGGTGTTAATTTTTCGGCACTGCTCATGGGAGCGCTCCCGAAACGGGATCGAGTTCCCCGAGCACCGGAAGGCACCGCTAGCGAGACCGGGTGCGGACACCGCGCCCCCATGGCCCGCGCCGTCGACGCCGACACCGCCGCGGCCAGCGTCCCCCACGTCCTCAGGCCCGCACACGCCCCTGTCTCGGCCCCCCGCTGCCCCCCGCCGAGGCGCTGCCCCACCCCGGTCGACGCACGGTCCGGGGTGCCGCGCCCCTGCTCCGCGGCACCGGAGAGGCCCCTCGGGGGCACCCTCCGAGGAGAACGATGTGACCGATCATCACCGAGTCCACCGCCGCAGACGGCGTTGGCCCCTTCCCGCGGCCGTGAGCGCCGCACTCGTCGCGGCCACCTTCACGGCGGCCCCCTCCGTCCACGCCGGACCCGCCGAGCCCGCGGCCACCTACGACCACACCCCCGTGGCCGACGCGCTCCTGGCCGAGAACCCGGAGATCACCGAGTACGAGGCCTCCTTCCTGGAGCAGTACGACAAGATCAAGGACCCGTCCAGCGGCTACTTCCGCGAGTTCGACGGCCTCCTGGTCCCCTACCACTCCGTGGAGACCCTGATCGTGGAGGCGCCCGACCACGGGCACGCCACCACGTCCGAGGCCTTCAGCTACTACCTCTGGCTGGAGGCGACCTACGGCCGCGTCTCCGGCGACTGGCAGCCCTTCAACGACGCCTGGGCCTCGATGGAGGCCTTCATCATCCCGGGGACCGCCGACCAGCCCACCAACGGCGCCTACGACCCCTCGTCCCCGGCCACCTACATCCCCGAGTCGCTGGACCCCAGCGACTACCCGATGCCGCTCGACCAGGGGGTGGAGGCCGGTCAGGACCCCCTCGCAGCCGAACTCAGCAGCACCTACGGGACCGACGAGGTCTACGGCATGCACTGGCTGCTGGACGTGGACAACACGTACGGCTACGGGTTCTGCGGTGACGGCAGCGACGACGCCCCCGCCTACGTCAACACCTTCCAGCGCGGCTCCAACGAGTCGGTGTGGGAGACCGTGCCGCACCCGTCCTGCGAGACGTTCGCGCACGGCAGCGACGACGGCACCGGCTACCTCAACCTGTTCGTCGACGACCCGCAGGCCTCGGAGCAGTGGCGCTACACCAACGCCCCCGACGCCGACGCCCGCGCCGTCCAGGTCGCCTACCTCGCGCACGAGTGGGCGAGCGAGCAGGGCAACGCGTCCGCCATCGCCGAGAACGTCTCCAACGCGGCGATGATGGGCGACTACCTGCGCTACGCGATGTTCGACAAGTACTTCAAGGAGGTCGGCGACTGCGTCGGCGCCACATCCTGCCCGCCCGGAACGGGCAAGGAATCGGCGCACTACCTCATGGCCTGGTACTACTCCTGGGGCGGCGCCCTGGAGAGCGCCCAGTACCCCTGGGCCTGGCGCATCGGCGGATCCTCCGCCCACCAGGGCTACCAGAACGTGATGGCCGCCTACGCGCTCTCCGAGGTCGACGAGCTGCGGCCGGAGTCGGCCACGGGAGCGGACGACTGGGGCACCAGCCTCGACCGCCAACTGGAGTTCCTCCAGTGGTTGCAGTCCTCCGACGGCGGCATCGCCGGCGGCGCGACCAACAGCTGGGAGGGCACCTACACGGAGCCCCCCGCGGACACGCCCACCTTCCACGGCATGTTCTACGACGAGAAGCCGGTCTGGCACGACCCGGCCTCGAACCAGTGGTTCGGCTTCCAGGTCTGGGACATCGAGCGCGTGGCCGAGTACCACCGCATCAGCGGCGACGAGCGCGCCGGGGAGATCCTCGACGCCTGGGTGCCCTGGGCCATCGCCAACACCACCGTCGGGGAGGGCGGCGACTTCGCCGTCCCGGCCGACATGGAGTGGAGCGGCGCCCCCGACGACTGGACCGGCGAGCCCACGGGCAACGACGGCCTGAGCGTCGAGGTCGTCTCGCACAACCAGGACGTCGGCATCGCCGCCGGTCTGGCCAAGACGCTGATGCACTACGCGTCCGCCACCGGCGACGCGGCCTCCCTGGAGACCGCCGAGGGCCTGCTCGACGCCCTGCTGGTCCACCAGGACGACCTCGGCGTCGCCGTCCCCGAGACCAGGGCGGACTACGAGCGCTTCGACGACCCGTTCGACGCCCCGAACGGCGGTCTCTACGTCCCCGACGGCTGGACCGGGCAGATGCCCAACGGCGACGTGATCGACTCCGACTCCACGTTCGCCTCCATCCGCTCCTTCTACGAGCAGGACGAGGACTGGCCCCGGGTCCAGGCCTACCTGGACGGCGGCGAGGCCCCCGAGTTCACCTACCACCGCTTCTGGGCGCAGGTCGACGTGGCCACCGCACTCGCCACGCACGGAGAGCTGTTCGGCGGCGCCCCCGCGGCCGGGGAGGGCGGTGACGGCGCGGGATAGGGACGCACCACCCCGGGGTCGGGCGCACAGGGCGCCCGACCCCCCATCCCGTCACGACACATCGTGGAGAGGAACACCATGTCGGGAAACACGGGGCACGCGCGCCGCCGTGCCGCGGCCGCCGCCGCGACCGTCCTCACGGCGGCCCTGCTCGCCGGAGGGTTCGCCGCAGCCGCCCACGGGCAGGAGGACGCGGCCGTCGGGGCCGTCCAGGAGGGATCCCTCCGGGACCTGGCCGACCAGCGGGGAGTGTTCATGGGAACCGCCCTCGCGTCCCACCGTCTCAACGAGGCCGCGTACGCGCAGACCGCCGCCGCCGAGTTCAACTCCGTCACCCACGAGAACGACCTCAAGTGGGAGGCGGTCCAGCCGCAGCAGGGACAGTACTCCTGGTCCGGCGCCGACCGCGTGGTCGACTTCGCCGAGGACAACGGCCAGGACGTCCACGGGCACACCCTGGTCTGGCACAGCCAGCTGCCGTCGTGGGTGTCCGGGGGCGGGTTCACCGCCGACCAGCTGCTGGACGTCATGGACGACCACATCAGCACCACCATGGGCCGCTACGCCGGGCGGATCGACACCTGGGACGTCGTCAACGAGCCCATCGGCGACGACGCGCGGTTCCGGGACTCGGTCTTCCACCGGACCCTGGGAGAGGACTTCGTCGCCGAGTCCCTGCGCATGGCCAGGGCCGCGGACCCCGCGGCGGAGCTGTACATCAACGACTACAGCATCGACGGCGTCAACGCCAAGAGCGACGCCTACTACGACCTGGTCGTCGACCTGCTGGACCAGGGGGTGCCCCTGGACGGGATCGGGTTCCAGAGCCACCTGATCGTGGGCCAGGTCCCCGCCAGCATGCGCCAGAACATCGAGCGGTTCACCGACCTCGGACTCAAGGTGCGGATCACCGAGCTCGACATCCGCATGAACGTCCCCGCGAGCCAGGCCGACCTGGAGCGGCAGGCGGACGACTACCGGGAGGTCGTCACCACCTGTCTGGAGGTCGACGGCTGCGCGGGCGTGACCGTGTGGGGGGTCACCGACGCCTACTCGTGGGTCCCCGACCACTTCGACGGCCAGGGCGCGGCCCTGCCCATCGACGGTTCCTACCAGCCCAAACCCGCCTACTGGGCGGTCCACGAAGCCCTCGGCGGGGACCCCGGCCCGCAACCGACCGACCCGCCGACGGAGCAGCCCACCGAACCGGACGGGGACTGCGAGGCCGGGTACCGGGTCACCAACCAGTGGCAGAACGGGTTCCAGGCCGAGGTGACCGTCACCGCGGGCAGGGCCGTCGACGGCTGGACCGTGACGTGGGACTTCGGCGGCGACGAACGCGTCGGCCACGCCTGGAACGCCTCCGTCTCCACCAGCGGCTCCACCGTCACCGCCGTGAACGCCGCCCACAACGGGGTTCTCGCCGCGGGCGGGTCCACCTCGTTCGGTTTCACCGGCACCCACGACGGGACCGTCTCCGCACCGCGACCCGTCTGTTCCGCCACCTGACCGCCCGCGGGCCCGCGCACCGCGCGTGCGCGGCGCCCGCCCCACGACCGGACGCCGGAGACCGGTGCGGCCCCTCCGGGCGCCCACCCGCTCCCGACCGGTACCCCTGACCGCCACCGGCCCGCCCCTCCTCCTCGGGCCGGTGGCACCCGGACCACTCCGCGACACCCCTGTCCCTCCCCTCCTGGAGCCCCCATGGTCACACGCCTACTGATCGCCCTCGGGGCGGTCCTCTCCCTCGTCACCGCGCTCCTCGTGCACACGGCGCCGGCCTACGCCGACACCGGGTTCCGGGTCAGCGACGGCCGCCTCGTCGACGCGGCCGGAAACGACTTCGTCATCCGGGGCGTCAGCCACGCCCACACCTGGTACCCCCAGGAGACCGGTGCGCTCGCGGACATCAAGTCCCTGGGCGCCAACACCGTCCGCGTCGTCCTCAGCAGCGGGCAGCGCTGGACGGAGAACGGCGTCGACGACGTCGCCGCGGTCGTCGCCGACTGCAAGGCCAACCGCCTGATCTGCATGCTGGAGGTGCACGACACCACCGGGTACGGCGACCAGGCCGGGGCGGCCACCCTCGACCAGGCCGTCGACTACTGGCTGCGCGTCCAGGACGCCGTCGAGGGGGAGGAGGACCACGTCCTCGTCAACATCGGCAACGAGCCCTTCGGCAACGACGCGGCCACCAACCAGAACTGGGCGTCCGAGACCGGTGAGGCGATCAACCGCCTGCGCGACGCCGGGTTCGACCACACCCTGGTGGTGGACGCGCCCAACTGGGGCCAGGACTGGCAGGGCATCATGCGCGACAGCGCGCAGGGCGTCTTCGACGCAGACCCCGACGCCAACACGGTGTTCTCCATCCACATGTACGGGGTCTACGCGCAGGAGTCCACCGTGGTCTCCTACCTGGAGCACTTCACGGACGCCGGCCTGCCGCTGATCGTCGGCGAGTTCGGCATCGACCACAGTGACGGCAACCCCGACGAGGACGCCATCATGGCCCACACCGAACGCCTGGGCCTCGGCTACATCGGCTGGTCCTGGAGCGGCAACGGGTCCCCCGTGGAGTACCTCGACATGGTCGAGGGCTTCGACGTCGACAGCCTCACCCCCTGGGGCGAGCGCATTTTCCACGGCCCCGACGGCATCGGCGAGACCTCCGTCGAGGCCCCGGTCTACGGAGGTTCGGGCGGGCCCACCGACCCGCCCACCGAGGAGCCGACCGACCCGCCGACGGAGCAGCCGACCGACCCCGACGCCGACTGCGAGGCCGAGTACCGCGTCACCAACCAGTGGCCGAACGGGTTCCAGGGCGAGGTGACCGTCACCGCCGCGTCCGCCGTCACCGGGTGGACCGTCACCTGGACCACCGGTCCGGGCGAGGGCGTCGGCCACGCCTGGAACGCCTCCGTCTCCACCAGCGGCTCCACCGTCACCGCCGTGAACGCCGCCCACAACGGGGTCCTCGCCGCGGGCGGGTCCACCTCGTTCGGCTTCACCGGCACCCACGGCGGAACCCTCTCCACGCCCACCCTCTCCTGCACCGCCTGACCCCCACGGGGTCGGAGCAGTCCCCCGGCCGCGCCTCCACGCGCGGCCGGGCCTCCCCCACAGAGATTGGAGTGGCCCATGAGGTCACGCAACGTTGTCGCCCTGGCCGCGGCGCTCGGCGGGCTCGCCGTCGCCACCGCCGTCGTCGCCCTGCCCGACTCCGCCGAGGCCCACGGCGCGTTCACCTACCCCGCCAGCCGCACCTACGCCTGCTTCCAGGACGCCACCGGCGGCACCGGAGGCGGCGCCCTCCGGCCCACCAACGCGGCCTGCGCCGACGCCCTGGACGAGGGCGGCGACTACCCGTTCTGGAACTGGTTCGGCAACCTCATCAGCGACGCGGACGGCCGCCACCAGGAGGTCGTGGCCGACGGCGAGCTGTGCGGTCCCACCGACAGGTTCGCGGCCTTCAACGCGGCCCGCACCGACTGGCCCACCACCGCCCTGGAGCCGGACACCACCGTGGAGTTCCGGCACAACGCCTGGGCCCCGCACCCCGGTGTCTTCCGCACCTACGTCACCGAGGACGGATTCGATCCCGGGTCGCCGTTGAACTGGGACGACCTCGAACTCATCGACGAGGTGACGGACCCGCCGCTGCGCAGCGGCGGCGACGCCGGAGCCGAGTACTACTGGGACGTCGACCTCCCGGACCGGGAGGGACGCCACATCGTGTACGTGGTGTGGGAGCGCTCGGACAGCCCGGAGGCGTTCTACAACTGCTCCGACGTGGTCTTCGGCGAGGACCCGGGCACCGGCCCCGACCCGAGTCCCGGCCCCGACCCGAGCCCGGACCCCACGGACGAGCCGACGCCCGGCCCGACCGACCCGCCCGCCGAGTACTGCACGGCCGAGTACACCGTCACCAACCAGTGGTCGGACGGCTTCCAGGTGGACGTCGAGGTCACCGCGGGCGAGGACGGCGTCGACGGCTGGATGGTCGACTGGGTGTTCGCCAACCGCCAGGCGGTCTCCAGCATCTGGAACGCCGCCCTGGTCAACCACGGCGCGCACTTCGAGGCCCGCAACTCCGCCCACAACGGGCGGCTCGACCCCGGTGAGTCCACCAGCTTCGGGTTCACCGCCACCCACCCCGGTGTGAACATCGAGCCCCTCGTGGCCTGCCACGAGGACTGACGGCCCCGCCCCCTCACGCGAGGGCGCGTCCGTGCCCGCCCGGGCGCCGGCCCGGGCGGGCCGCCGTGCGGCCCGCGCACCGGGGCGATCCCGCTGAACGAGCCGGTAACCTGGGCGGAGCGCCCGGCCCCGGAACCGGTTCTTCCAGGGGTCGGGTGCTTCCGCGTCCGGGGTCAGGGCCGGTAGGGGAGGCGGTCGACCGCCCGCACCTCGCCCAGCGTCGACCACTCGTTGCGGCCCAGCCGGGCCAGCGGGCGCATCAGCTCCACGTCGGGGTGCCCGTCCGCGAGCACCTCGTCGTGCACGGCCACGCGCACCACCCGGCCGAACACCACCGTGGAGTCGCCCAGCCGCAGCGTCGAGTGCAGGACGCACTCCACGGCCACCGGCGACCCCGCGACCCGGGGAGGCCGCACCGCCGCGCTCGCCTCGCGCTCGACGCCCAGAGCGTCGAACTCGCTGACCTCCGGCGGGTACGCGGTGCCGCTGGCGTTCACCTGGTCCCACATCAGCTCCGGCGCCAGGTTCACCACGAACTCGCCGGTCTCCTCCGCGTTGCGCAGGGAGTCCTTGCGCTGCACCGACGTGAACTGCACGATCGGCGGCTCGGTACAGGAGATCGTGAAGAACGAGTGCGGTGCCAGGTTGTCCACGCCGTCGGCGGACGTGGTGGAGACCCACGCGATCGGGCGTGGCACCACCACGGAGGTCATCAACTGGTAGAACGCCCGTCCGGGCAGGTCGTCTGGAGTCCATTCGGTACGCATCGGCTCCGATTATCCCGCCCCCGCCGTGTGTCGGCGCCGACGCCGGGCATAGACGGCGCATGGAACTGGTCACCGCCGACGACGTCCGCGCCGCAGCCGCCCGCATCCAGGGCCACGTGGTCCGCACCCCCCTGACCGCGGGCCCTCCGGGCGGCGGGTTCCTCCTCAAACCGGAGAGCCTCCAGCCCACCGGCGCCTTCAAGATCAGGGGCGCCACCAACGCCGTCGCCCTGCTCGACCCCGCCCAGCGCCTGGCCGGCGTGGTCACGCACTCCTCCGGCAACCACGGCCAGGCCCTCGCCCACGCCGCCGCCCGGCAGGGGGCGCCGTGCACCGTCGTCGTCCCCGAGGGGGCGCCCGGGGTCAAGGTCGACCGGATACGCGCCCTGGGCGCGCGCGTCGTCATGGCCTCGCCCGAGCGGCGGGCCGCCGTCGCCCGAGAACTGGCCGAGAACGAGGGGCTCGCGCTCATCCCGCCCTTCGACGACCCGCACGTCATCGCCGGACAGGGCACCGTCGGCCTGGAGATCCTCGAACAGTCGCCCGAGGCGGCCACGATCGTCGTCCCCGTCGGCGGGGGAGGGCTGGCCTCCGGCGTGGCCACCGCCGCCTGGACGGTCCACCCCCGCCGGGTCCGCGTCATCGGCGTCGAACCCGAACTGGCCGCCGACGCCGCCGAGAGCCTGAGGTCCGGACACCTCGTCACCTGGCCGCCCGAGCTCACCCACCGCACCATGGCGGACGGCGTCCGCGTGTGCCTGTCCGAGCGCACGTTCGCCCACCTCGACGCCAGGCTCGACGGGATCGTCACCGTCACCGAGGACGAGATCGCCCGCGCCGTCGCGACCCTCGCCCACGGCGCCCGCCTCGTGGCCGAGCCCAGCGGGGCCCTGGCCGCCGCCGCGCTCCTCGCGGGCCGGATCGACACCGATCCGGAACGCCCCGGGACGACGGTCGCGGTGGTGTCGGGCGGCAACGCGGACCCCGGCCTCTTCGCCCGGCTGGTGGCGGGGGAGGGCTGACCCCCGCGTCCCGCGGCGCCCCACCGGGGAGCGGTCTCCAGGCCGCGTTCCGCGGATCGTTCCGGGCTCGCGTCCTCCGGGCTGCCTCTCGCTGCGCCGACTGCGCTCGGACAGCCGAACCCGGGCTGGCCTGCGCTACCCGTCTTGCGAGAGATGGCCTGGAAGCCGCTCGCGTCGATCGGCGCAAGCGCCGAGTCAACCGAAAGCATCCACGGAACACGCCCTAGGGTTGCCAGGCATGGACCTGTCTCTTCGCCAGTTGTCGGTGTTCGTGTCGGTCGCCCACCGGCTCAGCTTCACGGCCGCGGCCAACGACCTGCTCGTGTCGCAGTCGTCGCTGAGCCGCACCGTCGCGGAGATCGAACGCGTCCTCGGCACGAGCGTGTTCCACCGCGACACGCGCAACGTGACGCTGACCGACGAGGGGCGCGAGCTCCTGGAGGTCGCCGAGCACGTCCTGGGAGTGCACCGCGCGGGGATGCGCCAGCTGCGGCGGTTCGTGGACGGGAGCGGGGGCACGGTCTCGGTGGCCGCGCTGCCGTCCGTGGCGGCGGTGCTCCTGCCGCCGGTCATCACGGCGTTCCGACGCAGGTGGCCCGAGACCGACGTCCGCATCCACGACGGGCTCGCCCGCTCGGTGGTCGAGGCTGTCGAGCGCGGTGACGCCGACTTCGCGGTCACGGTCGCCACGGACGGTGCGCCGTGGGTCTCCGGCCGGCCGCTGGTCCGGGACCTGTTCGTGGGGGTCGTGCCGCCGGGGCACCCGCTCGCCGACCGGGACGAGCTGTCGTGGGCCGACCTGAGGGACGAGCAGTTCATCGCGATGGGGGCCGGCTCCAGCGTGCGCGCCCTCACGGACCTGGCGTTCACGCAGGCGGGCGGGGCCGGCCGCGGGGTGGTGGAGGCGAGCAGCTTCGCGACCGTGGGAGGACTCGTCTCGGCCGGGCTGGGGGTCACCGCGCTGCCCGCCCTCGTCCGCGCCCTCCTCGGGTTCGCCCCCGTCGAGCACCGACCGCTCACCGGACCCGTGGTGCGCCGGGGGCTGGACCTGCTGTGGCCCACGGACCGCCCGATGTCGGCCGCGGCCCGCCGGTTCCTCGCCACCATCGACGAGCTGCGGTCCGGGGGGTTCGAGCTGCCGCCGGACGTCCACTGGGCGGAGCCCCGCTGAGGCGGCGGAACAGGATCGGTGCGGGCCGGCCCGGGAGGCCCCGGTCTCCTCGACGCCATCTCATGCCTTGGGTACATCAGTCTATGAGTTTTTGATGTTGGACGGACATATGGCTTCTCGGCATGCTGGCTGGAGTGGACCGACGGGCGGTGGCGCCCGCGGCACCGACTCCGAGGGGGAACGATGCAGGAAGTGCCGGGTGGCCCGCAGACGGGGGACTGGGGGCAGCTGGCGGGGCTGAAGGTCGTCGAGTTCGCCCACGTCGTGGCCGGACCGCTCGCGGGATCGCTCCTCGCCGACATGGGAGCCGACGTCGTGCACGTCGAGCCGCCGGGAAGCGGCGACGCCGCGCGCGGCATGGGGCCGGAACGCGACGGCGTCCGCCTGTGGTTCAAGGTCTCCGGACGCAACAAGCGCTCCGTCACCCTCGACCTGCGCACCGCGGCCGGCCGTGAGGTCGCCGCGAGCCTGGTGGAGTGGGCCGACGTCGTCATCGTGACCTTCCGCGCCTCGCGACTCGAGGAGTGGGGGCTGGACCGGGAGGCGATCCGGGCCCGCAACCCGCGGGCGGTGGTCCTCCAGATCTCCGGGTTCGGCGCCAACACCTCCAAGGCCGACGCGCCGGGGTTCGGCAAGATGGGCGAGGCGCGCAGCGGCGTCGTCCACCTGACCGGGGCGGCGGACGGGCCGCCCGTGCACACCGGCTTCTCCCACGGGGACGCCGTGACGGGGCTGATGGGGTCGCACGCGGTCCTGGCCGCCCTCTACCGGCGCGAGCGCGACCCGGAGGCGGGCGGGGAGTGGATCGACCTCGCCCTGTTCGAGTCCCTGTTCCGGCTCGTGGAGTGGCAGATCATCGCCTACGACCAGCTCGGCGAGGTGCCGATGCGCCAGGGGAACCAGCTGGCCGTGGCGCCCGCCGCCGTCATCGACACCTACCTCAGCGCGGACGGGGAGTGGATCACCGTCACCTCCGCCACACGCCGCTCCGTGCTCAACGTGGTGTCCCTCCTCGGGCTCCCCGGGGAGGAGTACTCCACCGTGGAGCGCCAGATCGAGGGGCGGCACCGGATCGGGGAGGCGCTGCGGCAGTGGATCGCCGCCCGCGACGCCGACGATGCGCTCGCCCTCCTGGCCGCGGCCGATGTCGTCGCCTCGCGCATCTTCACGGCCAAGGACATCGTGGAGGACCCGATCTACGCGGAGAGGGACGACATCGTCACCATCGAGGACCCGGACCTCGGTCCGGTGCGGATGCAGGGCGTGGTGCCGCGCTTCGGAGAGCGCCCCGGGAAGGTGTGGCGCACCGGCCCGGCCCTGGGAGAGGACAACGAGACCGTGTACGGCGACTGGCTGGGCATGGACCGCGAACGGCTGGAGGAGCTGCGCGATGCGGGAGCCATCTGAGGTCGCCCCGGCCGGTCCGCGCGCCGCACGGGAGCCGATCCGGTCGATGCTGTTCGTGCCGGGGTCCCGGCCGGACCGGTTCGCCAAGGCCGTGGCCAGCGGAGCCGACGCGGTGATCATCGACCTGGAGGACGCCGTCGCCGACGACGGCAAGGTCCGGGCCAGGCGCGACGCCGCCGAGGCGGTCACCGCGCTCGGCAGCGCCCCCGGGTGTGCCCTGTTCGTGCGGATCAACGCCCTGGAGAGCTGGGCGGCGGCCGAGGACGTGCGCGCCGTGGTGCGGCCGGGACTGGCAGGGATCGTCCTGCCGAAAGTGTCCGGCCCCGCCGACGTCGCCCTCCTCGACCGCTGGCTGGGCTGGTCCGAGGCCGAGGCGGGGCTCCCCGCGGGAGGGCTCGCGATCGTCCCGGTCCTGGAGACCGCGTCGGCGCTGCGAGCGGCCCACGAGGTCGGCGCCGCCTCGCGCCGCGTCATGTGCCTGGGGGCGCTCAGCGCCCGCGACGGCGACGTGCAGCGCGCCGTGGGATTCCGCTGGACGGCGGAGGGCGCCGAGACGCTGTCCCTGCGGTCGCGTGCGCTGCTCGACGCGCGGGCGGCGGGCACGCCCAACCCGGTCACGGGCCTGTGGACGGCGATCGGCGACCTGGAGGGCCTGCGCCGCTTCGCCGAGCAGAACCGCGACCTCGGCTACGAGGGCATGATGGCGATCCACCCCTCGCACGTGCCGGTCGTCAACGCCGTCTTCTCGCCCACGGAGGAGGAGCTGGACCGCGACCGCCGCCTGGTCGGGCGGATGGAGCGGGCGCAGGCGGCGGGGACGGGCGCGGCGGTCTTCGAGGGCGCCATGGTCGACGAGGCGATGCTCGCCTCGGCGCGCGCCCGCCTGGCGCGGTACGGCGGCGCCTGAGCCCCGCGGACCCGGACACGGCCGCGCCCTCCTGCCGGGAGGGGGCGCGGCGCCGACCGTCCCCGCCACCGTGCTCTCCAGGGGACGGCGCAGGTCGGGCGTGCGCAGTCCCATGCGCCCACCGCATGGATCTATCGGTTTTTGATGTTGGACAAGACGCAGTCCTCCTGTGGAAACTCGACGGAAACCACTGTGACCCGCGCAATACGGGTGTGTGGCCCCCACCTCTGGAGGAACACTGCGATGACGGCCGTACTGGGTCTGTGCACCCTGGGACTCTTCCTCGTCCTGGTGATGACCAACCGCGTCTCCGTGCTCGCCGCCCTGGTGCTCGTCCCGATCCCGTTCGCCCTCATCGGCGGCTTCGGCCCCGACCTCGGTCAGCACGTGCTCGACGGGCTGGCGACGGTGGCGCCGACCGGCATCATGATCGCCTTCGCGGTGCTGTACTTCTGCCTGATGATCGAGACCGGGCTCTTCGACCCGGTCATCCGGGGGATCCTGCGGCTGGCCAAGGGCGACCCCATGCGGATCACCGTGGGGACGGCCGTGCTCGCCATGGTCGTCGCCCTCGACGGGGAGGGCGCCTCGACCTTCCTCATCACGGTCTCGGCGATGCTGCCCGTGTACCGGCGCCTGGGGATGAGCCGCCTCCTCCTCGCCGGGGTCGTCGGCCTGGGCGCGGGGGTCATGAACATGATCCCGTGGGGCGGCCCGACCGCGAGGGCCATGGCCGCCCTGGACGCGGGGGCCGAGGACATCTTCACCCCCATGGTCCCGGCGATGCTGGGCGGCATCGCCTGGGTCCTGGTGGTCGCCTGGTGGCTGGGCCGCAAGGAGAGGGCCCGCCTCGGGCTCCTCGAACCGGACCCCGGCCAGGCGGAGGGCGCGGCGCAGGGGACGGACGGGCGGGACGGGCCGGACGCCCCGGGCGCCCCGGGCGCGGCCGGCCGCGGCGGTACCGGAACCCTCCGGGTCGAGGCGCCGCAGGCGATCCGCGCCGGGGCCGTGCGCGGCGCCTTCAACCTCCTCCTGACCGTGGTCCTGATCGTCTCCCTCGTCGCCGAGGTGCTGCCCCTGCCGGTGCTGTTCATCCTCGCGTTCACGGTGGCGGCCATGGTCAACGTGCCCCGCTGGAAGGACCAGCAGGAGTTCCTGGAGAGGCACGGCAAGAGCGTCGTCCTCGTCACCACCATGATCTTCGCGGCCGGGGTGTTCACCGGGATCCTCACCGGCACCGGGATGATCGAGGCCATGGCCGCCGGCCTGGTCGCCGTCGTGCCGGAGTCGGTCGGCGGGCTGCTGCCGCTGCTGGTGGCGCTGGTGAGCATGCCGCTCAGCCTCGTCTTCACCCCCGACGCCTTCTACTTCGGCATCCTGCCGGTCCTGGCGGAGAGCGCCACCCACTTCGGTATCCCGCCGGAGGAGATCGGCCGTGCCGCCATCCTGGGCCAGATGACCACGGGCTTCCCGCTCAGCCCGCTGACCCCCGCCACGTTCATCCTCGTGGGGATGACCGGAGTGTCCCTGGGCGAACACCAGAGGTTCCTGTTCCGCTGGGCCCTGGGCACCACGCTCGTCATGACCGCGATCGCCCTGGCGACGGGGGCGATCAGCGTCTCCCTGTGACGCGCGGCCCCGTCGGCCCCGCGGGGCCCCGGCCGAGGAGGGGCGCGGTCGGCGCGACGAGGCACGCGCGGACGAGGGCCGCGAGGACCGTACCGGTGCTCCGCACGGTGCCGTCGGGCCCCACGGGGTGCGGCGCGGCGGCCGGAACCGCAGGTCGGCCGACCCGGCCGGCTACGCCGGGGAGGGCGCCTCGGGCGCCGACCGCTCCCGGGAGCGCCACCGGACGGCCAGCAGCACGGCCAGCGCGACTCCGGGGGCCAGGACCAGGGAGGCGAAACCGGGTCCGGGGGACACCCCGTACAGGGGCACCCACACGACCGGCGCGAGGGCGCCGCCGAAGAACTGGCAGGACAGCGCGAGGGAGGCGGCCCCCGCGCGGTTGTGCGCGGTGCTGGTGGCGGCCACCGAGTTCACGGTCGCCCGCATCGCGGTCACCGACGCCCCGACGGCGACGATCCCCGCGGTCATCGCCGCGACCGTCGGGCCCAGGGCGGCGGTGAGCAGGCCGACCGCGAGCACGGCGTTGGCGAGCAGGCCCAGCCGTACCGGGCCGAGCCGGTCCAGGAGGCGGCCGGCGGGGTCGGCGAGCAGCAGTCCGGCCACGCCGAAGGCCGACGCGACGAGGCCCCGGGCCACCGGCCCCAGCCCGAAGGCGTCCTCCGCGCGCAGGGCGGAGAGCACCGTCAGCCCGACGGCGGCCAGGTAGCACAGGAAGGCGAGGGCGCAGGCGAGCGCCAGCCGCCGGTTGGCCAGCGCGCCCCAGGACGCCCGCCGCTCCGACCGGCGCACGGTCACGGACTCGTCCGGGGGAAGCGCGGCCAGGAGCACCGCGCACACCGCCGGGGCGACGAACGCCAGACGCCAGTCGACGGCTCCGGACACGCCGCTGATCAGGGGGCTGAAGGCCTGCCCCGCGGCCTGCCAGGCCGCGAACCAGCCCAGCGCGCGCCCCAGCCTCCCGCGGGGGACGGAGTCGGTGATGGCGGCGACCAGGAGCGGTGTGGTGAAGGCGTTCGTCGCACCCTGCAGCGCACGCGCGGCGAGGAACAGCTCGGTGGTGGGGGCGAGCGCGCACAGGCCGCAGGCCGCGACGAACACCACCAGTGACACCCGCATGGTGCGGCGCCTGCCCCACCGTTCCGCGAAGGTGCCGGAGACCAGCATGAGCGCCGCGAAGGGCACCATGTAGGCCGTCACCGCGCTCGCGGCGACCTCCGGCGAGGTGCCGAGGCCGTCGGCGACCTCCTGGATGATCGGTGTGACCATCGTGCTGCCGTAGGGGCCCAGGGCGCCTCCCACGTAGAGCGGCCATACCCGGGTGCGGCGCAACGTCCTCGGTCCTCCGGTCGGGGGAGCGCCCCGGCGGTCGCCGGGGCGCTGCGGGCGAGTGGGGGTCAGACCTCGACGTCGAAGTTCTTCACCAGGCTGTCGAAGGCCGAGTCCTCCTTGATCAGGCCCCAGCCGACCATCCAGTCGTAGGTGCGCTGGAACTGCTCCTGCGGGTAGGGGGCGGGCTCGACGAAGCGCAGCCGCCCCAGGGGGAAGTCCTCCGGGGTCAGTTCCTGGATCTCCGGCGGCACCTCGCCGATGAGGTGGTGGAGGTAGGGGCGGGGGTCCTCGTTGAGCTTGTGCACCGCCCGGACCACGGCCCGGTTCACCGCCTCGTAGGTCTCGGCGTCCACGTCGGGGCTGGCGATCTCAGAGCCCACGTAGAAGGCCTCGGACAGGAGCTTGAACCCCTGCTTCTCGGCGACGGTGATCCAGGGCTCCATCAGGGCGGCGGCGTCCACGCGGCCGTCGCGCAGGGCCTCGAAGCGCTGCTGGGGGCCGCCCGCGTGCACGACCTTGATCTCCTCGCGGGGCAGGAACCCCTCCAGGCTCTGGAGTGCCAGGTAGTGCGAACCGTGGTGGAAGTTGACGGCGACGGTCTTGCCCGCGAGGTCGGAGGGGTGCACGTCGGGGGAGTCGGGCCTCACCAGGATGGCCTGGCTGCCCACGGCGGCGCGCTTGCTCACCACGCGCCCGCCCACGGCGGTGTCGTCGGCCCGGCGGATCTGGCCCCACTCGCAGGCGCGGTAGAGGTTGGCGTCGCCGCTCTCGAAGTTCGACCTGGAGGTGCCGAAGGAGCTCACCAGCTCGTGGTCGTCGAGGTAGGACAGGCCGGCGTCGGCGTAGCCCTTGGGGACGAAGGAGACCTCCACCCCCTCGTCCTCGTAGTAGCCCTCGTCCTTGGCGACGAGCTGGGGCAGGGAGAAGACCAGGGAGAGAAGCTCCATGGTGACCTTCGCGGTCATGGCGTTGTCCTTTCGCGGTGGGGCGCCGGAGGGGTCCGGCTCGGTGGAGGGTTCAGAGGAGGTCGGCGACGATGCGCCGGTGCAGGTCGAACAGGTCGGGGTCCTCGGGGGACCGCGGGCGGGGAGCGGTGACCCTGTACTCGCGGACGACCGTCGCCGGGCGCCCGGACAGGACGACGACGCGGTCGGCGAGGAACACCGCCTCCGCGGGACTGTGGGTGACCAGCAGCCCGACCCGGGGGGTGCGCGTCCACAGGTCCTGCAGGAGCAGCCGCAGCCTGCGCCCGGTGAGCTCGTCCAGTGCGCTGAAGGGCTCGTCCAGGAGCACCACGGCCGGATCGACCGCGAAGGCGCGGGCGACGGCGACCCGCTGGCGCTGGCCGCCCGAGAGCACGGACGGGAACCGGTCCGCGTACTCGGCCAGGCCGACGTCCTCCAGGGCCGCGTCCGCCAGGCCCTCGTCCAGGCCGGCCGACCGCAGGGCGATCCCGACGTTGGCGCGGACCGGGAGCCAGTCCAGGAGGCGCGGTTGCTGGAACACCACGCCGAGGCGGTGCCGGTCCTCGGCGTGCGGGCCGACCCGCACCTCGCCGGAGTCGGGCTGTTCGAGGCCCGCGACCAGGTGCAGGAGCGTGGTCTTGCCGGTGCCCGAGGCCCCGACGACGGCGACCAGCTCTCCCGGCTCGACCGCGAGCGAGAAGCCGTCGAAGACGTGCTCGACGCGTTGGTCGCGTGCTGCGGTGAAGGCCTTGCCGACACCGCGTAGTTCCACTGCCGCCGTCATACCGAGGCCACCTTCCGCCAGCGTCCCGCCCGGTTCTCCAGCCCCTGGAGCACCCCGTACTCCACGAGCGCCATCACGGCCGCGAACAGCACGGTCCAGGCCAGGACCCCGGCGACGTTCTGTGCGGCGAACTCGCCGTTGATGCTCGCGCCGACCCCGCTGGACATTCCGAAGATCTCGACCAGGACGATCACCTTCCATGCCAGGGACAGACCGAGCCTGGCCCCGCCGAACAGGGCGGGTGCGAGCGAGGGCAGCCACAGGTACCGCAGCCGGTCGCGGGTCGTGAAGCGGTAGACGTGCGCCATCTCCAGGAGTTGGGCGTCGGTGGCCCGCGTGCCCTGGTAGACGCTCAGGGTGAGGGCGGGGGCGGAGGAGAGCGCGACCGCCATGACGGGGTTGATGAGGGCGACCCCGAACCAGATCACGCACAGCAGCGCCCAGACCAGGCCCGGAACGGTCAGGCCGATCAGGACGGCGGGTTCGAAGAACCTGCGCGCCAGGGGCGAGCGGCCCATCGCGATCCCCACGACGAGGGCGGCCGCGAAGGCCAGGGCGAAGCCGAGGAGGACCCGCTGGACCGTCACCCCCAGGTCGGAGTAGAACCGGGGGTCCGCCACGAGCCGCAGGACCTCGGACGCGATCGCGTCCACCCCGGGCACCAGCACGCTGTCCAGGGCCAGGGCCATCACCTGCCAGCCGCCCGTGAGCAGGGCCAGGAAGGCGCCGGCCGCGGCCGGCCCCTGCCAGCGTCCGGGCGGCCTCCCTCGGGTGCGGCCGGCGGGGGCGCGCGTCCGTGCGGCGCCGTGGGGGCCGCGTACCGGGGCCGAGGTCTGCGCGGTCATCGGCCGGCCCCCAGGTCCAGGAAGATGTCCTGCTCGGGCAGGGCGTCGACGATGCCGAACTCCAGGGCCTTGTCCAGCTGCGCCTGGAAGTTGTCGAAGGCGGTGTTGCCCCAGTCCAGCGGGTAGGCGTCGACGAGCCGTTCGGGCAGCAGCGCGATGGCGTCCGGCTCGTCCGCGCCGATGCCGTAGGACTCGTGGAACTCGGCGAGCAGCTGGGGGTCGTCGTGGATGTGCTGGTGGACGGCCTGGCGCAGTTCGTGGATCGACGCCGCCGCCTCCCCGTTGTCCTGGACCCACGCGCGCAGGGCGCCCTGGGCGTTCAGGACGAGGGGGGAGGACTGTCCCGACCCCTCCCGCCACAGGTCGTCCACGGTGGCGATCTGGCGGGCGCCCCGGGCGACCAGCCGCGTGGCGTTGGGCTCGATCGTCACGATCGCCTCGACGTCGCCGCGCTCGAACAGGGCGAGCCCGTTGAGGACGGCGCCCTGGTGGACCCGGTACTCGTTGTCGAAGTCGATGCCGTTGACGGCGCTGGCCAGCTGCGTCGAACGGTAGGCGTCGCTGTTGGCGGGAGGCGTGGCCACGGCCTTCCCGCGCAGGTCGGCCGGGGTCCGGTACGAGCTGTTCTCGGCGACCAGCCAGCGCACGTGGTTGTTGAGCCCGGGGCTGAACAGGACCACGTCGGCCCCGGCGCCCGCGGAGACCGCGGCGCCGATGGGGCCGAAGCTGGACACGTCCAGCGCCCCGGAGAGGAGCTTGTTCTGCACGTCTCCGGGCCCGGTCCCCGCGATGTACTCCAGGTCCAGCCCCTCGTCCAGGCCGAAGCGCTCGGCGACGGGGCGAAGGACCGCGCTGGCGGTGCCCTCCTCGGAGTCCTGGACCTTGGCGCCTCCGGAGGAGGTGCCGCAGGCGCCGAGCAGGGGGACGGCTCCCGCGGCGGCGGCCGCGAGGAACCCGGTACGCATCAGGGACCGACGGTTCAGGGTGGGCATGGGGGTCTCCAGCAGGGGCGTGTGTGGGCGGTGCGCGGTCAGCGCGCGGTGAGGAGGGAGCCGTAGGCGCTGCGGCCCTCGGTCAGGCCCCAGGACTTCATCCAGGCGTAGCTCTCCTGGAAGCGCTTGGGGGAGAACGGCTGGGCGTGCGTGTAGCGCACGTGGGCGCGGCCGAGGCCGGAGGGTTCGAGGGCCCCCGCGGCCTCGTCGGCGATGTGGTGGGCGAACCGGGACCAGGGTTCGTCCCGGATGGCGTCGACGGCCTCGTTCACGGCCCGGATGTAGGCGTCGCGCCGCTCCTGGGCCAGATGGGGCGCGACGACCTGGGAGCCCCGGTAGAAGTAGCTGCCCAGCAGGTGGGCGCCCTCGTTGAGGGCCACGGTCAGGAACGGCTCCATGAGCATCGCCGCGCGGACCTCCCCCGACCGCAGCAGTTCCAGCCTGAGCTGCGGGGACCCCACGTGACGGACCACGACCTCCTGCCGGGCGAGCGTGTTGCCGAGCAGGTGCAGGGCCGTGTAGTGGGAGCCGGTGAACTCGTTGACCCCCACGGGGACGCCGCCGAGGTCGTGCGGCTCGTGCAGCGCGGGGTCGAAGCTGACCAGGCCCTGGGCGACGACGGCCGGGCGCAGGTAGTCGATCCGGCCCGTCCTGCGGCTGCGTTCGAGGCGGTCGATCCCGCCCCACTCGCACAGGTTGTAGACGTCGGCGCCCTCGGACTCGAAGAGGGCCTCCTTGCGCCGGGCGATCGGGTCGGGCTCGGCGAGGTCGTGGTCGGAGCCGTGGGCCTCGGCGAAGCGCACGGACAGCCCGTGCGCGGAGAAGAGGCCGCGTTCCAGGGCAACGATCTCCGGCAGGTCGAACACCGGGTGGTTCGGGGAGATGCGCAGCGTGTCGTCGGCGCCCACGGGGCCTCCTCGCGAATTGAATCTCTACCAAACAGGTCGAAATAGAAGGTATATTTCGCGCACGCCGCTGTCAACAGCGGCTTTCAATTGGCGGAACCGGCTTTCATCCAACGAAAATCGGTGTCATGAGGCTCTGAACAGCAGAAACGGCCCCGCGCGGTGCGCGCGGGGCCGCTCTGCGGTTCCGGGAGGGGCGTGTGCGGTGCGCCTCAACCCCGGCTGAGGGCGAGCGAGACGGGAAGGTCCTGGAGTCGCAGGGCCGCCTCGCCCACGGCTGCGGCGGCCGCCTCCAGGCGTGCGCCCTCCAGGCGGGCCGCGGGCCCCTGGACCTCGACCGCGGTCCACACCCGGCCGTCGGTCATGACCGGGGCCGCGACGGCCCGCAGCCCGGGGGAGTCGGGATCGTCGAAGACCGCGAAGCCGCGGAACTGCGTGGTCAACAGCTCGCTCCGCAGTTCCTCCACCGCCTTCCCCCCGCCGGGTATGCGGTCGGCCAGCTCGCCGGCGGCCTCGTCCACCGTGCGCTCCCCGAAGGCGAGCACCGCCAGCCCCAGAGCCGAGTGCCACAGGGGCCGCCGCAGCCCCGGCTGTCCGTCGTAGCGGAACGGGTCGGGGGAGGGCACGGTCAGCAGGACGGCGGTCTCCCCGCCCTGGCGCACCCCCAGGCTCGACGTCTCACCGGTGGCCTCCACCAGGCCCCGCAGGGCGTCGGCCGCCTCGGGCAGGCCCGCCGAGGACAGGGAGCGGCGTGCCAGCCGCATGAGCACCGGCCCGGGGAGGAAGCGCTCGCTGGCCGGGTCGCGGCACAGCAGGCCCTCCGAACAGAGGGTCCGCAGCAGCCGGTGCACGGTGCTGATGTTCAGTTCGGTCGCGCCCGCCAGCTCGGTGAGGCTCAGGCCCCGGGGGGTGTCCACCACCGCGTTGAGCAGGGCTCCGGCGCGCGCGACGGAGCGCACCTCGCCGCCGCGGGGAGCCGTCGTGGTCCCGGTCTCCACGTCACCCGTGCTCGTGCTCACCGGTGCGGCCCGTCCTCGCTCCGAACGGCCGGGCCGGAGCCGGGCACGTCCTGCCGGACGGCGCCCTCCGGTGCGCGGCGTCCGCCGACGGGAGGCTCGACAGCCCAGACGCGTCTCATCGGTTCACTTCCACCCGCTCGTCCGCTTCCCGGCGCCCCTGCGGTCCGGTCCGGCCCCAGACTACGCGCAGCGCGCGCACGGACACCGGGGACGCGGACGGCGGGAACGCCGTGCCGGCAGGGCGGGCAGGGGAGTCGACGGCGGCGGTCAGCGGGGGTCGGCGCCGCCGTCGGAGGGGTTTCCGCCGCGGGCGGGGCCGCCCCGCGGTGACGCGGTGGCGAGGTCGGCGGCACTCCCCTCCTGCGGGGCGCTCCCGGCGGCGGCGCGGTCCTCGCGGCGGCGCATGGCCATGTCCGACACGGCGGCCAGTCCGAGGGCGACGACGACCCCGGAGACGATCAGCAGGGTCCACAGGGCGGTGCCGAAGGAGGAGGGGTCGGTCACGGGGACTCCGGGGGTCGGCGGGCGGATGACCCCTTTACCGTAATAGGCGTTAACTTTCGGACCCAGTGTTCGCGGGGTGAACTGCGTCATACGCGGCCGACCGGAGCCAGGACGCGCGAAGGGCCCGGGACGGTGGCTCCCGTCCCGGGCCCGGCGATCCGGTCCGCGGCGCGCCGCGGCGGGCGCGCCGCCGCCCTTCCGAACGGCTACAGGATCGACCCCGGGGAGTAGGCGGCGGCCTCCGGGCGGGCGGCCACGATCCCGTCGATCCGCCGCACCACGGCGGCGACCTGGTCGGCCGCGGCCCCGGTGAAGGTGATCCGGTTCGCCAGGAGAGCCTCCAGCGCGGCCCGGTCCAAGGGGAAGCGCTCGTCCCCGCCCAGCCGCTCCAGGAGGTGGTTGCCCGTCCCCTCCTGGCGCATCGCCAGGGCCGAACCCACAGCGTGCTCCTTGATCAGCTCGTGGGCGGTCTCCCGACCGACCCCCGCGCGCACGGCCGCCATCAGCATCTTGGTCGTGGCCAGGAACGGCAGGTACCGGTCCAGTTCGGCGGAGACCACCGCGGGGAAGGCCCCGAACTCGTCCAGCACCGTCAGCATCGTCTCGACCAGTCCGTCGAAGGCGAAGAACGCGTCCGGCAGCGCCACCCGGCGCACCACGGAGCAGGAGACGTCGCCCTCGTTCCACTGGTCCCCGGCCAGCTCGCCGACCATGGACGAGTACCCGCGCAGGATCACGGTCAGCCCGTTCACGCGCTCGCACGAACGCGTGTTCATCTTGTGGGGCATGGCCGACGAGCCGACCTGGCCCTCGGCGAACCCCTCGGTCACCAGCTCGTGCCCGGCCATCAGCCGGATCGTCTTGGCCAGCGACGACGGGCCGGCCGCCAGCTGCACCAGCGACGTCAGCACCTCGAAGTCCAGCGAGCGGGGGTACACCTGGCCGACACTGGTGAACCGGTGCTCGAAGCCCAGGTGGCCGGCGACCTCGTTCTCCAGGGAGACCAGCGCCTCGCGGTCCCCGCCGAGCAGGTCCAGCATGTCCTGGGCGGTGCCGACCGGGCCCTTGATCCCGCGCAGCGGGTAGCGGGCGATCAGCTCCTCCAGCCGACCGTGGGCGACCAGCACCTCGTCGGCGATCGACGCGAAGCGCTTGCCCAGGGTGGTGGCCTGCGCGGCCACGTTGTGGGAGCGGCCCGCCATCACGGTCTCGCCGTACTCCGCCGACAACCGGCCCAGGCGGGCCAGGAGGGCGACGACCCGGTCGCGCACCAGCAGCAGGCTGTCGCGCACCTGGAGCTGTTCGACGTTCTCGGTCAGGTCGCGCGAGGTCATGCCCTTGTGCACGTGCTCGTGTCCGGCGAGGGCGTTGAACTCCTCGATCCGGGCCTTCACGTCGTGCCGGGTGACCCGCTCGCGCTCGGCGATGGAGGCCAGGTCGACCTGCTCCAGGACCTTCTCGTAGTCCTCCGCAACACCGGCGGGCACGTCCACGCCCAGACGCGCCTGGGCGCGCAGCACGGCCAGCCACAGCCGCCGCTCGGCGACCACCTTGTACTCGGGGGACCACAGCCGGGTCAGCTCCGCCGAAGCGTAGCGGGCAGCCAGGACATCGGGGATCAGAGGTTTCGCGCTCACGTCGCCCCACCCTACCGTCCTGAGCTGGGGCCCCCACCGCGGCCTCGGCGCCCGGGAGGCGGCGGACGGCCTCCGCCGACCCGCCGGGGTGGGGCTGGGCCCACCCCCCACGCGGTGGTCTGCCCGGTTCCCGCCCGGCCCCCGCCTCCCTACCGTGGGGGCATGACCACGCCCCGCACGACGAAGGCGCCGCCGAGGACACTCCTCACCGCGCTGCCGAACCCCCGCTTCCTCCTCACCGCCTGGCCCTGGCGCGCACTGGCCCACTCCGCGAACACCATGTTCGTCGGCCTGGCCGTGGCCGTGGTGGCCCTGCCCGTCTACCTGCCCTGGGCGATGGTCGGGGGGATGCTCGTCAGCAGGCCGTGGGAGGCGCTCTCCACCGTCCCCATGGTGGTCGGGTTCGTCGGCGGGCTGTTGATGATCGCGGTCTTCGCACCGCTCATCGCCCTGCCGCTCGGCGCCCTGGAACGCCGGCGGCTCCCGATGATCACCCGCGGCCCCTTCCCCAGCGGCCACCGCGTGCCGGAACCAGGACTGTGGGCGTGGGTCCGCACCCGTTTCACCGAAGGCGCGACCTGGCGGGAGATCGGCTACCTGGTGCTCCTGCCCCCCGTCGCGCTCCTGACCTCCATGGTGCTGGGCTCCCTCCTCAGCGCGGCCACGGTGTTCGCCACGGGGCCCCTCCTGGCGGCCGAGGCCGGAGGCGGCCGGGTCGCCCTCGGCTTCGTCACGATCACCTCCTCCGCGCAGGCCGTGCCCTACATGCTCCTCGCCCCGGTCTGCCTCGTCCTGCTGCTCTACGCGGCGGCACTCCTCTCCCAGGTGCACGCCGTCATCGCCCGCGCCCTGCTGGTCGGAGCGGCCAAGGACGAGCTGCGCGCCGAGCTGAACCAGGTCACCGAGTCCCGCGCCCGGCTGGTCAACGCCTTCGAGTACGAGCGCAGGCGCATCGAGCGGGACCTGCACGACGGCGCCCAGCAGCGGCTCGTCGCGCTCTCCGTCGACCTGGGGCTCGCCCGCCTGGACCTGGAGGAGGGCGGCGACGCCGACCGGCGCGTGGCCGCCGCCCAGGACAACGCCAACGAGCTCATCGACGAACTGCGCGAACTGGTGCGCGGCATCCACCCCCGGGTCCTCACCGACAGGGGTCTGACCGCCGCGCTGGAGGAACTGGCCGACCGCTGCCCGGTCCCCACGCGCGTGGACGCCGGGAACCCGGTCCGCCTGCCCGCACACGTGGAGGGCACCGCCTACTTCGTGGTCGCCGAGGCGCTCACCAACGTGGCCAAGCACGCCGGGGCCGCCGCGGCGGTCGTGCGCGCCTCCACCTCGCCCGGCGCGTCCGGGCAGCCGCACACCCTCCGGGTGGAGGTCACCGACGACGGGGACGGCGGGGCGGAGCCCGCCAACGGGTCCGGCCTGACCGGGCTGGAGGACCGCGTGGCCGTCATGGGCGGCACAATGGAGCTGTCCAGCCCCGTGGGCGGACCGACCCGAATCCGAGTGGAGCTGCCGTGCGGACCGATCCCCCCGACCCCGCTGACCTGACCCCCGTGCCCACGGTCCTCGCCGAGGACGGCGTGCTGCTCAGGGAGGGTCTGGCCGGCGTCCTGGAGCGCTTCGGCTTCCCGGTCGCCGCCGCGGTCGGGGACGGGGAGGAACTCGTCGCCGCGGTCGCCGAGCACCGCCCCGGCCTGGTCGTCACCGACATCCGGATGCCGCCCGACTTCACCGACGAGGGGCTGCGCGCCGCGGTCCGGCTGCGCGCCGAGCACCCCGGACTGGCGGTGGTGGCGCTCAGCCAGTACGTGGAGCTGAGCTACGCCTCGGACCTGCTGGACTCGGGTGACGGCAGGGGAGTCGGGTACCTGCTCAAGCAGCGGGTGGGAGACGTGCGCGAGTTCGCGTCCGTGCTCCGCCGGGTGGTGGAGGGGGCGACGTTCGTGGACCCCGAGGTGGTCCGCCAACTGCTGCGCCGCCGCTCCGACCCGCTGGAACGCCTCACCCGGCGGGAGCACGAGGTGCTCGGCCTGATGGCGGAGGGGCACTCCAACGGGGCGATCGCGCGGCAGCTCGTGGTCAGCGACGCCGCCGTCGGCAAGCACGTGGGCAACATCCTGGCCAAGCTCGACCTGCCCCTGGACGAGGACGTCCACCGCAGGGTCCAGGCGGTCCTGGCCTATCTGCGCGGCCGCTCGGTCTGAGCCGACCGGGCCGGCGCCGGGGTGGGCCGGGCCTCCCGGGAACCCCCCCGGGCCCCGTCGCCGGGGTCCGACCGGGACCCGGAGGGCGCCGCCCGGACCCCGGACGTATCGTGGGACCACAGTCCGCCGCACGGCGCGAACCCCCGCGCAGCCTGGAGGAGACCGGATGCAGCCGACCGTCGCCGCCCCGGAGAGCGTCACCTGGAAGATCCACCTGGACCGGTCGATGTGGGTGGCGGGCGTGCGGGCCCTGATGCTCCAGGCGCTCCACCCCGTGGCCATCCAGGGGGTGTGGCAGCGCTCGGACTTCCGCTCCGACCCGACCGGCCGCCTGCTCCGCACCGCCCACTTCGTCGCCGTCACGACCTACGGCAGCCTCACCGAGGCCGACACCCTCGGCGCGCACATCCGCCGTGTGCACCGCGCCCTGTCCTTCACCGACCCGGCCACGGGCCGGCTCCACCGGGTGGACCAGCACGACCTGCTCGTGTGGGTGCACTGCGCGGAGGTCTCCTCCTACCTGGAGACCGCCCACAGATCGGGCGTGCCGCTGACAGCGGAGGAGGGAGACCGGTACCTGGACGAGCAGTCGCACACGGCCGCCTACGTCGGCCTGGCCCGTGACGACGTGCCCCGCAGCGTCGCCGACATGCGCCGCTACCTCGCCGCCGTCCGTCCCTCCCTGCGCGTCACCCCCGAGGCGCGGCAGGCGGTGCGGTTCCTGCTGTGGCCCAAGGTGCCCGAGCACCTCTCGTGGCTGGCGCCGCTCAAACCCCTGTGGTTCCCCGTCGGGGCGCTGTCCTACGCCACGCTGCCCGCGTGGGCGCGCCGCGCCTACGGCGTCCTGCCGGAGGCGCCGGGGAACGGCGCCCTCACCACCACCGCGCTGCGGGGGCTGCGGGCCGGGCTGAACCTGGTTCCGGAGCGGTACTACAACCTCATCTTCGACGAGGCCACCGTGCGCAGCGCCGACGAGGCCAGGGAGCGCCTGCTGGCGGCCGGGTACGAGGTCGAGAACGGGTTCCGCGCACTGCGCGCCCGCACCCTCTTCCGGGCGCCGGCCGTGCCCGCGCCCCGCGACCCCGCCGAGGCCTGACACCCGGCCGCGGCGCACGGCCGCGGGCGGACGCCACGTGCCCGCGGCGCCCGCCCCGGGCCAGGGGCTACCGGTCCAGGACCCGGCGCAGCGCGGCGAGGACGACCTCGGCGCGGTCCAGACGGGCGTTGTGGCCCATCAGCCCGATCCGCCACACGGACGCCGCGTAGCGGCCCACACCGGCGCCGATCTCCAGGCCGTACTCGTCGAGCAGGCGCATCCTGACCTTCGCGGAGTCCACGCCGTCCGGCACGCGCACCGACGTGAGCTGCGCCAGCCGGTGCCCCTCGGCGGCGAACAGCTCCAACCCCATGTCCACGAGCCCCTCGCGCAGGCGCGCGCCGGCCGCGCGGTGGCGTTCGGCCACCGCGTCCGGGCCCTCCGCCTCGATACGGGCGAGCGCGGCGTCCAGGGACGCGATCATCGCCGTGGGGGCGGTGTGGTGGTAGGCGCGACCGGTGGGACCGCCGCGCACGTAGGCGCCCAGCAGCCCCAGGTCGGCGTACCACACGGGCGGGGTCTCGACCCGGCGCTCCCAGGCGCGCTCGGAGAAGGTGAACGGGGCCAGGCCCGGTGCGACTCCGAGGCACTTCTGGGTGCCGGAGTAGGCGATGTCGACCTTCCACGCGTCGAGCTCCAGGGGCATGCCGCCCAGGGAGGTCACGCAGTCGGCGAGCAGGAGCGTGTCGTCGGAGCGTTCGCGCAGCGCCCGGCCCAGGGCGCCGACGTCGCTGACCACGCCGGTCGAGGTCTCGGCGTGCACCACGGCGACGAGCCTCGGGGCGGGGTGGGCGTCCAGCACGCGCTGGACGTCCACGGGCTGTCCCCACTCGTGGTCGACCCGGACGACCTCGGCGCCGTAGCGGCGGGCGACCTCGCACATCCGCTCGCCGAACAGGCCGTTGACCGCGACGACCACCACGTCGCCCTCGGAGACGGTGTTGGAGAAGGCCGTCTCCATGCCGAGGGAACCGGTACCGGACAGCGGCAGGGTCAACGGGTTCCCGGTGCCCCACAGCGAGCGGAGCCGGTCGCAGGTGCGTTCGAGCACGGCGATGAACTCGGGGTCGAGGTGACCGAGGAGGGGCGCGGCGAGCCCCAGGGTCGCCTCCGGATAGGGGTTGCTCGGGCCGGGGCCGAGCAGGATGCGGTCGGTCAGTGGCATGCGCACACCCTAGCGGGGCCCGTGCGCCGCACGCGTGGTGGGGACACGGGCCCGTGCCCCCGTCCGCCGTGGTTGCACGGCCCGTACCGCCCCGGGGACCCGCGGGGCCGGGACCCGGGCCGTTCCCGGGGGTAGCGTGGATTTCACGCAGGTGAGGGGGTTTCCCGATGCGACGCAGGGTGTGGCAGTACAGCGTCCTGATGGGCACGTGCCTGGTCCTCTTCGCCGGTTCGCTGCCCGTCTACTACCTCTTCGGTACGGGGTGGGCGGTGGCCATGTGCGCGGTGGCGTCGGTCCTGCCGCCGGTCGCGGCCACCCTGGGCAACCTCGCCGACCCGGACGACCCGCAGGACCGCGACGTCCGGTTCGGGCCCAACGCCGACACGGACGGGGAGGCCGGCGACGGGGGACCCCCGGGCGACGCCGACGGAGGGGAGGACGGCGGCCCCGGCCGCGACGGGGGGCCTCCGTGAGGCCGCAGCCCGTTCCCGCGGCGCCCGTCCCCACGTGGCGTGCCCGACGAATCCGCACGTAGTATTCCGGCGGGGTCGGGCGCCGCGTCCGGACGGCTGCCGAGACTCCCGCACGACAGGGGAGGGGAGCGCGGTGACGCACACCAGCACGGAGGACACCGGGACGGGCGGCGGTACCGGCCGGGTGCGGATGCTGCGGGTGCTCCACGACGACCCCCGGGTGGCGGGCCTGCTCGCCGGGCTGCTGGAGGAGTACACCGAACGCTACGGGGCGGAGGGCGCGGCCAACGAGCTGGCCCGCTACCCGGTGACCCAGTTCGTCGCCCCCCACGGCCGCATCGTTCTGGCCGAGTCCGACGGCGAGATCGTCGCCGGGGGCGCGATCCGCCCCTACAGGAGCGACCGCGCCTCGATGCCCGACACCGCCGAGTTCAAGCGGATCTGGACGTCGGGCCGGCACCGCCGACGCGGCCTCGCCAGGAAGGTGATGACGGCGCTGGAGGAGGCCGCCCGCGACCTCGGCTACACGAGGGTCCTGCTCTTCACCGGCCCCTCCCAGCCCGAGGCCGTCGCCCTGTACGAGCGCATCGGCTACCGGTCGGTCGACCCCGCCGACCTCGACGAGCTGCCGTACCCCGCCGCGATCCCCTTCGCGCACGACCTGTGAGCCCCGGCCTCCCGGCCCACGTGCTTCGACCGACCCCTCCGACCTGCGGTGATCCGGTCGTCGGAGAGCGGTGCGGGGCATAGGCGGCCACCCGCGCGCGTTATGGGGGACGCTATGCCCGACGGGCCGCGGCGCGTGCGACCGCCCCCGTACGATGGGCGGCAGCGGCCGTCACCAACGGTCACCCCAGGCCGTCATCCACGGCCGCTGACGACAGATCCGACAGGAGAGTCACGACGTGAGCGAGCAGCAGCGCCCCGCAGCCCAGACGGACGCACCCGTGTTCAGTCCACGCAAGAACGGGCAGGCGCAGTCGGTCTCCGACGAGCTCGCCGCGTGGATGACCACCGGGTGGGCCGACACCGAGATGCGGGACCTGGAGCCGGTCGAGCAGGCCGGGCACACCGCCCGCCGCCGCGCCGCACTCAGCGCCGCCTTCCCCGGCGACCGCCTCGTCGTCCCCGCCGGGCAGCTGCTCACCCGCTCCAACGACACCGAGTACCCCTTCCGGGCCGCCACCGCCTACGCCTACCTCACCGGCGACACCTCCGACGGCGGTTGCCTGGTGTTCTCCCCGAACGCCGACGGCGGCCACGACGTCGTCCTGTACCTCAAGCCCCGCTCCAACCGCGGGAACGGCGAGTTCTGGCTCGGAAGCTACGGCGAGCTGTGGACCGGCCGCCGCCACAGCCTCGGCGAGGCCGCCGACCTGCTCGGCACGGCCACCGCCGACGTGACCGGTCTGGCCGACGCGCTGCGCGCCGACGCGGCCACCACCCGGATCGTGCGGGGCCACGACACCGCACTCGACGCCCTGGTGGACGAGCTGCGCGCCGACGCCGACGACGAGTCCCGCGCCAAGTCCGCCCAGCTCGACGAGGACCTGGCCGTGACGCTGGCCGACCACCGCCTGGTCAAGGACGAGTGGGAGGTCGCCCAGCTCCAGCTGGCGGTCGACGCCACCACCCGCGGGTTCGAGGACGTGGCCCGCGCTCTCCCGCAGGCCAAGGACACCTCCGAGCGGTTCGTCGAGGGCACGTTCTTCCTGCGCGCCCGGGTGGAGGGCAACGACGTCGGCTACGGCACGATCGCCGCCTCCGGAGCCAACGCCACCACCCTGCACTGGACCCGCAACGACGGCCCGGTCCGCGAGGGCGACCTGCTGCTCCTGGACGCGGGCGTGGAGACCACCACCCTGTACACGGCCGACGTCACCCGGACCATGCCGGTCTCGGGCACGTTCACCGACCTCCAGCGCAAGGTGTACGACCTGGTCTACGCCTCCCAGGAGGCGGGGATCGCCGCGGTCGCCCCGGGACGCCCGTTCACGGACTTCCACAAGGCGTCCCAGCGCGTCCTGGCGGAGGGCCTGGTCGAGTGGGGCCTGCTGGAGGGCCCGGTCGAGCGGGTCCTGGAGCTGGGGCTCCAGCGGAGGTACACCCTGCACGGCACCGGCCACATGCTCGGCATGGACGTGCACGACTGCGCGGTCTCCCGCCAGGAGGCGCACCTGTACGGCGACCTGAAGCCGGGCATGGTGCTCACCGTCGAGCCGGGCCTGTACTTCCAGCCCGACGACACGACCGTCCCCGAGGAGCTGCGCGGCATCGGCGTGCGCATCGAGGACGACGTGCTGGTCACCGAGGAGGGCCGCACCGTCATGTCCGCCGGTCTGCCGCGCTCCTCCGCCGACGTCGAGGCCTGGCTGGCCGAGCGCCTGCCGCGCTGACCCCGCCGAGCCGTACTCGCACGGGCCGCCTCCCCTCCGGGAGGCGGCCCGTCGCCGTCAGGGCCCCTGTGGTGGTGGGCGGCGGAGAACGAGGGGACGGGGCGGGGCCCGGGACCCCGTACGACGTGGCCGCGGCTCCCGACGGGACGGTCGCGGTCGCCGCCTCCGAGGGCGTCCACGCCCTGCGTGTGGACCCCCGACGGGGCCCGGAGGAGCAAGGAGCCCGGGCCGGCACGAACACCCGGGTTTCCCCAAGGACGGGTGATGCTTCGCACCGCGGGGTTTGGGCCCGTCCCCGAACGGTCAGCAGGGGGAGAGGGACACACCGATCCAGAGGAGGTTCACTCACTCATGGCAGAGGACACCCAGGGTCCCAGGCTGCGGATCTTCGCCTCACCGGGACGCTACGTACAGGGGCGCGGAGCCCTCGCCAGACTGGGCGAGCTGGTCGCCGACCACGGCGCCCGGCCGCTCATCCTGGTCGACGACATCGTCCGCGGCCTGACCGAGAAGGTCGTCACCGACTCCTTCCGGGAGGCCGGGCTGCCCCTCACCTTCGAGCGGTTCGGGGGCCTGCCGACCAGGGCCGAGGCCGCGCGCGTCGCCGCGGTGATCGGGAGCGGCGGCCACGACGTCGTCATCGGCCTGGGCGGCGGGACCGCGATCGACACCGCCAAGGCGGCGGGCGACGACTCCGGGGTCCCGTGGGTGAGCGCGGCGACGGTCGCCTCGACGGACGCGCCCACGTCGGCGCTGTCGGTCGTCTACACCGAGTCCGGCGCGTTCGAGTCGTACCGCTTCTACAACCGCAACCCGGCCCTGGTCGTGGTGGACACGCAGCTGGTCGCCGAGGCGCCCACCCGGTTCCTCGCCGCGGGGGTCGGCGACGCGCTCGCCACCTGGATCGAGGCGCGCGCGGTGCGCGACGCGCACACCGACACCATGGTGGGCGGGCTGCCGACCCGTTCGGGGACCGCGCTCGCACGCCTGTCCTGGGACATCCTGTGGGAGTCGGCCCTGCCCGCGCTGGAGGCGGTCGAGCGGAACCTGGTGACGCCCGCCGTCGAGGCGGTGGTGGAGGCCAACACCCTGCTGTCCGGGCTCGGCTTCGAGTCCGGAGGCCTGGCCGCCGCGCACGCGGTCCACGACGGGCTGACCGCCGTGGACCAGACACACCACCTGGCGCACGGGGAGAAGGTCAACATCGGCTCCCTCACCCAGTTGCTGCTGGAGGGCGCACCCACCTCGGAGGTGGACGCGTTCGCGGAGTTCACCGCGCGGGTCGGCCTGCCCACCACGCTCACCGAGGCCGGGCTGGGAGACGCCGACGACGCCACGCTCGACCGGGTCGTGGCCGCGGCGACCGCACCGGGGGAGACCATCCACAACCTGCCGTTCACCCCGTCGGCCAGGGACGTGCGCGACGCGCTGCGCGCCGTCGAGGGCGTGGGCCGCCGCGCGCGCAGGCGTGCGGGGCTCGGGGAGCCGTCGGTCCCGGACCACCACTGACGGCCGAAGCGCGTAGGGGCGGGGGATGCGCGGACCCGCGCATCCCCCGCCCCGACGCCGTTCCCGGGCCGCCGCTCCGTCGGTCCCCCGGTGAGGAGGGGACCGCCCGCCCGCGTGCGGGGGAGGGCCGCAGGTCCGGGTCGACGGCGGCGGGGGCTCCCAGCCGCGGGCACCCGCGGCCCGGCCGGGCCGAGACGGGCTGACGGCGGCTCACGCCGGGCTGCCTGCCACGGACACGGCGGTCCAACCGCCCGGGTGCGTTATGTCACGGGGGCCCGGAACGCCGACACAGCCGCCGTCGCGGCCGGACGTGGCCTCCCTCACGGGAGAAACACGCCGCACCCCTGGTTGACTGGTCCGCGCTGCACGGGGCGGAGGCGTGCCCGGAGGCCGTACCACAGCGCCACCGCGTCCCTCCGTTCCGTCAACAGTCCGTGTACTTCGCCGCGACGTCGCCGCGAAGCGGGCGGACCCTTCCACGCCGGCCGTCGAACACGCCGGTCGGCAGTTTCCCACCGAGGAGCATCCCCTTCTCCATGTTCTCCACCCTGCGCACACGTGTGTCCGCGTCAGGCACAAGACCCGACTTCTGGGTCCTGGGCGTCACCAGCGCGCTCCTGATCGCCTTCGTGGTGACGGCTCTGGCCTCACCCACCTGGGTCGGTGCCGCCGTCGACGCGTCCTTCGCCTGGTCCGCGCAATGGTTCGGCGCGTACTGGCAGGTCCTGCTCATCGCCATGCTCGCCGTCGCCACCGTCCTCGCGTTCTCCCGCTACGGCAGGGTCCGCATGGGCGGCACCGACACACCGGAGTTCAGCCGGTTCCGGTGGGTCGCGATGGTCATGACGACCCTGCTCGCCGCGGGCGGGGTGTTCTGGGCGGCGGCCGAGCCCCTCGCCCACTACACCGACGCGCCCCCCTCGTACGCGGACCAGGCAGGCGGCATGGAAGGGGCCGCGGTCGCGCTCGCCCAGAGCTTCGTCCACTGGGGGTTCCCCGCCTGGGCCATCGGCGGCTCGCTGGCGACCCTGGTCATGATGCGCGGTGTCGAGAAGGGCATGCCGCTGCGCCCCAGGACTCTGCTGTGGCCGGTCATGGGCGAACGGGTGCGGACGCACTGGATCGGCGCCGTCGTCGACATCAGCTGCGTGGTCGCGGTGGTCGCCGGGACCGTCGGACCGATCGGCTTCCTCGGGCTCCAGGTGTCCTACATGGGCGGGCAGATGTTCGGTCTGCCCGACGGGTACGGCACCCAGGCGGCCATCATCGCCGGGCTGACCGTCGTGGGCGCGGTCTCGGCCGTGAGCGGGCTCAACCGCGGCATCCAGCTGCTGAGCAAGGCCAACGTCTGGACCGCCCTGGTGCTGATCCTGGCCATCGTCGGACTGGGCTCCGTCCCCTTCATCATCGACCTCTACCTCCAGGCGATGGCGGTGCACGTGCGCGAGTTCGTGCCCATGGCGCTCTTCCGGAGCGACCAGCAGTGGCTGGGCTACTGGACCGTCTTCTTCTTCGGCTGGTTCCTCGGGTACGGCCCGATGATGGCGATCTTCATCGCCCGCATCTCCCGCGGCCGCACCGTGCGGCAGATCTTCGTCGGGGCCACGGTCGCCCCGGCGATGGTGACCACCGTCTGGTTCACCGCGCTGGGCGGCACCGGTATCTGGCTGGAGCAGCAGAACCCCGGATCCGTCTCGGGCGCCTACGAGGCGGACGGCCTTCCCGCCGCCGCGCTCGCCATCGTCCAGGAGCTGCCCCTGAGCACGCTCCTGGGGGTGCTCATGGTCGTGGTGACGCTCATCTTCTTCGCCTCCACCCTCGACGCGATGTCCTACGCGATCTCCTCGTCGAGCATGCACGAGGGCGCGCCCCCCGGGTACGTGCGGGCGTTCTGGTGCTTCGGCATGGGCATCGCGGCCATCGCGCTGCTCCTGGTGGGTGACGGCGGCGTCCAGGCGCTCCAGTCGTTCATCGTGGTGACCGCGGTGCCGGTGGGGCTGATCATGCTGCCGACGCTGTGGACGACCCCGCGACTGCTCCGGACCATGGCGATCGAGCAGGGGATCGTCACGGCGCCCTCCTCCGTCTCCGCCCAGGTCGGGGACGCGGAGGCCGCCACGGAGGACGGGGCCCCCGGAGTCGGGCGCGACCGGCTCGCCGCGGACGGCGTCCGCTAGCCGGGCACACACTGGCGCGGGGGGGGGTCCCCCCCGGGGGGGCCCCCCCCACCGCCGCCCACGTGGTCCGGAACCGGTCGCCGGCCCCGCGCGGCAGAGGCCCGCCCGGCCCGCTCCGGCGCGGCCGTCGGCCCCCTTCGCCCGCGGGGCTCATGGGGAAAACGTCCGATGTGAGA
>NZ_JAUZMY010000032.1:0-75887 GCF_036327455.1 Nocardiopsis codii | reverse complement strand
CGCCGGGCCCGGGGGGGGGGCGGGGGGGGCGGGGACCCCCGGTGTCCGGGCCCGTCCGGGTGGTGGGGGCGGGGGGGGGCGGGCCCGGGGGGGGGCGGGCCGCACGGTGCCCGGTGCGGTGCCGCCGTGGCGACGTGCCGCGGCCGGCTACGCGGAGCGGGACCCCGTCCGCAGCACGGCCGCCGTGCTCGCCCCGGGGCTCAGGTCGAGCCGCCGCAGCAGCTGTGCGTTGAGGGCGACCACGACCGTCGACAGCGACATCAGCACCGCGCCGACGGCCATCGGCAGGACGAACCCGACGGGGGCGAGCACCCCGGCGGCCAGCGGTACCGAGATCAGGTTGTACCCGGCGGCCCACCACAGGTTCTGCTGCATCTTGCGGTATCCGGCCCGGGACAGTTCGATCACCGAGAGGACCGACCGGGGGTCGTCGCTCGCCAGGATCACCCCGGCCGAGGAGATCGCGACGTCGGTCCCCGCCCCGATCGCCAGCCCGATGTCGGCCTGGGCGAGGGCGGGGGCGTCGTTGACGCCGTCCCCGACCATGACGACCCTGTGCCCCTCGCGCTGGAGTCCGGCGACCCTGGCGCCCTTGTCCTCCGGCCGGACACCGGCGAAGACCTGGTCGATGCCCAGGTCGGAGGCGACGGAGTTCGCGACGGACTCGGCGTCCCCGGTGATCATCACGACCCTGATGCCGAGGGTGTGCAGGGCCTGCACCGCCTGCCGGGACTCCTCGCGGACCTCGTCCGCCAGGGCGAGTGCTCCGACGACCTCTCCGTCGGCCAGCACGTGCAGGACGATCTGGCCCCGGTCCTTCCAGATCCGTGCGGCCTCCATCTCGGCGGCTCCGTGCTCCTCCAGCAGGCCGGGGCCGCCCACGCCCACTCGCGAGCCCTCCACTGTCGCGGAGACACCCACGCCGGTGGAGGCGCGGAAGCCGGTGGCCCGGGGGACGTCGACGCCCCGGTGGTGCGCGGCCGCCACGACGGCCTTGGCCAGGGGGTGCTCGCTGTCGGCCTCCACCGCGGCGGCCAGTGCCAGGACCCCGTCCTCCCCGAGCCCGGCGCCGGGGGCGATGTGGGTGACGGCGGGCTCGCCCCTGGTCAGGGTGCCGGTCTTGTCGAAGAGGACGGTGTCGGCGGTGCGCATGCTCTCCAGCGCCATGCGGTCCTTGACCAGGACGCCGCCCTTCGCCGCGCGTTCCGTGGCGATGGAGACCACCAGCGGGATGGCCAGCCCGAGGGCGTGGGGGCAGGCGATGACGAGGACCGTGATGGTCCGGATCAGGGCGTCGTCGGGCATCCCGAGGACCGACCAGACGGTGAGGGTGATGGCCGCAGAGACCAGGGCGAACCAGAAGAGCCACGCGGCGGCCCTGTCGGCCAGGCGCTGTGCGCGCGAGGACGAGCTCTGGGCGTCGGCGACCAGGCGCTGGATCCCCGCGAGCGCGGTGTCCTCGCCCACGGCGGTGATCCGCACCCGCAGCGCCGTGTCCGTGGCGACGGTCCCGGCGACGACGTGGTCCCCGGGGCCCCGGGCGACCGGGCGGGACTCGCCGGTGATCATCGACTCGTCGACGTCGGCGGTGCCCTCCGTGACCCGGCCGTCCGCGGGTACCCGGCCGCCGGGGCGGACGACGACCGTGTCCCCCAGGGCCAGGTCGGCGGGGGCGACGGTGACCACCCCGTCCCCGACGACCTTCTCGGCCTCGTCGGGCAGCAGCGCGGCCAGGGACTCCAGCGCGGACGAGGTCTGCGCCAGGGAGCGCATCTCGATCCAGTGGCCCAGGAGCATGATCACGACGAGCAGGGCCAGCTCCCACCAGAAGTCCAGCTCGTGGGAGAGGACGCCCAGGCTCGCACCCCAGGAGGAGAAGAACGCCACGGTGAGGGCGAGGGCGATCAGCAGCATCATGCCGGGCTTGAGCGCCCTGACCTCGCTGACCGCTCCCGTCAGGAACGGGCGTCCGCCCCACAGGTACATCACGGTGCCGAGCACGGGCGAGACCCATCCGACGCCGGGCGCGTCCGGAACGGTGTAGCCGACGACGGACGCGAACATCGTGCTCAGCCCGACCGCGGGAACGGCCAGGACCAGCATGATCCAGAACAGCCGCCGGAACCGGCCCACGTGGTCGCCGTGGCCCCCGTGGCCGCCGTTCTCGTGGTGTCCCGCAGGGCTCCGGCGGTCCGCGTGCCCGTCGTGTCCTGCCGGACCGGGGCGATCCGCGGGATCTCCGTGATCCGCGCCGCCCGGGTGGTCGGAGTGCGGGTCGTGTTCGTGGGGAGTCGCGTTCATACTGCCCAAAGTATACCCCTAGGGGGTATCTGGCAAGGAAGGTGGCCCCGTCTTTCGCCATGTCGCCCCGGTGCCGCCCCTCCGGGACGGCACCGGGGCCGCTCCTCGTCCTCGCTCCGAGGTGACCCGGGGCCCGGCTCCGTGCGACCGGTGCGGCGCGTGGAACCGGGCCCCGGAGGCGCGGGGGAGTGGCCGCCGTCGCGGGCGGCCGGTGTGTCAGACGGCCGACCAGCCGTTGTCCACCGGGAGGACCACGCCGTTGACGTTGCTCGCGGCGTCGGAGGCGAGGAAGACGATCGCCGAGGCGAGTTCGGAGGCCTCGGCGACCCGCCCCATGTTGGCGGCGTAGTGTCCCAGGACGGTGGGCCCCGTCATGGTCGTCGGGTCGACGGAGATGGAGGTGGCGGTGCCGCCCGGCGCGACCGCGTTGACCCGGACGCCCTTGTCGCGGTACATGATCGCCGTCGACTTCATCAGGCCGATCACGCCGTGCTTGGACGCGGTGTAGGCGGCCCCGGCCGCGCTGCCGCGCAGCGACGCCTCCGAGGCGGTGAAGACGATCGAGCCCCGGCCCCGGTCCACCATGTGCGGCAGGGCCGCGCGGGTGAGCAGGAAGGGCGCCGTCAGGTTCACCCTGAGGAGCCGTTCCCAGACGGCGTCGGAGACGTCGGCCGCGGCGGAGAGGTCGTCCATGATCCCGGCGTTGTTGACCAGGACGTCGATCCCTCCCAGCTTCTCGACCGCGGTCGCGACCACCGTGTCGACGGTCTCGGGCCGGCTCAGGTCCCCGATCACGGTCTCGGCGGTGCCTCCCGCCTCCCGGATCTCCCGGGCGACCTCCTCGGCGGGGTCCGCGTTGATGTCGGCGACGAGGACCCGTGCCCCCTCCTTCGCGAAGGCCAGGGCGCCGGCCCTGCCGATGCCGGATCCGCCTCCGGTGACGATGACGCTCTTGTTCCTCAGGCCCGATCCGGTCATGGGAAGTCCTCTCGCTGGTGACGCGCGGCCCCGACTGGGGTGTGGTTGTCACTGTAGGACTTTTTGTCACTCAGAGACAAATATGAGGGAAGAGGGGCCGCGACCTGGGTAGAGTGGGTTCGCCCTGGAGGTCCGAGTGGAGGGATGGACGTGCCGACGACCCGGTCCCCGCAATCCGAGCCCTCGACCCGGGGCCGCCCGCCCATGACCGAGCGGCGCAGGGAGATCATCCGCATGGAGATCGCCCGCGCGGCGGTGCGGCTGTTCACCGAGAAGGGGGTGTCGGGCACCACCGGCGACGACATCGCGCACGAGCTCGGGATCTCCACCCGGACGCTGTGGCGGTACTTCCCCTCCAAGGAGAGCTGCGTCCGGCCCCTGCTCACCACGGGCCTGGACCTGATGGCCGGCCACCTGCGCTCCTGTCCGGCGGACACCGCACTCCTGGACCACCTGGACCGGGAGGGGGTCTTCGACGGGGACGCCCTGGTCCCGGCGGAGTCCGTCACGGACCTCATCCGGATGACCCGCACCGAACCCGGCCTCATGGCGGTCTGGCTCGAGGTCCACCACGCGGCGGAGGCGGTCTTCGCCGACGTCATCGCCGCCCGCACCGGCGCCCCCGCCGACGCCCTGGCCGTCCGGATGCAGGCCGCGACCCTCAACGCCGCGCTGCGCCTGGCCGCCGAGGAGCAGGTGCGGCACCCCCGCGGTGCGGACGCGGACCCCGCGGGCGGGATGGGCGCACTGGTGCGCACCGCCCTCGCGGCGGCGGTGCGCAGCCTGCCGTCCTTCGAGTAGGGCGGTCCGAACCGGGCTCGCCGCCCGTCGGGGAGAGGGACCACCCCTCCTCCGCCGCTCCTCCCGAGGCCTGTTGCCGCCGCCTGTGCGGCCCGGTCCGCCGGGACAGCGCGAGGGAACCCGGAGACCGCGTCACCGGCCCAGGCATGGGGGCGCTCTCCGGTGTGGACGGGAACTCATGGGATGATCCGCTCGCACCTGGGGTTTTTGTAACTCCTGGGGTTTTTGGTGCGCGTGGGGCGTAAGCGATTATCTGGAGGGGGCTTCATGGGGGTAGGGCGGATACCGGGACAGGCATGGTTGTGGCCGCTCCTGACAAGTGTGGTGCTGACCCACACCGCCCTCAACCTCGCCCGTCCGCTGATCTCGTACCGGACCATCGCGGTCGGCGGGGACGCGGTGGCGGTCGGCCTCGTCACCGCCGCGTACGCGCTGCTCCCCCTCCTGATCGCCGTCCCCCTGGGCCGGGCGACCGACCTCGCCCGGCGCACCGCCTGGATCGTCGGGATGGGGGCGGTGGTCCTGGCCGCCGGATGCGTGTTCCTGGCGTTCACGACCGGCCTCGTCTCCCTCGCGGTCGCCAGCACCGTGGTCGGGGTCGGCCACCTGCTGTGCATGGTCGCCGGGCAGGGGCTCATCGCGCGGTTCTCCCCGCCCGGGAACCTCGACCGCGACTTCGGCTGGTTCACCGCCGCAGCGTCGCTGGGCCAGCTCGCCGGGCCGCTCATCTCCGGCGCCGTCCTCGCCGACGCGTCCGGTGCGGCCCTGCTCTCCGCGACCTCGACCGCGCTCCTGATCGCCTGCGTCACCGCCGTCCTGGGGTTCCTGCCGATCCTCCTCCTGCTGCGGCTGCGCTCGCCGGCGCCCACCGGGGGAAAGGACAGCGAGCCCGTCCCGACCCTGACCCTCCTGCGCAGGCGCGGCATGCCCTCCGCGCTCCTGGCCAGCCTGGCCCTGCTGTCGGCCGTGGACATCCTCACCGCGTACCTGCCGCTGATCGCGGAGAGCCGGGGCATCCCGCCCGTGATGGTGGGCGTCCTCCTGAGCCTGCGCGCGGCGAGTTCCCTGCTCTCCCGGCTGCTGCTCTCCCGGTTGCTCGCGCGCTGGTCGCGCAAGCAGCTGATCGTGGCCAGTACGGCCGTGGCGGCGCTGTCCCTGGCGCTGGTCGCCGTGCCGGGCGCGGGACCGGTCGCGCTGGGCGCGGTGCTGGTCGTGGGCGGGTTCCTGTTGGGGCTGGGCCAGCCGCTGACCATGGCGGAGGTCGCCACCGCGGCGCCGAGGCAGGCGAAGGGCGCCGCGCTGGCCCTGCGTATCTGGGGCAACCGCCTGGGCCAGGTGGCCATCCCCGCCGCCGCGGCGGGGATGGCGGGCACGGCAGGGGCGCCGGGGGCGCTGCTGTTCTCGGCAGCGGTGCTGCTGGCGGCGGCGGTCACCGCCGCCTGAGCCGCCCCCGGGCCGCGGCGGCGCCGTGGAGGCGGGCCCGCGGCAGCGGCGTGCGGGCTGAGCCCTCGGCGCCGCCGCGGGGGCCGCGCCCACCGGTGCTCCCCGGCCCCTCCCACCGGGCGGGGACACCCCGGGCGCCTGTCAGGCCATCGCGCCCGCGTGCCGCCGCCCGACCCGCAGGAGTTCCAGGAACCCCTCGACGTCCCAGGCCGCACGGCCCACGAAGAGCCCGCCCACCCCGGGGACGCGGAGCAGGTCGGCGGCGTTGCCCGGGGTGACGGAGCCCCCGTACAGGACGCCCCCGACCCGGTCGCCCCACTCCGCCGCCAGCGCCTCGTGCACCGGGGCGACGTCCTCCGGCCGCGGCTCGCGCCCGTGCTCGCCGATGGCCCAGACCGGTTCGTAGGCGATCAGGGCCCGTCCGAGCCCCTCGTCGCCGCGGGTCCCGGAGAGGCCGGCGAAGGCCGCCTCCACCTGGCGGAGCACGTGCTCGACGGACCCTCCGCGCGCGAACACCTCCGCGCTCTCCCCGCAGCACACCAGCGGCGTCAGCCCGTGGCGCAGGACGGCCCCGACCTTCAGGCGCACCGTCCCGTCGGTCTCGGCGAAGTGCGCCCGCCGCTCGGAGTGGCCGATCTCGACGATCCGCGCGCCCGCGTCGGCCGCCTGGGGGACGGAGAGCTCGCCGGTCCAGGCGCCCCCGTCCGCCCAGTGGGCGTTCTGGACACCCGTGCGGACGGGAGCGCCCTCCAGCGCCAGTGACACCTCGGCCAGGGCGGTCGCCGGGGGGATCACGAACGCCCGGACCCCGGGCACACCCCCGCCGAGCTCAGACCGCAGCCGCGTCGCGTAGGCGACGGACTGGGCCCGCGTCTTGTTCATCTTGAAGCTGGTGCCGATCCAGAGCGGCCGGTGTGTCACGTTCCCTCCACCGTCGGCTCGTAGGAGCACAGGGCGCGCACCTTGTCCGCGGAGGGGGAGGAGTCGTCGAAGGTGTAGGTCAGCCATTCGCGGACCAGCCTCCGGGCCAGTTCCCGGCCGACGACCCTCTGCCCCAGGCAGAGCACCTGGGCGTCGTTGGAGAGGACGGACCGCTCCACGGAGAACGAGTCGTGGGCGGTCACGGCCCGGACCCCCGGCACCTTGTTGGCGGCGATGGCCACGCCCAGGCCGGTCCCGCACACGAGCACCGCGCGGTCGACCCGGCCGTCGGCGACCAGCCGGGCCGCCTCGACCGCCACGTGCGGGTAGTCGGTGTCCTGGTCGGGTCCCACCCCGACGTCGACCACCTCCGTCACCGCCTCGGCGGCGGCGAGGTCGTTCTTGAAGGCCTCCTTGTAGTCGAATCCGGCGATGTCGGAGCCGACGGCGACGCGCATCAGTGGTTCTCCTGTCCGAAGTGGGATGTCAGTGCGGTGAGGATGAGGGAGAGCGAGACCGCGCCCGGGTCGGGGGTGCCGAGGCTGTTGTCGCCGTGGGCCCGGGCCCGGCCCAGCCGGGCGGGGATCGACGCGGTCGCGTCCGCCGCCAGCCGTGCGGCCCCGGCCCCCGCGGCCCAGGCCCCGGCCAGGCCGGCGCTGCCGGCCTCCGCCGCCAGCCGGTCGGCGAAGGGAACGGCCGCGTCGACGAGGGTCTTGTCGCCCGGGCGGGCCCCGCCCAGGCGCACCACGGCGTCGACCGCTGCCCGCGCACCCGCCACGAGCCGGGTCCGGTCGGCCCGGCCGGAGTCGCCGAGCTCCGCACCGAACGCGGTCAGAGCCGCCCCCCAGAGCGCCCCGGACGTGCCGCCCGCACGCTCCGACCAGGCCGCCCCGGCCTTGACCAGGACGGTGCGGGCGCCCGCGCCGAGCGCGACGGCGTCCTCCGCCGCGGAGAGCGCGGCCTCGGCGCCGCGCCGCATGCCGATCCCGTGGTCGCCGTCACCGGCGACGGCGTCGAGTTCGCCGAGGGAGCGCTCGTGGGCGGCGACGGTGTCGCGGACGGTCCCCAGCGCCGCGGCGATCCGCGTGCCCAGGTCCCGCGACGGGCCGTCCCCCGGGACCACCGGGGGAGTGCGCCGGGAGCCGACCAGGTCGTCGGTCCGGGGCGGGCGGGGCGGCAGGTGGCCGCGCCGGAAGGCCGGGGTCACGGCCGGCGCCGTCCACAGCCGCTCCAGCTCGGGGTCGAGGAACGTGAGGGTGAGGGACAGCCCGGCCATGCCCAGGCTGGTGACCTGCTCGTCGACCACGGGGGCGACGACGGTGAGGCCCGCGGCCGAGAGCCGCTCGGCCACCCGGCGGTGGACGACGTACAGCTCCTCGTACTTGGTGGCGCCGAGACCGTTGAGCACGGGCGCGACCCGGGTGGCGCCTCCGACGGCCGCGGCGGCCTCGCCGCGTTCGGCCAGGACACCGTCCACCAGGAGGTCGGCGACCTCGTCGGCGGCCGGAAGGGGGCGCTGCTCGATCCCGGGTTCGCCGTGGATGCCCAGCCCCACGCCCATCCGGTCGGCTTCCACGGTGAACAGGGGGCGGTCCGCGCCCGGCAGGGTACAGCCTCCGAAGGCCACCCCCAGGGACCGGGTCGCGGCGTTGGCCTTGATCCCCAGCCGGTGGACCTCGTCCAGGTGGTGGCCCGCCTCCGCGGCGGCGCCCAGGATCTTCAGGACCGGCAGGTCGCCGGCGACGCCCCTGCGCCGTCCGGTGTCGTGTGCGGGGCCCGAGGCGACGTCGTCGGTGACGGCGACGACGCGGACGTCCACGCCCTCGGCGCGCAGCTGCTCGGCGGCCTGGCCGAAGTGGAGCACGTCGCCCGCGTAGTTCCCGAAGCCCAGGACCACGCCGCCGCCGTTCTGCGCCGCGCGCGCCACCGAGCAGATCTGGGCGGCGGAGGGGGAGGAGAAGACGTTGCCGCACGCGGCTCCGTGGGCGAAGCCCGGGCCGACCCAGCCCGCGAACGCGGGATAGTGGCCGGTCCCGCCCCCGAGGACGACGGCGACGTGGCCGCGGGGGGTGGCGGACGCGCGGACGACGCCCCCGTGCAGGGCGCGGACCTCGTCGGAGTGGGCCTCCGCGAACCCGGCGAGGGACTCGTCGGCGAAGTCGGCGGGGTCGTTGACGAGGAGGGTCACGGCCGTCCCTCCCCGCGCTGGGCTCCGACGAGGGGGAGCTTGGCGGCCAGGAGGCGCCGCAGGTAGTCCCGGTTGCGCGCGGACACTCCGAGTCCGTCGCCGCCGTAGTGCTCGGTGCAGATCGGACCGTCGAACCCCGCCCGAAGCGCCATCTCCAGCGCGCGGCGGTAGTCGATGACCCCGCCCTCCAGCGGCGCGGGCACGGTGAAGTAGGCGCCGGTGGCCGGGTCGAAGTCGCGGTGGTAGTTCTTGACGTGCCAGTAGTCGACGTAGGGCAGGACCGGGCGCAGCAGCTCCTCCCAGGGCCGGACCGGCCGGTGCAGGCGGACCAGGTTGCCGAGGTCGGGGTTGAGCCCGACGTTGGGCAGCCCGATGTCGCGGACCAGCCGCACGGCGCTCTCGGGGGTGCCGAGGTAGGTGTCCTCGTACATCTCCAGGGACAGCCGCAGGCCGTGGTGCGCCGCGCGCTCGCCGGCGGCGCGCAGGCGCTCGACGGCCAGCGCCCAGGTGCGTTCGTCGCCCTCAGGGTCGGCGCCCCCCGGTTCGTGCCAGAACCACAGGGCGCTCCGCTGGGCCGGTGTCAGGGGCCGGTGCAGCCCCGCGCAGACGACGGTGGCGCCCAGGTCGGCGGCGGCGTCGACGGTGCGGAGCAGGTAGGCGAGGTTGTCCTCGGCGACGGCCGGGTCGGGGTCGATCACGCTGCGCCGGGTCACAGAGATGGCGGAGATCCCGAGTTCGCGCCTCTTGAGGACGTGCGCCAGTTCCTCCCGCCGGGCGGGGGAGAGGTCGCCCGGGCGCAGCCAGCTGTCGGTGAGGTCGACGTGGTCGAACCCCTCGGCAGCGACTTCGCCGAGCACGGCGTCCCAGGTCGGGGCGGGGGCGTCCTGGACGGATCCGCCGTCCGGGGTGGTGCCGGGGAACTGGAGGAGCGCGGCGCCGATCGGCCAGTCCTCTGCGGTGTGGGGCATCGTCGTCTCCGGGGGGTCGCGGGCCGGGCAGGCCGTTCGGTCCGGGGCGGACGCACGGGCGCCGGGTCGGTGGCGCCACGTCATCCGCCTTGGAATCATAGAACCTATAGGATATTTCCGATACTGGACAGTCCCTGTCTCGCGAGAAGGAGCGCCCGCGGGCTAGGATCGGGAGGAGATGAACGACAGAGAGACCACCTCCCCCGCCGAGGTTCCGCCCGCCAAGAGCGCCGCCGTGTCCCGCCGTGCCCTGCGCGACGGCGTGTACGACGCGATCCTGGAGAAGCTCCTGGACGGCTCGGCGCCTCCCGGAAGCTCCCTCGGCATCGACCCGCTCGCCCGTGAACTGCAGGTCTCGCCGACCCCGGTCCGCGAGGCCCTGGTCCAGTTGGAGCACACCGGCCTGGTGTCGAGGGTCGCCCTGAAGGGCTACCGCGTGGCCCCTCCGCTCTCCCCGGACCAGCTGCGCGAGCTCTTCGACATGCGCGGCATCCTGGAGGTCGCCGCCGTGGAGCGCGCCGCCGACCACGCCGACGAGCTGCTGCCGGCCCTGCGCGTGGCCCACGCCCAACACGTCCTGGCCGCCCACAATGTGCGGCAGCGCAGGGGGACCGGCGAGTGGCCGCCCGACTTCGCCGACATGCGCGAGTACTTCGCCGCCGACTGGGACTTCCACCTGACGATCATCAGGGCCGCGGGCAACCGCTTCCTGACGGAGGCGGCCGAGTCCCTGAACGCCCACGTCCACCGGCTCCGCCAGACCGCCCACCACGGCATCCTCGACATGGACCAGGCCCTGCGGGAGCACGCCGCGATCCTCGCCGCCTTCGAGTCCGGCGACCGCGACCACCTCCGCGCGACCATGCGGGACCACCTGTCCGCCGTGGCCCACCGGGTGTCCGTCGACGGCTGACACGACCGGTCCGACACCGCCGCGGGGGGGGGGGGGGGGGCGGTCCCCAGCGCCCCCCTCGGCCGCTTCACATTCCGTTCACTTTGTTTCGCCCTCTTGTCAACACCAGTTCAGAGCCCTAGCTTGTTCCCATATCCAATAGGATCTCTGATGTTGCTCAGGTTGCGCCTCGGAGAATTCCGTCCACCCCCCGGACGCAAGAGGGCTGACATGAAGCCACCACTGCGCATGGCACTGGCCGCGTCGAGCGCCTGCACCCTGCTCGCGGGGTGCTCGATGCTGAACACCACTCCCGACGTCCCCGCCGACTGGACCCCCCGGGGCTCGGTCTCCGCGCTCGTCGCCTTCGCCCCGGGCGGAGGCAGCGACCGCTCCGCCCGCGTCGTCGCCGAGTCCCTCAACGACCTCGACGCCGATTTCAACGTCAACGTACAGAACAGGGAGGGCGGGTCCGGCGCGGTCGGCTGGGCCACCTTCCTGTCCGAGCAGGGCAACGGCAACGCGCTGCTGGTCGCCGAGAGCGCGCTCAACACCCTTCCCCTCGTCTACGAGGTGCCCTTCACCTACCGCGACTTCACCCCCCTGGTGATGTTCGCCGAGGACTCCCGGATGGTCGTCGCCGACGCCGACGCGCCGTACGAGACCTGCGCCGACCTCGTCGAGGCCGGCCGGGACGCCGCCGTCAGGACCGGCTCCAGCGGCCGGACCGGGGCGGACGCCCTGGTCACCGCGGAGTTCGAGAAGAACGGCGGACAGTTCTCCGTCGTACCCTACGGATCCACCGGCGAGGTCCTCACCGCCCTCATGGGAGGGCAGATCGAGGTGGCGCCCGCCAGCGCCGCGTCCGCCAGGCCCTACCTGGAGAGCGGTGACTTCAAGGCCCTGTGCACGCTCACCGCCGAACGCTACGAGGACCCCCTCCTGGGCGAGGTCCCCACCGCCCACGAACAGGGGCTGGACGCCGAGGTCTCCATCTGGCGCGGCGTCCTCGCCCCCGACGGCATCTCCGAGGTCCAGCGCGACTACTGGATCGACGCGATCCTCGACGCCATGGACTCCGAGCTGTACCGGGACTACATCGAGGACGACCTCCTCCTCCCCGCCGACCTCGCGGGCGAGGAGTTCGAGGACTACCTGGACGACTACGACGCACAGATGCAGGAGGTGTTCCGATGAGCGGCCCCGCGCCCGGCGCTCCCGGCGGGGAGGCGGCCCCGACCCGCGCCAGACCCTCGGTCCTGGCCACGCACGCCGTGCTCGCCGGCATCGGCGGGCTCTTCTTCCTCGGGTCGTTCTCCTACCCGTGGACGACCGTGGAGGACGGCACCGTCGGGCCCGGGGCACTGCCCCGCGTCGCCGGGCTGGCCCTCCTGCTGATCGGGCTCGCCATGCTCCACCGGGAGCTGCGCGCCGGGACGGTCCTGGAGGGCGACGGCCACGTCGAGGAGGAGTCCGAGCGCACGGACGGGGAGCGGAGGGCGGTCCACCGCAAGCTGATCGTCGTCTCCGCCGCGCTGGTGGTCACGGCGACCCTGATCCCGTTCCTGGGCATGCTGCCGACCCTCGCCGCCCTGACCCTGTTCCTGACGATCGGCGTCGAACGGCTCCGGTGGCCGGTCGCGCTCGGCGCCTCGCTCGGCGTCCTGGTCGTGTGCTACCTGCTGTTCGTCGTCCTCCTGCGGGTGCCCCTGCCGCTCGGCGTGTTCGACCCGGCCCTGTGGGGTGCGGTGTGATCGACAACCTCACCGTCGGCTTCACCGCGGCGCTCACCCCCGAGAACCTGCTCTGGTGCTTCGTCGGCGTCCTGCTCGGCACCGTCATCGGCATCCTCCCGGGGCTCGGATCGGCCACCGGCGTGGCCATCCTGATCCCCGTCACCCTCACCTTCGACCCGCTGACCGCGCTCATCATGCTGGCGGGCATCTACCACGGCTCGCAGTTCGGGGCCACGATCACCGCCATCCTGGTCGCCACCCCCGGTGAGGCGTCGTCGGTGGTGTCCACGTTCGACGGCTACCGCATGGCGCGCGCCGGCCGGGCCGGACCCGCCCTGGCCATCTCGGCGCTCGGCTCCTTCACGGCCGCCCTCATCGCGCTCGTCGCCCTGACCACGCTGGCACCCGTCTTCGCGGACGTCGCCCTCGGGTTCGGCCCGCCCGAGATCCTGGCGGTCATGGCCCTCGGACTGTGCACGATCATGGTGTTCTCCGGCCGGAACCTCATGATGGGCGCCGCCCTCGGGCTGGCCGGGATCCTGGTCTCCAGCGTCGGCGTGGACGTCGGATCGGGAACGCCCCGGTACACCTTCGACCAGGTCGGCCTGTTCGGCGGCCTGCCCTACGTCGAGGTCATGATCGGCCTCTTCGCGATCGGGGAGCTCCTCAACCAGCTGCACCGGGGCATGGCCACACCGATCCGCGCCCGGTTCCGCGACCTGCTCCTGACCAGGGAGGACATCAGGCGTTCCATCCCCGCCACGGCACGCGGCACGCTCGTCGGATTCGTCCTTGGCTGCCTGCCCGGCGCCGGGACCACGCTCGCGTCCTTCATGGCCTACGGAGCCGAGAAGCGCTTTTCCAGGAACCGCGACCAGCTCGGCACCGGCGCCATCGAGGGCGTCGTGGCGCCGGACGCCGCCACCAGCTCGGGATCCAACGCCAACTTCATCCCCACACTGGTCCTGGGGGTGCCCGGCGGCGCCACCACGGCGGTCCTCCTCGGCGCGTTCCTGGTCTACGGAATCCAGCCGGGCCCGCTGCTCTTCGAGGAACAGCCCACCCTGGTGTGGGGCCTGCTGGCGTCGTTCTTCATCGGCAACGCCATCCTGCTCCTGCTGAACCTGCCGCTCGCACCCGTCTTCGCCCAGCTGCTCCGACTGAGGTACTCGGTCCTCTACCCGCTCATCATCGTCACGAGCCTGGTCGGCGCCTACTCGGTCAAGAACAGCATGCTGAGCGTGTGGATCGTGGTCGTGTTCGGCTTCGTCGGCTACGCGATGAAGCGCCTGAACCTGCCCGTCGCTCCGTTCGTCCTGGGCCTGGTCATCGGTCCGCTGTTCGAGACGGCGCTGGTCCAGACCTCGGCGCTCGGCGAGGGCGAGATCCTGCCCCTGCTCGCCTCCAGCGGCCCCGCGCTCACCATCCTGGGCGTGGCGCTCGCGCTGGTCGTGGGCCCCGCCGCGGTGCGGGCCGTCCGGAGCCGGACGCGGGCGCACCGCCCCGCGGAGGCGTCCGGTGGGACGGACCGCGGAGCACAGGCCGCGACGGACCGCACCGGCCCCGAGGGCACCGACGGCGGGACCGGCCGGGCCCCGGAAGGAGAGGAGGTCCTGGACACCCCCCGGCGCCCGGACGACTGAGACGCCGACCCAGGCCCGGTCCGGGCCGCCCCGAAGCACAGCGTACGAGCCCCACCCTCCGGAAAGGCAGCCATGACCACCACCCCCACCCCCCGTCCCCGCGTCGCGATCACCCTCGGGGACCCGGCCGGGGTCGGCCCCGAACTGATCGCCCGACTGCTGTCACGCCGCGAGAACACGGACGCCGCCGACATCGTCCTCATCTCCGACGCGGACGAGCTGCGGGCGGCCGGCGAGGACGCCGGGCTGCCCGTCGCCCACGGGGACGGACCCGGCACGGGACTCCCCGTCCTCTACGACAACAGCGGGGCCCGCCCGGCCGGGACGACCGACGGCTTCGAGCGCCGCAAGGCCACCCGGGAGGGCGGGCTCTGGGCACTCGCCAACCTCGCCGTGGCCCTCGACATGGCCCGGGACGGACGGGTGGACGCCATCCTGTTCGCCCCCCTCAACAAGTCCTCGCTCCACCTGGCGGGGATGACCGAGAACGACGAGCTGCGCTGGTTCGAGGAGGTCCTGGGGGTGGAGACCTTCACCTCCGAGCTCAACGTGCTGCCGGGCCTGTGGACCGCCCGCGTCACCTCGCACGTCTCCATCGCCGAGGTCGACGCGGGCATCACCCGCGACAACGTCGTCGAGGCGGGCCTCCTCCTCGACCGGGTCCTGCGCGGTTCCGGCCTGGCCGCCCCGCGCATCGGCGTGTGCGCGCTCAACCCGCACGCGGGGGAGAGCGGCCGGTTCGGCCGGCACGAGATCGACGTCATCGGCCCCGCCGTGGGCGACCTGGCCGGCCACGGCGTGGACGCCGCGGGCCCGTTCCCGTCGGACACGATCTTCCTGCGCGCCAAGGCGGGCGACTTCGACGGGATCCTGACCATGTACCACGACCAGGGGCAGATCGCCATGAAGCTGATGGGCTTCGACGGCGGCGTCACCATCGCGGGCGGTCTGCCTGTGCCGATCTGCACACCGGCGCACGGCACCGCGTTCGACGTGGTCGGCAAGGGCGTGGCCGCCACCGGGTCGGTGCAGAACGCCTTCGACCTGGCGGTCGCCATCGGGGGGAGGAAGGCGGCGGTCTGAGGCCCCCGGCCCGTGGACGGCCCGGCCACCGCGGGCCGGGCCGTCCACGGCGCTCGTCCCCGCGGGCCTTCCGCGCCCCGGCCGGGCCGGAGCCCGCCGACCGGCTGGTATCGTGCCGAACCCGCTGATCCCCCCGGAACCGGGCACGCGATCAGGACGTGCGCGGCGCAGCGGACCACCGGTCCACCGGGCCGGCGTGGCAGCGGTCCGCGGGTCCCGTCACGGCCGCCCCGGGGCGCGAGACGAAGGACAGGGCCGACATGGCGGGCAGCACCGGACAGCGTGACACCCCGGAACCGGGAGGGCCGGCGGCGCCGGGGGACGAAGGTGCGCGGAGCCTGCTGGGGGAGGCGCTGGCGACCACCGTCCGCCTCGGGCGCCCGCTGTACGGGGCGGCCCTCGCCGTGACGGCCCTGGCCGCCTGCGGTGTGGCCGCGATCGCGGTCCTGGGATTCTCCCTGGCATGGGACGCCTTCGTGCTCCTGCGGGAGCGCGTGCGATCCAACCTCGACCAGGAGGTCCCCCCGTTCTCCGCCACGGGCGACATCGACGTCACGTTCACCCTGACCGGGATCCTCGTGGTGCTCCTTCTGCTCCTGCTCCTGGCCGTGGTCCTCACCCTGCTGTACGCCGCGCACGCCGCCGCCGTCCGCGACGCCCCGTCCGGGAGCGGCGCCCCTCCCGCCGGAGGACTGTGGCGGCGTGCGCGTCCGCACCTGCCCCGTGTCCTCGGGACGCAGCTGCTGACCGGGCTGTGCGTCGTCGTGGCCGCGCTGGTGGCGTTCTCCCTGTTCGACTCCCTGGCGCGGGACCTGATCCCCGGCGTCGAGAGGCCGCGCTCCCCCTTCACCGGTTTCGGCGCGGCGGACTGGGCGGTGGGCCTGGGCCTGCCCCTCGCCGCGGGCTGCGTGGGCCCCTACGCCATGGTCCGCCTGTCCCTGGCCCCCTCCGCCGTGGTGTTCGAGGACGTCGGGGTGTGGCGTGCGGTGCGCCGCTCCTGGGCGCTGACCCGAGGCGCGCAGGCGGGAGCGGCCGGCCTCTGGCTGCTGACCGCGGCGGCCGTCGCGGTGGCGTTCACGCTCCTCCTGCTCGCGGCGTCGCCCCTCGCCCTCCCCGCCGAGGAGGCCATGATGCGTTTCAGCGACGGGAACATCTTCGTCACCGCGACCCTGGTCCACTACACCCCGGCCGCCGTCGCCCTCGTGCTGCTGCCCGTGGCGGTCATGCCCCCGGTGGGCGTGGCGCTCCCGGTCCTCTACACGCGGCTGCGCGCCCGTGAGGAGGAGGGCGCCCTCCGCCGGGACCCGGCGGCGGCCTGAGGGGCGACCGCGTCGGCGGCGGGCCGGCCCTCGCGTGATCGGCCGGCGTCCGGCCGGTTCAGCGGAGCGTGACCGCCTCGGCGGCGAGCCGGGTGATGCGCTCCCAGTCCCCGTCCCGGACCGCGTCCTGCGGGGTGAGCCAGCTTCCGCCGACGCACGCGGCGTTGGGGGCGGCCAGGTAGTCGGGTGCGCTGTCGGCCGTGATCCCGCCCGTCGGGCAGAACACGACGTCGGGGACCGGCCCGGCCACGGCCGTGAGGAACCCCGGTCCCAGGGCCGTGGCGGGGAAGGCCTTCTGCGCGAGGAACCCCTCCTCCCGCGCGGCCAGCACCTCGCTCACGGTCGCCACCCCGGGCAGGGCGGCGATCCCGCTCCGGGCCAGGTGCCGCAGCAGTCCCGGTGTGGTGCCGGGGGTGACGAGGAAGTCGGCTCCGGCCTCGACGGCGGCGTCCGCCTGCCGGGGAGTGAGCACCGTCCCGACCCCCACCAGCATGCCCGGCACCCCTCGGGCCACCGCGCGGACGGCGGAGAGGGCCCCGGGGGTGCGCAGGGTGATCTCGACGACCCCGACTCCGCCGGCCAGGAGCGCCTCGGCCAGGGGGACGGCCAGACCGGGGTCGTCGACCGTGACCACGGGGATGACCGGGGATCGGCCCAGAACGGCGTCCGTTCGCGTCACAGCGTGATCTCCTTGCCGAGGGCGCGGGTGTCCCCGGCGTCGATGAGCTCGTACCAGTGGGCCGCCAGGCCGGTGAAGACGGTGTCGGCGACGAGTTCCCCGGGGAAGACTCCCGCCTCCATCAGCCGCGGGACCACGTCCGCGGCACGCCTCCGGTCGGGCAGCAGCCCGGCGAGGGTGGCGGCCAGCGGGTCCTCCACCCGGGGCCCGGCGGTGGCGACGTGGTGCATCCAGGCCGCCACCGCCAGAGCGCCCCAGCGGGGTTCGCCGCCCCGCTCCCTGACCGCCCGGATCGTGGGGAGCAGGCGCGGGCCGATCTTCTGGGAGCCGTCGGCGGCGACCTTCGCGGTCGTGTGGCCCAGCGCGGGGTTGGCGAACCGCGCCAGGACCGACTCCGCGTAGGCGGGACCGTCGAGCCCCTCGGGCAGGCGCAGCGAGGGCAGGGCCTCCTCGTGGACGAGCCTGTGCACCGCCGTGGCCGCGACGGTGTCGGCCGCGCACTCGGCGATGGTGCGGTGCCCGAGTGAGAGCCCCAGGTAGGCGAGCAGCGAGTGCCCGGCGTTGAGGATGCGGAGCTTGGTCTCCTCCCAGGGGAGGACGTCGTCGGTGAGGAGCGCCCCCGCGCTCTCCCACCGGGGCCGTGCCGCCGCGAAGCGGTCCTCGATCACCCACTGGCGGAAGGGCTCGGCGATCACCGCGGCCTCGTCGCGCAGGCCCAGGGCCGCCTCCACCCGGTCGAGGTCCTCCGGGGTGGTGGCCGGGACCATCCGGTCGACCATCGTGTTGGGGAAGCAGACCGACTCCGCAACCCAGGCCCGCAGCCGGTCACCCTCGGCCCCGGGCAGGGCGTCGGCGAAGTCCGCGACCAGCGCGCCCGTGCGGTCCCCGTTCCCGGACAGGTTGTCGCAGGAGACCACGGTGATCGGGCCCGCGTCCCGGAGCATCCTGAGCTGGAGGCCCCGGGCGATCTGGCCGACGGACGTGAGCGGGGGAGCACCGTCCAGGTCCGCCCGCACCGACGGGTCCCGTACGTCCAGGCGGCCGGTCAGGGGGGCGGCCCGGTAGCCCTTCTCCGTGACGGTGAGGGTCACGACCCGCGTGCCCGGGGCCCCGATGAGCTCCACGACGGCCCGGGGGTCGCGCGGCCCGGCGAGGGTCCCGGTGACGGAGGAGACCACACGGACGGCGCCGCTCCCCGAGCCGCGCTCGGTCACGGTGAACAGTCCGTCCTGCGGCGCCATCTGCTCCCACACGCGCGCCGACCGACCGGTCACCGCGCCGATCCCCCACGAGGTGTCCCCGGTGGCCAGCATGGCGTCCTCGGTGTACACGGCGGTGTGGGCGCGGAAGAACGCCCCCGCGCCGAGGTGGACCACCCCCGTGCGCAGAGCGTCCCGGTCCAGGGCGGGGGAGCGTCCCGAGCGGCCGAGGGAGGCCGGGTCCAGTCTGTTCATCGTTCCGCTCCCGTCCGCGCCGCGTGGGCGCGCGCCTGTTCCAGGGTGGGCAGCAGCCCCGTCCCGCCGCGTCCACCGACGTTGAGGCTGGCGACCGCGGCGGCGAGCCGGGCCGCCTGCTCGAATCCGTCCCCCAGGACCATGCGGGCGCTCAGGGTCCCCAGGAACGCGTCCCCCGCGCCCGTCTGGTCCACGACCAGGGGAGCCGGGACCGCGTCGACCCAGGTGCTCCCCTCGGCCGTGGCGAGGTGGACGCCGCGGGACCCGCACGTCACCGCGACGTGCCGGGCGCCCCCGTCCAGGAGGCGCTGTGCGGCCTCCGGCGGTGACGCGCTCCGGAGGAGGGACGAGGTCTCTCCAGGGTGGGAGGGGGTGACGAGGTGGGCGAGGGGCGCGAACTCGGCCAGGACCGCGGCCGCGGCCTCCCGCGTGGTCAGAGCCGGCCGGTGGTTGGGGTCGAACACGAACCTCCGGGCCAGGCGGGCCGCCGCCCTGACCGCCTCGTGCGCGCTCGCGGAGACGGCGCAGGCGATGCCCGACGCCACGACAGCGTTGGCGGCGGACAGGGCCTGCTCGTCCAGGTCGGTGGGGCACAGCGTCGATCCGACGCTCCCGCTGCGGGCGTAGGAGAACGCCCGCTCCCCCTCGGGGTCGCTGTGGACCAGGTAGACGCCCTGCTGCCCGGGGCGGAAGCGCAGCAGTGCCGTGGAGACGCCCAGTTCGGCGACGCGGTCGGCGATCGCCCGGCCCAGGGAGTCGTCGGTCAGGACCGCGGCCAGGCCGACCCGGGCGCCCGCCCGGGCAGCCGCCGCGGCGACGTTGAGGGCGTCGCCGGACACCCCGAGGCGGGCGGGAACCCCGTGGGCCACCGGTTCGTCGGTGGCCACCTCCAGGAGGACCTCGCCCAGGACGACGACGTCGAGTTCGTGAGCGGTCACCAGTCGTGCACCGTTCCGTCCAGGCGCCGGTTGACCGGCAGGTAGCGGGGGTCGTAGGGGTGGCGGGAGGCCGCCTCCTCGTCGAACTCCACGCCGAGGCCCGGCGCCTCGCCCGGGTGCATGTACCCGTCGGAGAAGGTGTAGCCGGTGCGGAACACCTCGTCGAAGGGGCCCGTGTGGCCCATGTACTCCTGGATGCCGAAGTTGGGGATGCTCAGGTCGACGTGCAGGGCCGCCGCCATGGCGATCGGGGACAGGTCCCCGGCACCGTGGGAGCCGGACCGCACCCCGTACAGGTCGGCGAGGGAGAACACGCGGCGCAGGTGGGTGATACCCCCGGTGTGGGACACCGACGTGCGGATGTAGTCGATGAGCCGTTCGGTGATCAGCTGCTGGCAGTCCCAGATCGAGTTGAACACCTCGCCCACCGCGACGGGGGTGGTGGTGTGCTGCCGGATCAGGCGGAAGGCCGACTGGTCCTCCGCCGGGGTCGGGTCCTCCATCCAGAACGGCCGGTAGGGTTCGAGCGCCGCGCCCAGGCGGCCCGCCTCGATCGGGCTGAGCCGGTGGTGGACGTCGTGGAGCACGTGCACGCCGTAGCCGAACTCCTCGCGGACGTGCCGGAGCATGGTCGGCGCGAAGTCGAGGTAGAGCGAGGTCTCCCAGGCGTCCTCCTGGGGACGGTTGCCGCTGGCGGGCTCGTACACCCGGCCGCCGGCGCCCGCGATGCCGTAGGTCTTGTCCAGGCCGGGCACCGCCGCCTGGACGCGGATCGCCTTGTACCCGAGGTCGAGGTGGCGCTGGAAGTCCGCGCCCAGGTCGTCGAGCGAGGAGCCGCTGGCATGCCCGTAGACCATGACGCCGTCCCGGGCGGCGCCGCCCAGCAGCTGGTAGACGGGCATCCCCGCGGCCTTGCCCTTGATGTCCCACAGGGCCACGTCCACGGCCGCGATCGCGGTCATCGTCACCGGGCCGCGGCGCCAGTACGCGCCCTTGTAGAGGTACTGCCAGGTGTCCTCGATACGGCGCGCGTCCCGGCCGATGAGGAGCGGGCACAGGTGGTCGCGCAGGTAGGAGGCGACCGACAGCTCGCGCCCGTTCAGCGTGGCGTCGCCGACGCCGGTGACGCCGTCCTCGGTCTCGATGACCAGGGTGACGTAGTTGCGGCCGGGGGACGAGACGACGACACGTGCGTCCGTGATCTTCACAGGGTGCCCTTTCCGGGGAGTACGGGGTGGTCGGGGGGACCGAACCGCAGCATGACCTTGCTGCTGCCCGAGGCGGGGTCGGCGGCCACGCGCATCGCCTCCTCGGCACGGTCCAGGGGGAAAGTGTGGGTCATCAGCGGGCCGACGTCGAGACCCTCGGCCATCGCGGTGAGGGCGCCGTCGATCTCGTCGACGAAGCGGTAGGAGCCCTTCCAGACGATCTCCCGGGTCACGAGGTCGCCCAGGACCGCGGCGGCCTCCGTCCCGGGGAGGTTGCCCACCTGCACGACGGTCCCTCCCCGGGCGGTCGAGCGCAGGACGGCGCCGAGCGCCCCCGGAGCGCCGGACGCCTCGATGACGATCTCGGCGTCCTCGGGCAGGGGCTCGCCCCGGGAGACGTCGCGGAGCTCGTCCGCGCCCATGGCCCCGGCGACCGCCAGCGACGCCGCGTCGATGTCGGCGACGGTGACCCGCCCGGCCCCGGCGTGTTTGAGGGCGGCCGCCACGAGCGAGCCGATGGGGCCGGCCCCGTTGACGGTCACGTCCCGGCCGGTGACGTCCCCGGCGCGGGACACGGCGTGCAGGGCCACGGCCAGCGGCTCCGCCAACGCGCCCTCGCGCGTGCCGACCCCGTCGGGGAGGGGGCGGAGCTGTTCGGCGCGCACGGCCCTGAACTCGCTGAAACCGCCGTCGGTGTGCGGGTGGAACGCCGCCGACCCGAAGTACCGCACCCGCGGGTACAGGTTGGTGCGCCCCGCCAGCCTCTCGGGCATGCGCCCGTCCCCGACCAGCTCCGCCGGGTGGACGGTGACGGGCAGGCCCTCCTCGACCCCGCTCACACCGGGGCCGACCCGGACGACGCGTCCGGCGATCTCGTGCCCCAGGACCAGGGGGTCGCGCAGGACGGCGGTGCCGGAGCGCCCGTGGCGCCAGTAGGCGATGTCGGATCCGCAGATGCCGCCCCACTCCACTGCGAGGACCACCTGCCCCTCGCCGGGCTCGGGTGCGGGGCGCTCGTCGACCCTCAGGTCTCCGGCCCCGTGTACGGTGACGGCCCTCATACGGCGTCCTCCAGTCGAACCAGGTCGCGTCCGCGCACCTCGGGCATGAAGTACGTGGAGACGAGGGTGATCAGGGAGTAGGTGATGATCATGGCGGCCAGGGGCCACCAGGACCCGGTCACCGCGGTGAGCGTCGCGGCCAGCACCGGGCCGATGGCGGTGGCGAGGACGCCCCCGATCTCCTTGGCCAGTGCCAGCTGGGTGAAGCGGGTGCGCGCCCCGAACAGCTCGGCCATGGTGACGCTCTCCACCGAGAACAGGCCGAGGACCGAGAGGTTGAGGCCGACGACCATCGCGACGGTCACGAGGACGACGTCGCCGGAGTTGATCATCAGCATCATGGGCACGGCGAAGAGCATGCTCGCGACCGTCAGGCAGAAGTAGAGGGGGCGGCGGCCGAAGCGGTCGCCGAGCACGCCGACGAGGGGCACGGTGACGAAGCCGAGCAGGGAGCCGTACACGATGGCGGACGTGCCGACCGAGCCGTCCATCAGCAGGGTGGCGCTGAGGTAGCCGACCAGGAACGTCTGGACGATGCCGGAGTTGCCCGCCTGGCCGAAGCGCAGGCCCAGGGCGATGAGGAAGGCGCGGCCCTTGCGCTGGTGGAGGGCGGCCTCCAGGGTGCTCGTGTCCTTCTCCACGGCGGTCGCGGCGAGCTCCTCGCGGGACATGGCCACACCGTCGACGATGTCCTCGCGCTGCTCGAAGACCGGGCTTTCCTTGACGGAGTGGCGGATCCACAGGGCCAGGAGCAGGAGCAGGGCGCTGGCCAGGAACGGGATGCGCCAGCCCCAGGCCAGCAGTTCGGCCTCGGAGAGGGCGAACACCAGGACCGCCCAGATCGCCGAGGCGCCCAGGGTCCCGGAGTTGGTCCCCAGGCACACCAGGGAGGCGATGAACCCGCGCCGCCTGGCGGGGGCGTACTCCGCCAGCATGACCGTGGCGCCCGCGATCTCGGCGCCCGCCCCGAAGCCCTGTGCCAGGCGCAGGCCCACGAGCATGATCGGGGCGAGGAGCCCCACCTGCTGGTAGGTCGGCAGGGCGCCGATCAGCGTGGTGGAGACGCCCATGAGCGCGACGGTGATGAACAGGACCTTCTTCGGCCCGAGCCGGTCGCCCATGCGGCCGAAGTAGACCGCTCCGGCGAGGCGGGCGACGTAGCCGACACCGTAGGTGCCCATCGCCGCGATCAGGCCGATCGCCGGGTTGAGGTCGGGGAAGAAGATCTGGTTGAAGACCAGGGCGGCGGCCAGGGAGTAGAGCTGGAAGTCCATGAACTCCATGGCGGTTCCGAGCCACCCGGAGACCGAGGCCTTCGTGAGGTCCCGTGTGCTGCGTTCGCCCTGTCCCGCGGGGGTCGGTGGTGGCGCCTGTTCGGTCATGGGAGGTTCCTTTGTCGGACGGCTTCTACCTGCGGTGACATCCCCGGGAAACCGGGTGTGAACGTCACGGCAACTGGTATACAAGCACTGGTATACCAGTGGCGTCAATGGCGGTAGACTTCCTGGTATGGCTGACGACACCCGCTCCGGGGGACCCCTGCTGTCCGCACGGGACCGCACCTTGGACACCATCCGTCGCGCGGTCATCACCCTGGAGCTCAAACCCGGGGCGCCGCTCTCCGAGAACGAACTCGCCGCGGAGCTCGCGGTGAGCCGCACCCCCGTGCGCGAGAGCCTCATCCTCCTGCGGGAGGAGGGGCTCGTGGAGGTCTACCCGCAGGTCGGGAGTTTCGTCTCCCTCGTGGACCCCGAGCGCGTGGGCCAGGCGCAGTTCATCCGGGAGGCGGTCGAGTGCACCTCCCTCGCCCAGGCCGAGCCCCCGTTCTCCCCCGCGCACGTGGCCGACCTGAGGGACAACCTCCGGGCGCAGCACGACGCCGAGGCCGCGGGGGACCACGACCGGTTCTTCGCGCTGGACGAGGAGTTCCACCGGGCCCTCCTGGCCCTGGCCGGGCACGAGAGCGCCTGGCGGACCGTCAACGCGGCCAAGGCCCACCTGGACCGCGCGCGGCGGCTGAGCCTGATCGACACGCGGCCGATGCGGGAGCTCGCCGAGCAGCACACGCAGGTGGTGGACGCGATCGAGGCGGGAGACCTCGACGACGCGGTCCGAGCGCTCCGCTCGCACCTGCGCGCCGTGTTCGAGGACGTGGAACGCATCCGGGCGGTCTCGCCCGAGTACTTCTCCGACGGGCAGCGGCGCCGCCCCGTCCGGCGGACCGTGACCTCGCTCAAGTAGGGCAGGGGTCCGCCCGCGCGGCGCCGAGGATCCCCACCGCCGCGTCCGCTCGCGCCGACGGCCCGCAGGCGTCCGGGGACGGCGGGCGACCGCCGCGAGGGCGGCCCGGCGCCGGCAGGGGAGCGTGCGCGCCGGGGGCCGCCCCCTCGGTCGGGGGCGGGCGCGAACCGGCCGCGTTCCGCCGGACGCCGCCGCCGTCGTGCCGCCGACCCCACCCGGGCGTGCCGACCCGCGCGCGACCCTGACCGGTCTCCGGTACGGGGCGACCGGTCGCGGGCCGGGCGGTCGCGGGCAGTAGGTTGGCGATGACGAGGCGGGGCCGTGCGAGGGCGGCCGTCGACAGGAGCGGACCATGGAACTGACGAGGGTGCACCCCGAACTGCGCCAGGCGGTGCGGAGGGTTCCCGTCCTGCCGCTGCACCGGCCGCGCGTGCGGCGGATGCTGAGAGCCGCCCAGCGCGGTCTCAGCAAGGACGCCGTGGTCGACGGCGTCCTGTTCCGCGACCTGTCCGAGGACGGCGTCGCCGTGCGCGTCTACGAGCCCGAGTCGGGTGCGTCCGGGGCCGGGCTGCTGTGGGTGCACGGCGGCGGCCTGGTCATCGGCCAGCCCTCGCAGGACGACCGCTTCTGCTCCACCGTGGCGCGCGACCTGGGCCTCGTCGTGGTCTCGGTCGACTACCGGCTCGCGCCGGAGGAGCCGTTCCCGGCCGCGGTCGACGACTGCGTCGCCGCCTGGGACTGGTTCCAGAGCTCGTGCGAACGGCTCGGGGTGGACCCCGCCCGGATCGTCGTCGGGGGGCAGAGCGCGGGCGGAGGCCTCGCCGCGTGCCTGGTGCACCGCATCCACGACCGCGGCGGGGTCCAACCCCGCGCGCAGCTCCTCGGCTGTCCCATGCTCGACGACCGGACGGCGGCCCGGACCGAGCTGGACGAAGAGCGGCACTGGGTCTGGAACAACCGCCTCAACCGGTTCGGCTGGAGCGCCTACCTGGGGCGGGAACCGGGCGGCGAGACCGAGCCCTACGCGGTGGCCGCCCGGCGCGACGACCTGCGCGGGCTGCCCCCGGCGTGGATCGGGGTGGGCGACATCGACCTGTTCTTCGACGAGGCCACCGGCTACGCGCGGCGACTGCGCGAGGCCGGAGTGGACTGCGAGCTGGAGATCGCGCCCGGCGCGCCCCACGGCTTCGAGGCGTGGGCGCCCGAAGCGCCCGTGGCGGAGGACTTCTCGCGCCGGAGCCGCGGGTGGCTCGCGCGGGCGGTCGCCTCCCCGGACGCCTAGGGAGTGTTTCAGGAGGCTTCCGGGTCGGCGAGCGGCCGTCCGGGCGATCTCTCGCACGACGATGTGCGACGTTCGGCCCGGTAGGGCTTGACGAGCGCAGAGGCGCGGCGAGAGGAAGCCTGGCGGACGCGAGCCCGGAAGGATGCGAAGAACACGACCTCGGACGCCCCTCCGCCTCCTCGGGCCGCACCGCGGGGACAGCCCTTCCGTCTCCGTCGGCGGACCGCTCCGTGTTGTGGCCGGAATCCGGCCACAACCCCTCGTAGCGTGCGAGACGAGCCGCCACGGAGCGGAACACGAACACGAGGAGACACCGATGCGCATCGCCGTGACCACCCCCACCGGCAACGTGGGCCGCCACGTCGTCACCGGCCTGATCCGGGCGGGTGTGCGCCCGCTGGTGCTCGTGCGCGACCCGGCGAGGCTCGACCCGGCGATCGCCGGCCTGGTGGACGCCGTCGCCGTCGACCAGGGCGACGGCGACGCGGTCGTGGCCGCGACCGCGGGTGTCGATTCCCTGTTCTGGGTCGACCCGCCGACCCCGTCCGACGACCCGGTCGCCGAGTACGCCCGGTTCGGCGCACACGCCGCCCGTGCCGTCACCGCCAACGGCATCCGCCGCGTCGTCTTCCTGAGCAGCGTCGGGGCGGAGCGCCGCTCCGGAGCCGGGGAGATCGACGGGCTGGCCCGCACCGAGCAGCTGCTCGACGACACCGGCGCGGACGTGGTGCACCTGCGCTGCGGGTTCTTCTTCAGCAACCTGGTGATGGAGCTGGACGCCATCCGCTCCGGCACCGTCCGGGTCGTGCTGCCGGTGGACCACCCGATGCCGTGGGTCGCGCCGCGCGACATCGCCGACACCGCCGTGGGACGCCTCCTCAACCAGGACTGGACCGGCAGGGTCGTCCAGGCCGTGCACGGCCCCGCCGACCTGACCTGGGAGCAGGCCGCGGCGGTCGTCTCGGACGTCACCGGCCACTCCGTGCGGGCCGAGCGCGTCCCCGACGAGCGGATGCGGGACGCCCTCGCGGGCGCGGGACTGGGGGCCGGGCTCGTCGAGGCGGTCATGGGCATGTCCACGGGGCTCCGGGACGGGTTCACCCCGGAGCAGTCCCGGACCGCGGAGACCACGACGCCGACCACCCTGGCCGCCTGGTGCCAGGACGAGCTGCGCCCCCTGCTCTGACGGGGCCGGGTGCGCCCCGAGGGCGGCCGGGGCGCGCCGACGTTCAGGACAGCGCGGCGCGCACGCGTCCTGGTCACGGAGGAACCGGCGCGGGGCGGGGTGCCGGGCGTGGGCGGAGAAGGCGCGGCGGGTTCCGTGCGGGTGCTCCTCCGTGCCCCGGAGCGTCCCGGGCCTGTGAGGGAGGAGCGTCGCGGGGCCGCCGGGCCTCAGCCCGCGGACGCCCAGCGCACCTCCCCGTCCTCGTCCACGCCCGGGGCGGGTGTCAGGCCCAGCCTCCTCGCGACCCCCGCCGAGGCGTCGTGCAGGGGGTGGATCGACGCCCTGAAGGCGCGGACGCCGTGGGCGGCCAGCCAGTCGCGCATCCCCAGCGCGGCCTCGGTGGCCAGCCCCCGGCCCTGGTGGGGCACACCGACCACCCATGCCAGGTCAGCGACCGGACCCGCGGGTCCGTGATCCACCGTGGCCTGCACGAACCCCGCGGGCAGGCCCTCGCCCCGCACGTACAGGATCCAGTTGAACCACGACCGGTCCCGGTCGGGGGACCCGGCCGACTGGAGCGTGTAGCGGCGCCTGAGCCCGTCCGGTGTCGGGGGCTCGCCTCCGGTGAACGCGTAGAGCGCCGGATCGCCCAGCACGGGGAGCATCGGCCCCGCGTGCCCGGGGGTGAGGGGTTCCAGCACCATCCGCGCGGTCGCGATCTCCTCCGGTTCGGGCCGGTCCCACGGTGAGGGCCCCCTCGTCCCGGCCCCGGTGCCCTCCGGCGGGCGGGGCGGGCCCGCCTCCGGTCGTGTCTCCGCCATGTCCGTCCTCCTGTCCGCGGCCCCCCGCGAGGCCGGCCGGGGATCCCCGACCGTGGGGGAGCTTCGTCCCCCGGGGCGGCCCCGGTCAACCCGCCCCGGGCGGGGGCACGGGCCGCCGCGCACGACGCCGTCGGTGTGACGTGGGCCGTGGCCGATGCGGACGACCTTCGATAGCGTGGCCCGTCTTCGGCCGCACGGTAGTTCGGGGGCGCACCTTGTCCGGGGTCATCGTGGGGTTCGGGGTCATCCTCAGTGTGGTCCTCACCGGCTACGTGCTCGGGCGGTTCTCCCTCCTGGGGGCGGGGGGCATGGAGGTCCTCAACAAGCTGGCGTTCTACGTGGCCAACCCCGCGCTGCTGTTCACCATCCTGTCCCGCACGGACATGTCCGTCCTGTTGTCGCCGCTGGCCGTGGTGAGTGTCCTGAGCGTGCTGCTCATGGCGCTGGTCTTCGTCGCGGTCGGACTCGTCCGGGGCTGGGGTGCGGGACGTACGACGATGGGGGCGCTCGGGTCCTCCTTCGTCAACGCGGGCAACCTCGGCATCCCCATCTCCGCCTACGTCCTCGGTGACGCCTCGCTGGTCGCCTCGATCATGCTGTTCCAGATGCTGGTGCTGACCCCGGTCTCCTTGACCGTGCTGGATCTGAGCAACGGGCGGGTGCGCGGGTTCTGGCCGGTTCTGCGCCGATCCGTGGGAACTCCGGTGCGCAACCCGGTGGTGATCGCGTCCCTGGCCGGGGTGGCGTCGTCGGTCTCGGGCCTGGTTCTGCCCGGACCGCTGATGGAGCCGTTCGACCTGGTCGCCGGGATGGCGGTCCCGGCGATGCTGCTGGCGTTCGGCATCTCCCTGTACGGCAGCCCGCTGCCCGGACGGGCCGGCCCCGATCAGGCGCCGGTGCTGGTGGCGGTGGCGTTGAAGTCGGTCGGCCACCCGCTGGCCGCCTGGGCGTTGGGAGCCCTGGTGTTCGGCATGGAGGGATCGGCCCTGTTCGCGGTGGTGGTGCTGGCCGCCCTGCCCACCGCCCAGAACGTGTTCAACTACGCCGCCCACTACCGGACCGGTGAGGTGCTCGCCCGTGAGGCGGTCATGCTGACCACCGCCCTGACCGTCCCGGTCCTGGTCACCGTCGCGTTCCTGCTCGGCTGACACGGCCCCGGCGCACTGGACCGGGTCTGGTCCGCGGGAGCGGCCGGTGCGGAACGGACTTTGGCGTCACTGTGTCACAATCTCGGTGAGAACTGAAGAAAGGGCGGTGGCCCCCGTGAGCCATGTGCAGGACGCACTCGTACTGAACCCCAGCCGTCGCAGGGTCTGGACCAGGCTGGCCTTCGCCTCGGTGCCCGCCGTGGTGGCGACCGTCGGCATCTGGGTGAGGCTCGCGCCCATGGCGGGCCTGATCACGGGCGCACTGTTCGCCGTCATGATCTCGCTGATGCTGTGGCACGCGCACCGTTCCAGCATCGTCCTGACCCCGTACGAGATCGTCGAGAAGGGGCTGGGCTTCCAACGGCGCCGGCCCAGGGTGCACATCGCCCGCCTGGTCCGAGCGGTCGTCGTCGTGCCCCGCGCGGGTTCCAACGAGACCCTGTACGTGCTCGACGCGAAGAACGACGTGATCATCAGGCTGTACGGCGCGAACTACACGACCCAGGACATGGACCTCCTGGTGGACGCACTCGCCGTGCCGTGCGAGGGACCCGACCGGCCGGTCACCTATGGCGAGTTGGCGCAGACCCACCCGCATGTCCTGTCGTGGACCGAGCGGCACCCCGTCCTGCTGGCCCTGGCGATCCTCGGCGTCCTGGTCCTGCTCGTCGCGGTGGCCGCCCTGCTCGTCGTCCTGCTGGACGCGCTGGGGTACCTGTAGGAGCCGCCCCGCGCGGGGACGTCCCCGCGCGGGCTCACGGCCGGTCGCACCCGGCGCCGGACCCGGCCCACCGCGCGCGGGGCGCGGGCCCGAGGCGTCACGGCCGGAGGCTGCCCAGGAGGGTGCGGGCGAGAGCGTCGTTCTGGCGGAAGAACCCCGCGTTGGTGTGCGGACGGGAGAACCCGCCCGCGCCCACGCCCCCCGCGACCAGCACGCCCGCGCCGAACCGCGAGGGGTGCGGCGTCCCGTCGGCCCGTGACAGCCGCTGGTCGGCCGGGTCGGCGTCGATGAGCCCGGTGCGGGGCCGTTCCCGGATCTCCCCGCGCGAGCGCAGGGCCAGCAGCAGCGGATCGGTGGTCCGCTCCAGCGACGGCGCGGGAAGCCTGGCCTCCAGCAGAGTCCTGGCCGCGACCGTCGCGTCCGTGCTGGACGACCTCGCGAGGAAGAAGCCCTCCGGGGTGTCGACCTCCATGTCGGCGCCGACGAACCGCAGTACCCCGGCCCGGGCGAGGGCCAGGACCTCCTCCAGGCGCGGGCCGGGCGGACCGCTGGCCAGGTAGCTGAAGAAGCCGGTGAACCCGGGCAGGTCCCGTGCCGCGGACTCCTGGGAGATCCGTTCGGCGCCGACCGCATCGGCGATCACCGCGAACACCGACAGCAGCGCGAAGAACACCGCCAGGTCCATGCTGTGCGCCGGGTCGCGCCGGCGCTCCAGGTCGGCGGAGACGTAGCCGTCCAGCCACGCGCCGAGCGCGTCGTGGTCGGCGAACCGGAGCCCCGCCAGGGGCCGGTCGATCCGCTCGACGTCGAACCGGTCCCCGTCCTCGCGCACCGCCTCGGCGACCAGCTCCTTGAGCTGGGCACCCGCCCAGTCCAGGGAGTCCAGCCGTTCGACGAACTCGTCCGCGCCGATCGCCAGCCGTTCGGGGTGCGACAGCGCCAGCTCCCGGTAGTGGGCGTGGGACAGCTCGCGCACGACCAGTGGCCACACGTCGTCCCGCAGGTCCAGGGGGTCGGGCCCGAGCGCGTCCAGGGCGTGCGCGCTCACGTGCCGGGGCAGCTCCGGGCGCGGTCCGGGCAGGTCGTAGTGGAGTTTGGAGTGGTAGGGCACCCCGCGCCGCGAACCGGCGTACAGGAGGGGTTCGTCCCCGGACGGGGAGTAGCGCAGGGTCCCGTCCGGGGTGCGGTGGAAGGTGCCGCCCCGACCGGAGGTCAGGAGCACGACGGTGTCCACGAACGCGAGCCCCATGCCCCGCAGGAGGGCGGGCTCGCCGGGCGGCACCGCGTCGAGGGAGATGTCGGCGGTGGAGGCGGTCGGCACGTGGACGAGGCCGTGCGCGGCGGCGTGCCGGGCGAGCCGACGCTCCTCGTCCGTGGGGTCGGTGCCGGTGCTGCCCTGCGCCAGCACGACGACGTCCGCGTCCAGGGTGTCCGCCCGGCCGGGTGCGGATCGGCCGTCCGGGTGTTCCGTGTCGGCGGCCCCCGGGTCCGGCGCAGGACCCCGGTCGAGGAACAGGCGCTGGCGCCCGTCGGGCAGGTCGCGCAGGTCCACCACGCGGGCGGTCACCGGGCGGACGGCCATCCGCGCCGGGGAGCGCTCCGCCACGTGGTGGAACACCCAGGACAGGTACCGGCTCTGGAACCTGCGGGTGGCGAACCAGCCGGGGTGAACCCGGCGTGCCTCGGCGAGGTCGGCCTCGTCCGACGTGAACCCGGGCGGTCTGCTCAGGCGGTCCGCGGCGAGGTCCCGGGCCCACTCGGTCAGGGTGGGGCCCGGGGCCAGCGGGCCCGCGCACACCACCGACGCGTCGGTGAACATCGTGCAGTCGTTCGCCGTCGTGTTCATCCACAGCCACGGCGACTGCGCGTGCCGCCAGATCCGGCCTCCGCCGGGCGGGTGCGGATCGACGACGAAGACCTCCAGGTCGTCGTCGGGGAGGAGTTCGGGGATGTTGGCGGCGATCCGTTCCAGGAGGGAGGTGGCCCGGGGACCGGCGCCGACGAGCGCGATGCGGAGCGGACGCCGGGGGCACGCTGTGGTGGTCACCCCACGAGGCTAATGCATACTAAATCGGTAGTAAATATCGGGAAAGAGGAAGGGGCGGCCCGCCGCCCCCGACCTGGGCGGACCCGGTCGGGGAAGGGGCGGGTGCGGCTCAGGGGACGGGCGCGGCCTCGACCCGCCGCAGCGCCTCACGCCAGGGCGCGGGCACCGCGCCGGAACAGGTGACCCTCCCCGCCCCCAGGAACCCGGCCAGGTCGGCGACCGCGCCCGCGACGCCCTCCGCGGCGTCCGCGACCTCCTCGGCGGCGGCCCCGGCCGGCGCGGGCACGGTCCCGCCCGTCCCCGTCCCCGTTCCCGGGGCGGAGCCGGGCTCGGCGTACACGTTCTCCAGGTCCAGGACGCCGCTCCGCCGGTCGAACCTGGCCGCGATCCGGCCGACCAGCAGGTCGCCGTGCAGGACGGGCAGCACGTAGTAGCCGAACTCCCTCCTGGCCCTGGGCACGTACATCTCGGTGCGGAAGCGGAAACCCCACAGCAGCTCGGTCCGCTCCCGGTCGCAGAGCAGGTTGTCGAACGGCGACAGCAGGACCGTCCTGGGCCCCCAGGAACCGCCGTCGACCGCCTCCAGCAGGGGCAGGACGTCCGCGTGCACGAACCACGGCTCCTCCGGATCGGCGCCCTCCACCCGGGCCCGCACCACCCGGCCGTCCGCCTCCAACCGGTCGAGCACCTCCGCCAGGCCGTCGTACCGGCCCCGGACGAAGTGCCTCACGACGTCCCTCGCGCGTCCGGCTCCCAGGGCCCGCAGGGCGTGCTCGGCCGACAGCGACACGATGTCCGCGTCGGCCAACTCGGTCCGGTCGGTCCACGCGGGCAGGCACCGGTCGGCCAGGTCCCACAGGCGTCTGCGTCCCTCGCGGCCGGCCACCATCACCCGTCCCTGGGTCCACAACAGGTCGAGCATGCGCTCCACGTTGCGCCCCCCGGTCCATCCGCTGGACTCCCAGGCGAGGGCGGAGCGGTCCTCGAACCCGCCGACGGGCAGGGGACCCTCGTCCTCCAGGCGCTGGAGGACGTGCTCCCGCAGTTCCGCGTTGGCCTCGGTCCAGGCCACCAGGCGCCGACCGTACGGGGAGGCGCCCGCCGGGTAGCGGCGCATCAGCCCCCGGTGCAGCGCGCGGTCCTCGGTCAGCACGATCGACGCCGCGTGGGCCCAGTACTCGAACAGCCACCGCTCGTCCCACATCAGCGTGTCCAGGTCGGCCTCGTCGAAGTGCCCCACCCTGCTCCACAGCACCAGGAGGTGGCTCCGGGCGACCACGCCGACGGGGTCCAGCTGGAGGCAGCGCAGGGCGCGCAGGACCTCCCGCAGCCCGTCGGGGCCGGCGGTCGGACGGGGCCCGGCCAGGCGCTGGCGGGTGACCGCCAGGCGGCGGACGGTTCGGCGGTCCAGGTCGAGGGGGCGCACGGTGACTCCTGGGGCAGGCGCGGGTGCGGGGGCAGGGGCACACAGGGCGGGTGGGCGACACATCCGCCCCAGCGAACCGCGCGCCGCCGACGTTCCGCCGCCCGGCACCGGGCGCGGCCTGTCACGGACCGGGGGCCGCGCGCGGTCCTCGGTGCAGACACGTCCGCACGGGCCGTGTCGCGGAGCGGGCGCCCTCGGGCGCACCCCGCGGGGCCACGACGAGAGGAACCACATGACCGGCTACCTGGTGACCGGAGCGACCGGGCAACTGGGCCGACCCACCGCAGCCGCCCTGCGCGCGGACGGGCACGACGTGCGCGGGCTGACGAGCAGCGGAAGGGAGGGCACGGCGGCCGCGGACCTGGTCACGGGAGAGGGCGTGGACACCGCCCTCGAAGGGATCGACACCGTCGTCCACCTCGCCACGGCGAACGGCCGGCGGGACCTGGAGATGGCCCGCACCCTCGCCCGCGCGGCACGGCGCTCGGGGGTCGGACACCTGGTGCTGGTGTCCATCGTCGGTGTCGACCGCATACCGCTGTCGTTCTACCGGGACCGCCTGCGGATCGAGGAGATCGTCGCGGGCTCCGGGGTCCCGTCGACGGTCCAGCGCGCGACGCAGTTCCACTCCCTCGTGGCGGGACTGTTCGCCGCACAGCGGTTCGTCCCGGCGGTCGTGGCGCCCGCCTGGAGGTTCCAGCCGGTGGCGGCCGAGGAGGTCGCCGTCCGCCTCGCCGAGCTCGCGGTCGGGGAACCGAGGGGACGGGTCCCCGACATCGGCGGCCCGGAACAGCGCGACCTCCGCGACCTGCACGCGGCGTGGAAGCGGGCCTCGGGCGACCGGCGCCCGCTCCTGCCCGTCCGGCTCCCCGGGAAGCTGTTCGCCGCCTACGAGGGGGGAGCCGCCCTGGTGCGGGGCGAGCCCTTCGGGAGGCGTGTCTTCGAGGACTACCTGCGGGAGCGGTACGGCGCCTGAGCCGGTCCGGGCCCCGGGTGGAACCGGGTCAGCTTGGCCGGGTTCACGACCATGAACACCCGCTCCACCCCGGCGGGGGAGGCGTCGACCGTGCACAGGGCGATCGCCTCCCCGCCACGGACCAGCAGGGCGGCGTCGCGGTTGTTCGACTCCACGAACCGCACCGTGAGGTCCTGGCCGAACCGCGTGGACACCCCGGCCAGGAACCGGGCCACGCGGGAGCGGCCGAACACCGGAACCCGCGCGGAGCCGACGGCCCCGCCGCCGTCGGAGTAGGAGACCGCGCCCTCGGTGAGCAGGCCCTCCAGCCGGGAGAGGTCCCCGGCACGGGCCGCGGCCAGGAACGCGCGCAGCAGGCGCCCGTGCTCCTCGCGGCCCACCGGGGCGGGGCGCTCCTCGGTGACGTGGGCGCGGGCGCGCCGCGCGATCTGGCGGGCGTTGGCCTCCGACACCTCCAAGACCTCGGCGATCCGCCGGTACGGGTAGTCGAAGGCCTCGCGCAGCACGTAGACGGCGCGTTCGTTCGGCGTCAGGCGCTCCAGCAGCAGGAGGACCGCCAGCTCCACCGCCTCTCCCCGTTCGGCACCCAGGGCGGGGTCGGCGGAGAGGTCGACCGGCTCTGGCAGCCACGGACCCGGGTAGGTCTCCCGGCGGGCCCTGGCCGAGGTGGCGGTGGTGAGGGCGAGCCGGGTGGCCGTGGTCGCGAGGAACGCCCTCGGGTCGCGGACCACCGACCGGTCGGTGCGCTGCCAGCGGATCCACGCCTCCTGGACGACGTCCTCGGCGTCGGCGACCGCGCCGAGCATCCGGTAGGCGATGCCGAAGAGGACGGGGCGCACCCCGTCGAACGTCGCCGCGGCCTCCGCGAGCTCGGGACCGCCCTCGGGATCAGTCATCCGCCGTCCGGTTCCGTCGCGGGTCGGGTGGGGGCGGAACCGCGCCCGGTCCGCCGCCGGCCACCCTACCGCGCGGCGTTCCCCGGTTCCGGGTGGGGCTGGACCACGTGGCCGGCCGCCTCCAGCCCCGCCGTGGCGGCCGCGACGAACACCGGCACGCTCGCGTGGCGGCGCCGGGGCGGCCACACCACCGACGTGCGCCAGGCCAGCGGATTCCCCTCCAGCGGCGACCACACCAGCCCCTCGGGCAGCCCGCCCAGGGGCCTCTCGTTGAAGTGCACGCCCCTCCCGGCCAGCACCAGCCCGTTGACGAACAGCGGGTTGCGCGCGTGCCGGATCGCCCCCGGCCGGAACCCCTCCGAACTGCACGCGGACATGACCTGGTCGTAGAGCATCGGCGCCATCGCCCGGGGGAAGACCACCAGCGGCATCCCGTTGAGGTCGCGCAGGCGCACCGGGCCGCCTGCCGACAGCGGGTGCTCGGCGGGAAGCAGGACCCCCAGGGGCCGGTGGGCCACCGGGCCCGACTCCAGGCCCGTGGTGTCCGAGGGATGGCGGACCACCCCGACGTCCAGGTCCCCCTCGCGCAGCGCCCGCAGCTGCTCGTCCGTGGTGAGCTCGTGCAGGTCCACCAGCACGTCCGGGGCGTTCGCCGACAGCTCCGCGACCAGGGTGCGCAGTGTGACCGGCATGGTGTCCGGCGGGATGCCGGCCCGCAGGATCCCGCTCTCCCCGGGGCGGATGCGGCGCATGGCCTCCAGCGCCGACTCGGTGCTCTCCAGCACCGGACGGGCGTGCTCCAGCAGCAGGGCCCCGGCCTCGGTCAGCCGCACCTGGTTGCGGCCGCGGTCGAACAGCCGCACGCCCAGTTCGCGCTCCAGGTCGCGGATGCGCTGGGACAGCGGCGGCTGGGCCATGTGCAGGCGGGCGGCGGCCCGGCCGAAGTGCAGCTCCTCGGCCAGCACCGTGAAGTAGCGCAGGTGGCGCAGTTCCATGCGGTGACCCTATCGGCCATATCACTGCGATATCGCGTGAGGTCGCAACTGGTGTTGGACGCCCGCGGCGGTGAGCTGTTGTGATGGCGTTCATAGGGCGGAGGGTCCGGGGTCGACCGGAGTCCACCGGGGCGTACCGACCCCCGCCCGACCATCCGGCGTGCACGAAGGCGTCCGCCGCGCACCCCTGCTTGTGAACTCGTGAAAGGCATCGGCATGTCACCGAACGACGACCTCGTCCTGGCGCACCGCGAACCCCTCGCCGAGGGGCACGCCACCGTCATCACCCTCAACCGCCCCCGCAAGCTCAACGCGTGGACCAGCGCCATGCGCACCCGCCTGGTCGAGCTGTTCGAGGAGGCGGGCGCCGACGCCGACTGCCGCGCCGTCGTGCTGACCGGCGCCGGCGACGCCTTCTGCGCCGGACAGGACCTCGCCGAGACCCAGGCCATCGACCCGACCGACCACGTCGCCGCCGAGGCCTGGATCGACGACTTCGACGTGCTCTACCGGGCGCTGCGGGGCATCGACAAGCCCACCATCGCGGCCGTCAACGGCGTCGCCGCCGGATCCGGGTTCCAGTTCGCGCTCCTCGCGGACCTGCGCGTCGGCCACCCCGGCGTCCGCATGGGCCAGCCCGAGGTCCGCTCCGGCATCCCCAGCGTCACCGGCATCTGGGCGATGTGGGACATCCTCGGCAAGGCCCGCACCATCGAGTTCACCCTCACCGGCGACCTGGTCGACGGCGACGAGGCCCACCGGCTCGGCCTGCTCACCCGCATCGTCCCCGACCAGGAGGGTGTGCTCCCCGCCGCCCTCGCCCTCGCGGGCTCCCTCGCCTCCCTGCCCCCCGGCGCCGTCGCCCTCACCAAGGCCCGCCTGCGCGAGATCGACGACGACGCGCTCACCGACTCCATCACCGCCGCCAAGAGGGTCCACACCCAGGCCTACGCCAGCGGTGAGCCCCAGCGCGAGATGGAGCGGTTCCTGGCCAAGCGCCGCTGAACCGCCCGTTCCACCACCGACGCCACAGCTGGAAACAGGGGAGACCACCCGATGACCACCACCGGAACCGAGGACGGCACGCACTCCGGAGCCGGGGCCACCGCCCCCGACCCGGGCACCGCCCCGGACGCCGCCGCGCACCCGGCCCTCGCCGTCCCCACCCCGGACGCGCTCGCCGAGGGGGACCGCCTCTACCGGCTCCTGTGCGACGAACAGGGCTGGGAGGTGCCCGAGCGCTACAACATGGCGGTCGACGTCGCCGACCACCACCCCGGCGACCGCGTCGCCCTCGTCTTCGAGGACCACAGCGGCCACCGCGAGGAGGTCACCTGGGACCGGATCCGCGACCGGGCGGCCCGCGTCGCCGCCCACCTGCACGCCCTGGGCGTGCGCCAGGGGGACCGGGTGGCCGTCCTGCTGCCCCAGCGGCCCGACACCCCCGCCACCTACCTGGGCGTCCTGCGCACCGGCGCCGTCCTGGTCACGATGTCCCCGCTGTGGGCCGACGACCCCATCGCCTACCGGCTCGCCGACTCCGGCAGCACCGTCCTCGTCACCGAGAACGCCTCCCTGGGGCGGGCGGCCGACGCCGTCGCGGCGATCGCCTCGGTCGACACCGGCACGGTTCCCGGCGGGCAGGGTGACGGGGCCCGACCCGCCCCGGCCGACGTGCGGATCGTGGACGTGGACGACCCGGCGATCGCCGCACGCGAACCCCGGCACGAGGCGGCCGACACCGCCGCCGACGACCCGGCGCTCATCTTCTACACCTCCGGGACGACCGGCCCCGCCAAGGGCATCGTGCACGCCCACCGCACGCTCCTCGGCCACAACGAGTTCCGGTACTGCCACGACCTGCGCCCCGGCGACGTGTTCTACGGGGCGGGCGACTGGGCGTGGTCCATGGCCAAGCTCATGGGCCCCCTGCGCGCCGGAGCCACCCACCTGGTCTACCGCCCGCGGGCGGGGTTCGACCCCGAGGGCCTGCTCGCCGCCATGTCCCGCAACCGGGTGACCACCGCCCTGGTCAACCCCACCCTCCTGCGCAAGCTCCGCGCCGACGTCCCCGACGCCGGACGGCGCCACCCCCAGGCCCTGCGCGTGGTGTGCTGCTCCAACGAGCCCCTCACCACCGACCTCATCGCCTGGTTCCGGGAGCAGTTCGGAGTGACCCCGCTCGACTACTACGGGTCCACCGAGTCCTACCCGCTGCTGGGCAACCTGCCCGGCGTACCCGTCAAGCCGGGCTCCGTGGGCCGCCCCCTCCCCGGATGGGAGGTCGCCCTCCTCGACGACGAGGGCAACGAGGTCCCCGACGGGGAACCCGGGGAGATCTGCCTGCGCACCCGCAGCAACCCCCAGTTCCCCCTCGGGTACTGGAAGCGGCCCGACGCCTCCGCCGAGAGCTTCGGCGGCGCCTGGTACCGCACCAAGGACCAGGCCACCCGCGACGCCGACGGCTACTACTGGTTCCTGGGCCGCACCGACGACGTCATCAAGACCTCCGGGTACCGGGTCGGCCCCTACGAGGTCGAGGCCGCCCTGCGCGAACACCCGGCGGTCGCCGACGCGGGGGTGGTCGGACTGCCCGACCCGCTGCGCGGACAGGTCGTCAAGGCGTGGATCGAACTCGCCGACGGGCACCGCCCCGGCGACGACCTCGCCGACGAGATCCGCGCCTTCGCCCGCGAACACTACTCGCGCTTCGCCTACCCGCGCCTGATCGCCTTCGAGGAACGCCTTCCCCGTTCCGCCACAGGCAAGGTCCAGCGCGCCGAGCTGCGACGACGCGACACGGTCTGAGACCGGTGCGGCGGCGGCCCCCGCCGCCGCACCCGGCCGCGCCAGGCCACCCCGGCGGGCCGCCCCGTCTCTTGTCCCCCCTAACATCGATCCCGGGCCAGGCCCGGGCAATGAGAACGAGGAGTTCGGGTACGGTGCTGAACGATCAGGAAGTCCCCGCGACGCCACCCCAGGACATGGGCCGCGTCCGCCGCCGCGTCACCGTGGCCACCGCCATCGGCAACTTCGTGGAGTGGTTCGACTCCGGCGCCTACGCCGTCATGTCGGCCACCATCGCGGTGCTGTTCTTCCCCAACTACGACCCCGCCGCGGCGCTGCTCGCGACCTGGGCGATCTTCGCCGCCGGGTTCATCGCCCGGCCGCTGGGCGCCCTGTTCTTCGGCCACTACGGCGACCGCATCGGCCGCAACCGCGCCCTCGCCCTGAGCGTGCTGTGCATGAGCGGCGCCACGCTCGCGATCGGCCTGCTGCCCACCTACGCGGCGATCGGCCTGGGAGCCCCGCTCCTGCTCCTGCTCATGCGCACCGTCCAGGGCTTCTCCACCGGCGGCGAGTACACCGGCGCGTCCTCCTTCATCATGGAGTACGCCCCCGAGGGGAGCCGCGCTCGTTACGCCAGCGCCGTCCCCATCACCGTCGGCGTGGCCGCGGTCGTCGGTTCCGGTGTGGGCGTGCTGCTCACCGGCACCCTCAGCGAGGAGGCCCTGATGTCGTGGGGCTGGAGGATCCCGTTCCTGATCGCGGGTCCGCTCGGCGCCATCGGCCTGTACCTGCGCTCCCGCCTCGACGACACCCCGGTCTTCCGCGAGATGGCCAAGCAGGAGAACACCACGAAGAGCCCGCTGCGTCAGGCCTTCAAGGTCTCCGGCCGACAGATGTTCACGCTGTTCGGCTACAGCATCACGAACGCGGTCGGCTACTACTTCATGAGCTCCTACATGATCAGCTACATGTCGGAGTCGCTGGACTACACCAAGACGCAGGCGCTCATGACCAGCGTGGTGGCGATGCTCGCGTACACGGCCGCGTGTCCGTTCATGGCGAGGGCCAGCGACCGCTTCGGCCGACGACCCATGCTGATGATCGCCTGCGGCGGGTTCGTCCTGCTCACGTACCCCGCGTTCCAGCTGATGTCCACGGGCCTGGCCGGGGCGCTGGTGGGGACCTCGGCCCTGGCCGTGCTGGTCTCCGTGATCGGCACGTCCAACGTCCCGATGATGGTGGAGATGTTCCCCGCGCAGCTGCGCGCCAGCGGCTCGGCGGTCGGCTACACCGCCGCGTACGTGCTGTTCGGCGGTACCGCCCCGTTCGTGGCGACCTGGCTGGTCAACAGCACGGGCAGCGCCCTCACCCCGGCGTTCTACCTGGTCGGGGTGGCCGCGATCAGCCTCCTGGTGGTGCTGACCCTGGTGCGGGAGACCAAGGACCTCTCCCTCACCCGCACCACGCTGCGCTGACGGCGGGCCGCGCGGTCGGCGGCCCACGGCCCGTGAGACCCCGAGGTTCGTCCGCTCGAATGCGTGTGCGAATACTCGGGGTCCCGTGTAGCGTCCTCGGCATGGAGACCCCCGACCACATCGCCGTCCTGCGCGGGAGCGGAGCCGTCCTCGCCGACGCGGCCCGGGGCCACCTCGACCGCCCGGTCCCCGCCTGTCCGGACTGGACGGTCGCCGACCTCGTCCGGCACGTCGGCGTGACCCACCACTTCTGGCGGAGCATCGTCACCGGCGAGGCCGCCGGCCCCCGGGACCACGCCGCCCCCCGGCCCCCGGACGGCGACGCCCTCCTCACCTGGTACCGGGAGGGGCTGGCGGAGACCGTGCGGATCCTGGCCGACGCCGACCCCGCCGAGCCCCGCTGGACGTGGGCGCCGCGCAAGGACGTCGCCTTCATCCGGCGGCGGGTGGCCCAGGAGACGCTCGTGCACGCCTGGGACGCCCAGGACTCCCGGGGCGGCCCCGAGGACCTGCCGTCCGGGGCGGCGGCCGACGGGATCGACGAGTTCCTGGAGGTCATCCTGCCCCTGGGCGGCGCCCCGCGGGGCGCGCCGGGGGAGGAGCGGACGACGCTGCGCCTGCGCGCCGTCGACACCGGCGACGTGTGGACGGTCGGCCGGGGCGCGGGCGCCTGGCGGGTGCGCCGCTCCGTGTCGGAGGGAGGATGGACGGTGTCCCCGGACCCGTCGCCCGACACGGTCGCGGTGGAGGGCTTCGCCTCCGACCTGCTGCTCGTGCTCTGGCGCAGGGCGGACACCTTCCCGACGCGGGTCGCCGGGGACCGGGAGGCGTTCGCGCGCTTCCTGGAGGAGGCGGAGACGGCGTAGGCCTGGCCCGGACCCCGGACCCCGGTCCCCGCCTGTCCGTCTCCGGTGGGGTGCGGTGCCAGGACCGGGGCAGCGGCCCCACGGTGCGAGGACGCCGCCCCGGCACCGGTTCGCGACCACCGAGCGACGCGCTCCGACCGCCACCGCGGCGGCGCGGGATAGTCTGCTCGGGTGTTCGAGACAACAGCGTGGACGGAGCGCATGCTCCGCCCCCTGCGAAGAGCGGGAGCCACCGACGCCCTGCTCCCCGCGGCCCTCGTGGCCCTGTCCTTCGTCCCGGGAATCGCTCAGCAGGGACTCGACCTCGCGGAACTGCCGGACGACCGGACCCTGGACGGCCTGGGCCTGGTCCTCATCGGCGCCCAGGCCGCGCCTCTCGCCCTGCGGCGTCGGTTCCCCGTCACCTGCCTGATCGCGGTCGCCGCCGCGTTCACCGCCTTCCAACTGCTGCGCTACCCCAACGCCTTCGCCTCCCTCGCGCTGGTCGTGGCCCTGTACACCGTCGGCGCACACCCGCCGCGCCGTCCCGTGTGGGTGGCCGCGGGGGCCGTCGCCGCCTACGCACTCGTCTGCTGCTCCCTTCACCTCGCGGGCTCCCGTGCCACCGTGGCCGACTACCTCACCTTCGGCCTCGTCCTGGCTGTGTTCTGCGCCCTCGGCGGGTGGGTGCGTGCCCGGGCCCTGGACGCCGAGGAGCGGCGCCGCCGCGCGGAGGCGGACGCCGCTGCCGCCGAACGGGCCCGTCTCGCCCGCGACCTGCACGACGTCGTCACACACCACGTCACCTCGATGGTGGTCCAGGCCGACACGGCGGGTTATCTTCTGGAGCGGTCCGACCGGGTGGGAACCACCCTGACCAGCATCGGGGAGACCGGTCGGCGCGCCCTGGACGACCTCAGACACCTGCTCGGCGTCCTGGACGGACGCGGGGACCGGACCGGTCCCTCGCTCGGAGAACTCGCCGACCTCGTCGACCGCTCCCGAGACGCTGGGCAGAGCGTGGACCTGGTCGAGGCCGGCGAGCCCCGACCGATGCGCCCCCAGGAGGAGGAAGCCCTGTACCGCGTCGTCCAGGAGTCCGTCACGAACGCGCTCAAGCACGCGCCCGACAGGCACGTCGTCGTCCGCATCGACCACGGGAACGAGGCGGTCGGCGCCCGGATCACGACCGGGGGCGGCGCGCCTCCGGACCAGGGGGCCAGCTCGCCCCGGCCCCGCCTCGGCGGCGGTCGCGGCCTGACGGGCCTGCGGGAGAGGGTCGGCGCCGTCGGTGGGGAGCTGCGCGCAGGCCCCTCCGACGACGGGGGATTCACGGTGCACGCCAGTATCCCCAGGGGGAAGACGTGAACGGCTCGCCCATCCGAGTCGTGGTCTGCGAGGACGACGAGCTGGTGCGCGCCGGGTACGCCGCGGTGCTCGACGCCCAGCCGGACATGGTGGTGGTGGGGCAGGCCGGCGACGGCGCCGAGGCCTTGAGCGTCATCCGCGACCTGCGGCCCGACGTCGCGGTGATGGACATCCACATGCCCCGTCTGAGCGGCATCGAGGTGACCGCCCGCCTGGCGGAGCCGACGGACCCCCACCCGGTGCGGGTCCTGGTGGTGACGACCTTCCATCTGGACGAATACGTCTACGATGCGCTGCGGGCCGGAGCGAGCGGGTTCCTGTTGAAGGACGCCCCGTTGCACGAGCTGATCGCGGGCGTGCGCACGGTCGCCCGGGGAGAGGCCCTGCTGGCGCCGGCGGTGACCCGGCGGCTCATCGGCGAGTACGCCCTGCGGATCCGCCCCGCCGATCCCACCCCTCCCGCAGTTCACCCCGAGCCGCTGACCGAGCGCGAGCACGAGGTACTGCTCCTCATGGCGGAGGGGCTGTCCAACGGGGAGATCGCCGAGCGGATGACGATCGCGCACGAGACCGTCAAGACCCACGTGTCGCGGATCCTCGCCAAACTCCGATTGCGCGACCGGGTCCAGGCTGTCGTCTTCGCCTACCGCTCGGGGCTGGTGCGGCAGGGGTGAGAGCCGGGTCCCCCTCGAGAGCTACTCAAGTGCGCTCGCGCGGGTGATGTGGCCGACAGGGCCCCTTTCCTAGCCTGGGAACCGGTCGGAGCGCCCCCCGCGCCCCGCGTTCCAGGAAGTGGTCCCGACATGCCCCACGACGGCGCACCCGCGTCCACCCCCCGCAGGTCCCGGCGCACGGCCGCGCGCTCGGCGCTCCTCCTGCTCCTGTTCGGCGCCCTGGCCGCGCTCCTCCCGGGCGTGACGGGCGCGGTGGGCGCGTCGGTGTGGGCCCTGCCCCTCGGCGTCGCGGCGGCGGCCCTCGGCCTGTGGGCCTACCGGCTCGCGATCCGCCGGATCGAGGGGAGGGAGCCGCTGGAACTCTCCCGCGAGGGGGCGGCCCGCGGCCTCGGGTGGGGCACATCGGCCGGGATCGGTGTGTTCACCGTGACCATCACCGCCATCGCCCTTCTCGGAGGCTACCGAGTCACCGGCTGGGGGTCGTTCGAGGCGTTCCTGGCCGTGTGCGGACTGATGTGCGCGGTCGCGGTCGCCGAGGAGCTCCTGTTCCGCGGGGTCCTCTTCCGAATCGTGGAAGAGGTCGTCGGAACCTGGGGCGCGCTCGCCGTCAGTTCCGCGCTCTTCGGTGGGCTGCACCTGGTGAACCCGAACGCGACCCTGTGGGGTGCGCTGGCCATTGCCCTGGAGGCCGGTCTCATGCTCGGCGCCGCCTACGCGGCCACGCGATCCCTGTGGCTGCCGATCGGCCTGCACCTGGGCTGGAACACGGCGCAGGCCGGGATCTTCGGCACCGCCGTCTCCGGCAGTGAGGAGGCGTTCGCCGGGCTGTTGACCGGGGAGACGAGCGGGCCCGCGGCGATCAGTGGGGGCGCCTTCGGCCCCGAGGGCAGCGTCTTCGCGGTGCTGTTCTGCGGCGCGGTCACGGTGTGCCTGCTGCGCGTGGCCCACCGCAGGGGCCACATCGTCCCCCGCGCCGCCCGTCGGGCCTGAGCGGGACGCCGGTCGGAGCGCACGAGGGACCGGAACGCCGTAGGCGCGTTATCCAAGGATCACCGCCTCGATCCGCCGGCGCGACCACGGACCGGCGGCCCCCGGTCCCGGCCGTGGAGGGGAGGTCGTAGTCTGGCCGTTCCACATGTCCGTATGGCGGCCGTTTCGGGGCATTGTCCCCGGCGGCCGGAGGCACAGCGGGGGGTCGGGTTCCTTGGCGACCGGGGAGGACGCGCGGATCTTCGCGCTCGAACGGCATGTGCGGGAGTTCTGGCAGGGGCACGCCGTGGAGCCCACCACCTGGGAACACGCCCCGCTCCTGGACCGGGTCCCGGGTTTCGCCACCTACCGGGTGGCGCCCAGGAACGCGGGCGAGGGCTGGGTCCACGTCACGGTCGGCTCCTCCGTCCACGAGGAGCGGGGCGGCACCGAGTTCTTCCTCATGGCGCCGACAGGGGCGCAGGCCCACGCCGAGACCCTGGCCATGGTCAGCCACCTGCACTCCTTCGAGGAGTACCGGATCGGCGCCGGTTCGGTGATCGACGTGGGCGGCCCGTGGACGGAGGGCTCGCGCATGGACCACCTCCTGGTGAGCCCGCCCTACCCCTACGGCCCCGCACTGGAGTGGGCGCCCGCCGAGACCGGGGGAGCGAGGTTCCTGTGGCTGCTCCCGGTCCACCGGAGCGAGGCCGCCTTCGTCGCGGCCGAGTCGCTCGACGCCTTCGAGGAGGTCCTGGAGGCGGAGGGCGTCAACGTCCTGGACACCGACCGGGCCCCTCTGGTGTGAGTGCCTCGGCGCTGCCCCGGACGTCCGCGAACTCTCCGTCGCCTCCTGCCCTCCCGGGACCGGCCCCTCCCGGAGGACGCCGTGAGGGCCGTCCTCCGGGAGGGGCCTCACGGCCGTACCGCCGCACGGGACGTCCACCGAGCGGCACGCACCGCCGGGGCCGCACACCGCCTGCCCCGCACCGCCGCCCGCTCGGGCCGGGGCCGGCCGTCAGCGGGCCGGGATGTCCTCGGGCAGCAGGGTGGTGAAGTCCTCCCTGGTGGCGTTCTGGACGCCGTTGACCAGGCGGCCCGCCTGCCGGGTGATCATCCGCTCCAGTACCTGGCGCGCGTAGCGGGCGTTGCCGAAGTTCACGTCGCGGACCACCCCCGAGAAGTGCTCGTGCAGGGCAGCCGTCGTCTGCTCACCGCAGGTGTACCCCGATCCCTTCGCCATGCGCTCGACGATGGTGACCAGCTCGTCGTCGCTGTAGTCGGGGAACTCCACCTGGTGGTTGAACCGGGAGGCCAGACCGGGGTTGGAGTCGAGGAAGCGCTGCATCTCGTTGGTGTACCCGGCGACGATGACCACCGCCTCGTCGCGGTGGTCCTCCATGAGCTTGACCAGGGTGTCGATGGCCTCCTGGCCGAAGTCGTTGCCCGACCCCCGAGGCGCCAGCGAGTAGGCCTCGTCCACGAACAGCACGCCGCCCTTGGCCCGCTCGAACACCTCGGCGGTCAGCTGGGCGGTGTGCCCGACGTAGCGCCCCACCAGGTCGGAGCGCGCCGCCTCCACCACGTGGTCGCCGCGCAGCACCCCCAGCGCGTGCAGGAGCTTGCCGTACAGGCGGGCCACGGTCGTCTTACCGGTACCGGGGGGACCGGCGAACACCAGGTGGTGGCTCATCGCCGCCACCTGGAGCCCCATGGCGCGCCGCTGCTGCGACATCAGCAGGAGGTTGGCCAGGTCGTTGACCGTCTCCTTGACGCTCGCCAGGCCCACCATCGCGTCGAGCTCCTCGCGCAGGGCCGCGATCCCGTCCGCCGTGCCGCCGAGCTGCTCCTCCTCGGCCGCCTCCCCGAGGTCCTCGGGCAGCAGGAGGGTGAGCGAGTCCGGGCTGTCGGGGATGGTCCCGCCCAGCCGGAACGCCTGGCGGTCGATCATCTCCTCGAAGAGCTTGCGGGCCTCGCGGCCGTTACCGAACGCCGGGCCCTTGGGCACGCGCTCGAAGTGGGCGAGCAGGGCCGCCTCGGTCTCCTCCGCCATCCGGTAGCTGTGGGAGACGCACAGCTTGCGCACGATCTCCGTCAGTTCCTCGGCCTCGTAGTTGGTGAACTCGATGGTCCGGCTGAACCGGGAGGCCAGACCGGGGTTGGTGTCGAGGAAGCTCTGCATCTGCTCGGTGTAGCCGGCGACGATCACCACGACCTCGTCGCGGTGGTCCTCCATGAGCTTGACCAGGGTGTCGATGGCCTCCCGGCCGAAGTCGGGGCCGCTGCCGCCCCCGCCCTCGCTGCCGCTCGCCAGAGTGTAGGCCTCGTCGACGAACAGCACGCCGCCCTTGGCGCGCTCGAACACCTCGGTGGTCTTGATCGCCGTGCCGCCCACGTACTGCGACACGAGGTCGGCGCGGGCCACCTCGACCACGTGCCCGTAGCGCAGCACGTCCAGCTCGGCGAGGATCTGCCCGTACAGCCGCGCCACCGTGGTCTTACCCGTACCGGGAGCGCCGCCGAAGACCAGGTGGCGGCTCATGGGCGGAGTGGGCAGGCCCATCTCGGCCCTGCGCTGGGCCATCTGGTTGCGGGTGACGAGCGTTTTGACCTCGTGCTTGACCCCGGCCAGGCCCACCAGCGCGTCCAGTTCCTTGAGGGGGCCGACCTCCTCGGCGTCCTCGTCCTCCTGTACGGGGACGGGGGCCTCCGGCATCTGGACGGGCGCGCCCGCCAGGTCGCCGAACGCGTCCGGCGCCCCGTTGCCGCGGCTGAGCAGCTCCTCCGTGCGCATGCTCTGGCTGGCGACGGTCTGTCGCAGACCGGAGCGGCCGTTGTCGCGCACCGAGCAGTCCTCCACCGCCACGTCCTCGGCGGAGTGCACGAGGATGCCGTCGGCGCCGTTGCCGAACACCTCGCACCGCCGCAGCGTGGCGCTCGCCTTCGCCGCGACCAGTACGCCGTTGCGGCGGCCGTTGTACACCCGGGTGCGCAGCACCGTCGCCCGGCCTCCGGCCCGCACGGAGACACCGTCGCCCGTGCACTCCGACACGTCGCAGTCGCGCACGTCGGCGGACCCGCCCGCGCCCACCGAGATCCCGGCGTCGCGGCTCCCGGAGATCTGCACTCCGGTCAGCAGCGGAGCGCCGCCCTCCTCCACGGACACGGCGCTCTTACCGGTGCGGTCCAGCGTCACGTCCTCCAGGCGTCCGCGTCCGCCCTTGCCGAACACCACGCCCTGGCCCCGCGTCCCGGTGACCGCGGTCGCGCGCAGGAACGGGGCGCACTCCTCGATCACCACGCCGGGGCCGGCGGTCCCGCTGACCAGCCCGCGGTCGAACTCGACGACGCTGTCGCCGACCAGGCTCACCCCCTGTCCGCCGAGCACGACCAGGCCGAGGAAGGTGGTGGAGGCGCGCTCCTCGGCGCGCACGGCGTCACCGCCCGACTCCTCCACCTCGCAGTCGGTGAAGGTACCGCGCGCCCGGCCCGACAGGTGGATGGACACGCCCTTGGCGCGCGCCACGCGCACCCGCGTCACCTGGGGGTCCGAACCGTTGTGCACGACGATGCCGCGCCCGCCCACGTCCTCGAACACGCAGCCCTCCACCACCGGGCGCGACCGGCTGGACACCGTCAGCGCGTCGCCCTCGGTGTCGTGCACACGTGTGTCCAGCAGCGAGGTGGCGGAGCCCTCCTCCAGCGCGACCGCGGGCTTCTTGGTCCCCGAGATCTCACAGTCCCGGATCGTGCCCCCGGACTGTCCGCTGGCGTACACGCCGTTGCCCCCCGCGTCCCGCAGCACGCAGGAGCGGACCGTGGGACGGGCCTGCTCGCCGATGACCACGGCGCTGGTGTCGACCTCCTCGACCACGCAGTCCTCGATGACGCTCGGCCCGGAGGAGGTGATCACCACTCCCGCGCCCGCCGAGCACGTGACGCGGCTGTCGCGCATGGCGAGCGCGCCGTCGCCGCGCACCGACACCGCGGTCCACGAGGCCCCCTCCACCTCGCAGTCGGCCATCTCCAGCTGTCCGAGGGGGATGTCCACCGCGGGGTAGTCGGCGTGCCGGCCGCGCAGGACCAGCCCCGACAGCTTGACCGCCTCGGCGCCCGAGACCACGGCGCAGCCGGAACCGGTGGTGATCTCCACGCTGCCCAGGCCGTCGCGGGCCATCAGGGTGACCACGTCGCGCAGGACGAGGCTCTCCTCGTAGCGGCCGGGGGCAATGGTGATGAGGGCGCCGCTGTCAGCGGCCTCGACCGCCTCGGTGATCGTCGCGTGCCCGTCCTGCGCGGCGGCGTCGACGGTGAGGAGCTGCCTGGTCATCGGTGTCTTCCTAATTCGGGGGAGGGGAGGGGAGCCGGCGGGGCGGCCTGGACCGCCCCGCCGGGTGGGTCAGGAGCAGGACGCGCGCAGCGCCGAGGCGGCCACGTGCGAGCTGGTGTGCTCCTGGTCCGCGAGGGCGTCGGCCCCCGCGTTGGTGAGCTTGACGGTGAACTCCTCCGTGGGGGAGGTGAACCCGGTCACCTGGACCCAGCCGCCCCGGATCCCCGCCTGGTCGATTCCGAAGACCGCCACGGGCGACCCCTCGGCCGAGGGGCCGGAGAAGAGCTGGTATCCGGCCTCCTCGGGGGAGATCCACAGCGGGCTCTCGTCGTCGGGCACGTGGACGTAGAGCTCGCACACGACCCCCGCCTCTCCGGGGGTGAACGTCCAGGTGGCGTACTGGCCGTTGCCCCGTTCCGGGTCGCCCGAGACGGGAAGGGCCTCGTAGTTGCCGTCGCAGCCCTCCTGAGCGTACCCGCCGGGCCGGGTGGCCCAGCTGGCGGTGCCCTCGGCGCTGTCCCAGCGCCCCTCGTTCGCGTAGGAGGCGCCGGGGGAGGCCTGGCAACCGGGCCCCGCGACGGCGAGGAAGGGCTCCGGTTCCGAGCCCCCCGTCAACGCGACCGAGTCCTCCAGGACGGAGCCCCCGCCCTCCGAGGGCGGCGCCTCGGCGGACGTCCCGCCACCGGTGGCGTCGCCGTTCCCGGCGGCCCCGTTCTCGCGGGCGGCGTCGCCGGTGTCGGCGAAGGGAGCGCTCATCTCCTCCCCGGCAGCGCCGTTCCCCGCGTCCCCGGTGTCGGCGTTCCCGTTCCCGGCGCCCTCGCCGGGCGCTCCCTCGTTCGTACCCTCCCCGGAGGTCCCTGCCCCCTCGTTGCCCTCGGTCGCCGCGCCTTCTCCGGCCGCGCCGTCCTCCCCGGAGGAGGGACCGGCGGCCGTGTCACCGCCTTCGGCCGCACCGCCCTCGGCCGCACCGCCTTCGGTCCCCGGCTCCCCGGCGGCCGCTGTGTCCCCGGCACCCGGCGCACCGGCGGCGGTCATCTCGCCCCCGCCGTTCCCCGACTCCGGGGCGCCGGTCGCGCCCGGGTTCTCCTGTGCGGCGGGGGCGGCCTCGACGGGGTTCTCCCCGCCGGTGGCGCCGGTGCCCGGGTCGGGCATCGTCGGGGTCCCGGACCCGTCTCCGCTCACTTCGGGGACGTAGCCGGTCTCCTGGGGCGCGGCGGCCTGTTGGGGCGCGGACGCCGAGCCCGGGTCCGCCTGAGCCGCGACGCCCCCGGACTCACCGCCGGACGAGGCGCCCGCCTCGGCGGAGCCCGAGGACTGGCCGTCGGCACCGCCCGCGCCCGAGGAGAGCGGAGTCGCCTCCAGGGTCACCCCGGGCACCCCCACCGTCATGGCGAAGGGGGCGGCGACCAGCAGCAGGCCCGCGATGGCGGCACCCGCCAGGGCGGGCCGGCCCGGGCGGTCCAGCGCGACCTCCGGGGCCTGTGGGGCAGCGGGTTCGTGCAGGGCGCCGGTGATCCGAGGGCCGGGAACGGCCTCGGCCGCCCCCGCGTCCCCGGCAGTGTGGGCGGGGAGGGCGGGAGCGTCGGGCGCCGCGGAGCCGGCGGTCCCGCCGGAGACCGTGCCGTCGGCTCCTCCGGAGAGCGCCGTCCGGAACTCGGATCCCGGCGTGGGACTGCCCTCCGCCGTGCCGCGCGCCTGCGCGTTCTCAGACATCGCAACTCCTTCTCGGGGGCCCGGGCGGCCGCTCACTCGGCCGCCCGGGGACGTGGGGGTGGGGGTGGCGGGGGTCACCGTCGTCCTCCTCCGGGCCCGTCCGGGGTGTTGATGTCCGGGACGGTGTTCACATTGTCCTCTTCCCCGCGGCCGAACTTCTCCTTGCTGCCGCCGAGGATGGCACTCGTGTCCCCCACCGCGACGACGATGAAGCCCAGGTACTCGTCGATGGAGGTCTCGAGTAGGCCCAGGGTCTTCTGCATGTCCCTGGCGAACTTGTCGCCCTCGCCGTAGAGGGGCTTCAGGGGCGCCAGCGAGTCCTGCTTCCACAGATGGAGCTCATTGGCGTACTCGGCCGCGTCGTTGACGCTCCAGCTGTTCCTGGCCATGCCCTCGAGGTCGGCGAAGAAGCTGTCGCTGCGGTCCGTCATGTCCGTTTCCTCTCTCGGTCCTCAGCCGCGTGTGCGGCGGACGCTCACTGCCGCGGGTCGTCGGAGGGGATGCCCAGGCGGTCGAGCAGCTTGAGCGGGTCGAGGTCGCCGCTCATGACCTCCTGGGCGCCTGCCACGTCCGGCATGAAGGGGCTGTAGGCCTCCGAGACGCGCTCGGCCATCTGGCTCCGCGCCTTGTTGACCACCTCGGTGATGGCGGCGGCCAGTTCGGTGGGGGCCATGTCCCGGTAGGCCTGGGTGTGGAACTTCAGCTCAACCAGTTCCCCCGTCGCGTCCACCTTCGCGCCCACGAGCCTGTTCTTCGCCACGACCTCTTCGGTTGCTGACTCCAGGCTTGCGTTTGCGTCCGCCAGTCGGTCCATCGTCTTGTGAAGCTGTGCCAGTTCCTCTTCCATCTGGCGCTGCATCTGCGAGCTCATGCCGGGATGTTCCCTTCTTGTTCTGACCCGGGACCGGACGTCCCAGCGCGGATTTCTGCCCGTCGGCCGTGGTTCCCCAGACCTTCTCGTCCTCGGAGAGCCAGGTGGAGCGCTGCCGGTCGCGGTTGTTGTCACCGCCACCGCCCATGCCGCCGCCCATGCCGCCGCCCATCATGGGGGGCATCATCGGCATGCCGCCCATGCCCCCCATACCGCCGGCTCCGGCGCCTGCGCCTCCGGAGCCGGGCTGACCGCTCAGCCCGCCCGCGCCGCCGAGGCCGCCGCCTGCGCCGCCGAGGCCGCCGCCAGCGTTGCCCTGGCCGCCGGGGGCCCCGTTGGGGCCGCCCGCCGCGTAGTTGGTGCCGTCGGGGTTGGTGAACAGGGAGGAGCGGTCGGAGCCGTCCGGAGAACCGGGACCGTCGCTGCCGTAGGGACTGGGGTCGAGGCCTCCGTAGTTGAGGCCCCTGTCGTCGGGTGCCAGCGGCGGCGGAAGCACGTCCGGGATCGGCCCGTCCGAGTTGCCGCCGTCCATGATCGGCTCCCCGGTCTCGGGGTTGATCGGGTAGGGCTGCCCGGTGAGCGGGTCGATGAGGTACGGCTCGCCGGTGACCGGGTTGATCGGTACGTCGTCCCCGGTGCCGGGGCCGTTGAGTCCCAGGTCCGTCGGCGGGGGTGGCGGCTGCAGTCCGAAGTCGCCGTCGTCCCCGGTCCCGGGGCCGTTGAGGCCGAGGTCGTTCGGGGGCGTGGGCGCGTTGGCGCCGTAGTCGGTCGGCAGCCCGGTCTCGGGGTCGATGCCGACGGGTTGGCCGGTGACGGGGTCGATGGGCAGGACCTGCCCGGTCTCGGGGTCGTAGTTGATGGGCAGCCCGGTCTCGGGGTTGAAGGGCAGCCCGGTCTCGGGGTCGACGGGGAAGGGCTCGCCGGTTTCGGGGTTGAGGGGGAGCCCCGTCGCCGGATCGAACTCCAGGGAGCTGCCGGTCTCCCCGCCGGGGACCGGTTGGCCGGTGACGGGGTCGATGGGCAGGACCTGCCCGGTCCCGGGGTCGAAGTTGATGGGCAGCCCGGTCTCGGGGTTGAAGGGCAGTCCGCTCTCGGGGTCGATGGGGAAGGGCTCGCCGGTCTGGGGGTTGAGCGGGAGTCCCGTCGCCGGATCGCGCTCCAGGGATCCGTTGTAGCCTCCCGGGCCGCGACCGCTTCCCGGGCCGTTGAGCCCGAGGTTGGGGGGCGGCGGCGGGGGGAGGAAGGGCCCGTTCATGCCGGGGTCGTTGCCGCCGCCCTGCCCGGGGCCGTTGAGTCCGAGGTCGTTCGGGGGCGGTGGCGGGGGCGGGGGCATGAGGGAACCGTTGTTGCCTCCCTCGCCGAAGCCGGGGCCGTTGAGTCCGAGGTTCGGAGGAGGCGGGGGAAGCGTGACAGGGCCGCCCTGCCCCGGGCCGCCGAGACCCTCGGGCCCGCCGTTGCCCGGACCGCCGTCGCCCGGGCCGTTGAGTCCGAGATCCGGCGTGAACGGCGGCGGGCCGCCCAGACCTTCGGGGCCGCCCTGACCGGGGCCGTTGAGTCCGAGGTCCGGCGGGGGAGGCGGCGGGGGCAGGATCTCGTTGCCGCCGGGGCCGTCCTCCCCGGTGCCGGGGCCGTTGTACGGGAGCTGCGGCGGCGGAGGCGGCGGCGGCGGGGGTGGCGGCGGCGGGCCGCCGCCTGGATTTTCCTCGTCCCAGCCGTCGAAGGGGTTGTCGATCTCCCAGTCCTTGAAGGGGTTGTCGATCTCCCAGTCCTCGAAGGGGTTTTCGGGGCCGCCGCCACCGCCGCCACCGCCGCCACCACCGGGGCCTGGGCCCGGCCCGGTGGGTGTCTCCGTCGGGAGCGAGGTGGGAACGGTGATGCGGGGCAGGTTGTCATGGGCCCTGTTGTAGTAGACCGCCATGTGGTCGCGCAGGTCGTTGACGGTCTCGTAGACACCCTTGTAGTGTTCCCGGAACCTGTGGTAAAGGGTGCCGTTGATGTTGTCCTGGGTGATCGGATCGCCGGGGATGCCGGTCACCGGACTGTTGCCGTCCGCCCCGTAGTTGATCACGATCTGGAACTGGTCCCGGTCCGCGTTGAAGTGCTCCGTCCCCCCGGAGGTGTGGAAGTACCAGTTGTCGAGCACGCCCTTGATGGTGCCGCCATCACCTTCGAGGGCCTTGCTCACCGCCTCGGCGAGTCCGCTGGTGCCGGGCTGTAGGTTCGTCCTGAGATCCCCCAGCTGCTTCGTGTAGTCGGGGATCTTGTCGTAGACCGCGGTCATCCTGTACGCCAGGTCCTTGAGGCGGTACTGGTACGCCGACGCGGCCGAGCCCTGCATGGGCCCGTCCGGGGTGTCGATCTCCTTCCAGAGTTTGTTCAGGCTGCCGCCGCCGTCCCCATCGATATAGGGGGCCAGCCTTGTACGCAGATCGTTCAGGTGGTCGATGGTGTTCTGCAACCGGGTGAGGTCCCAGTTGTCGGAGACCAGCTTGTTCGCCTCGTAGTTGGCGAGGTGCGCCAGGTCGCTCAGCTGCTGCCGGAACGTGTCCTGCGGAGGGGTTCCCTCCTCGTGCAGGGTCTCCTTGTCATCGCTGAGGGTCTTCTCACCCCACAGGTGCTTTTGCATGGTGTAGCCGGCGTAGTCGATGCCGTAGGTCTCATAGGCGTAGCCGTTGATGTACGTGGTGTACGGGTCCTTGTAGCTCCACCAGCGGTCCATCTCGTGGCCGCCGTAATCCCATGAGAACCCGGTGATCTTGGTGTCCTCGTGGAAGTGGTAGCGCCCGTCGGCGACCCAGGGGTCCTTGGTGACAGTGTCGATGCCGGGCATCGGCGGATAGGAGCCGCCGTCTTCGGTGTCAGCGAAGATGTTCATGAGCTGGTGCAGCGGCTTGTCCGGAAGGTCTTCGAGTTCTCTTTCCGGTGGCATGTTCCCCTCCTTCTGTGGATCGCGCCTCGGGGTCAGGCCTCGCTACTGTCCTCGTCCTCGTCCTGGTCGTCGCCGGAGCCGTTCCCGTTACCGCCGCCGTTACCGCCGCCGTTACCGCCGCCGTTACCGCCGCCGTTACCGCCCGAACCGCTCGGGCTCGAGTACATCAGGTTGTAGACCTCCTGGGCGGTGAGACTCTGCTCGTCCTCGAGGTTGGCGAAGACGATGAGGTTCTCCGAGAGCCTGTCCTCGATCTGGACCAGTTCAGTCTCCAGACCGTCGAGGAACTGGTAGATGTTCCTCATCGAGCTGTCGATCCTCGCGCCGAGGGTCCCGGCCTCCGTGAGGATCGCGGGGTTTCCGATCCTCTGGTAACTCTCTTCGCCTCCGTACACGGAGAAATCGGTGACCAGATAGGCGATCTCGTCCTGGAGAGGGGACACGATCTTGGAGCGGAAATCCTTGATCCGCTGGAGGTCGATCTTGGTGCCGTTCTTACCGTTGTCGCCCCTGGTGGAGTCACCGTCGTCCTCTCCGGTGCCCTCGGTGTCGCCCTCTTCCTCTTCTTCCTCGCCCTCTTCTTCGCCCTCCTCGTCTTCCTCCTCGTCTTCTTCCTCGTCTTCCTCCTCGTCTTCTTCCTCGTCTTCTTCCTCGTCTTCTTCCTCCTCCTCCTCTTCTTCTTCCTCCTCTTCTTCCTCCTCTTCTTCCTCCTCTTCCTCTTCTTCGTCTTCTCCCCCGGCACCGTTCCCGCTGCCCTCCCCGGGCGTTTCGGAGGTGTCCGCGACAGGGGGTTCGGTGATGTAGGCCGGGTCCAGCGGTCTCGTGTCCTCGCCTTCCCCGCCCGGGCCTTCGCCCTCGTCTTCTCCTCCGGCGCCGTTCCCGCTGCCCTCGCCCCCGGTGCCCTCCTCGGGCGTTTCGGAGGTGTCCGCGACAGGGGGTTCGGTGATGTAGGCCGGGTCCAGCGGTCTCGTGTCCTCGCCTTCCCCGCCCGGGCCTTCGTCCTCGTTGTCGTCGCCGAGGATTTCGCCTTGGTCTCGTACGAGCGCTTCCCGGTCTTCCTCGCCGCCGTCGCCCTCTTCGCCGCCGTGGTCGGAGGTGCCCTCGGCGGGGGGCGGGGTGCCCTCACCCGGCGGAGGGGCGGGGGTCTCTCCGGGGGTGTCCGAGCTTTCGTCCGGGGTGGGCTCGGTCTCGTCCTGAGGGGTTCCCCCCGTGACCGGAGGCGTGGTGCTGCCCACGGGAACGCCGGGCGCCCCGCCGCCGCCCGGGTCGGTCGAGCCGGGGCGTTGGCTCCCCACGTGATCGGGGGTTTCTTCCTCGCCGGGACGGTCCCCGCCCGGACGGTCCCCGCCGGGGGTTTCCTCTTCGCCGGGCCTGTCGCCGCCCGGTCGGTCGTTTCCGGGGGTTTCTTCCTCGCCGGGGCCGTCGCCGCCCGGACGGTCCCCGTCGGGGGTTTCCTCTTCGCCGGGGCCGTCGCCGCCGGGCCTGCCCTCCCCCTCTTCGCCGTCCCCCTCTTCGCCCTCTTCGTCCTCGTCCTTCTCGGAGATGGTGATCAGGCCGGTCTCGGGGTCGACCTCCACGTTCCCGTCACCGGGGTCGAAGGTCACCTCGCCGGTCTCCGGGTCGAGGGTGAGCTTCAGGTCGCCGATCTCGATCGTCGTCGGCAGAGCCTCGTCGCCGTCGCCCGCGCGGGTCGTCTCGATCTCGACGGTGCCCTCGGCCGGATCGATGGTCAGGCCCAGGTTCCCGGTCTCGATCGTGACCGGAGCCGCCTCGGGGTCGAGGGGCACGTCCCTGTCGCCGGGCTCGATGCTGATCGTGTTGGTGTCCGGGTCCAGGACGAACTTCAGCTCGCCCACCTCGACGGTCGTGACGGCCGTCTCGGGGTCGAGGGTCACGACCGGGGCCCCGGGGATCTCGTCGCCGTTCTCGCCGAAGGCGGGGTCGCCGGCGTCGGCGGAGATGGGCTCCACACCGGTGATCGCGTCCTCGGCCGGGGTCCAGTCCGCCTCCCGCAGCTCCCCCAGTTCCTGCTGCTGGACGTCGCTGAAGGGGACGGCGGTTTCCTGAAGCGGCTCCGCGGGGATCTGCGGGGTCGCCGCCTCGAAGGAACGGGGCTCCATCGGCGCCAGCGCCTCCGTCGCCTCCACGCGCTGCATGGGCTCCGCGAGGATCGCGGGCTCCAACGGCACGGACTCGGGGGCCGTCGTCACGCCTTCGAGGGCGGACACCTCCTCGGCGGGGACGCTCGCGGAGACCGCCTCCATCGGAACGCCCGGTTCGGGGGGGAGGCCCTCGGACCCGGGGGCGGACACGGCGACGACGTGCTCGGTGTCCTGCCCGGGGAACACGTGCGGGGAGGCGGTGTCCCCGGCCCGCTGCGCGCCGAACAGCATCACGCCGTCGTCGGCGACGGTCACCCGGGACTCGCCCGGGTCGAGGACCGCCTCCTGGGTGGCGGTGTCCACCTCGACCGAGGAGCCGGCGTGCCTCAGCAGAAGCAGACCGCTGGTCAGGTCCACGCTGATCGGGGCGGACTCCGACCGGTTCGCGGGCGTGCCTTGTTCTTGGAGGGTGGTGGCCTCCTCGGTCTCGGTCGGGTCCGGCTCCTCTCCGGAGAGGGCAGCACGGAAGTCGAAGAGGGGCGGCTCCACGTCAGGACCTCCTCACCGCCCGCAGGGCGGTCGTTCATGTGGTTTGTCAGGGGGTGGGGGCGGGGCGGGCGACCCGAGGGGAGTGGTGGGCCGCCCGCCCTGGGGGGGAGCGGACTAGAGCAGCGCCTGCCAGTTCATGGCCTCGCGCCCGTCCGTGGAGGAGTAGTTGTTGCGGATCTCGTTCAGAGCGGCTTCGGCCTTGCTCAGCAGGAGCTGCATGTCGGCGACGTTGGCCCGCCAGGACGCGACCTTGCGGTCGTACTCCGTGGCCATGGCGCCGTCGAGTTCTGCCTTGACCGTCTGCATCTGGGCGTCGAGCGCCTCGATCTGGTTCTGTACGGCCTGCGTCTGTGTGCGCAGCTCGTTGGTGGCCTCGTCGACGTAGGCGTAGCTGACGTCGAAACCGTTGATGCTCATGGTCTCGCCTTCCGGAGAGGGTCTCGTGCGGGGGTGGGAGCGGCTACCGGTGTCAGCCGGACTGGTTCGGGTTGAGCTCGTTCATCCACCGCGAACCGGTGATGACGGCCGCGTCCTCCGTGGCGTGCATGGCGTGGACGGTACCGCCGAAGGTGCCGATCATCTGGTTCATGTCGTTGGTGATGAGCCGCAGCTCCTCCAGCCAGCCGACGACCGCCTCGCTGTACTTGTTGGAGGCCGCGCCCTGCCAGGACATGCGCAGCTTGTCACGCGTGCTGTCCACGTTGGTGTAGATGGTGTTGCAGTTGCTGTGGGCCTCGGTCATCGCCTCCTGGGCGATGCGCTCGGCCTCGTCGGTAGTCCTTGTCCTCTGGTTCACAGACTCTCCTCGGTTCGTTCCATCAGGGACATCCTGCGTCCTCCACCATCGACGAGGACGCAAGGGGGAGTGCGGCAGCCTCCGGGTCGAGTACCGGACCGGAGGGCAGCAGTCTCAGGAGGGAGGTCGGGACAGGGACGGACTGGGCCGTCTCGTACCCGAGAGCGGTCAGGGCGTTCTCGTCGACCACCGGGTACTTCGCCGCGCTGTCGGTGACGAGGTAGTGGGTGGTGGCGACTCCGCTGCCTCCCACGGGCTGGGCGGCGGCGAGCGTGCCCCGGCCGGAGGCGATGCCCACCAGGTCGGGGGTCGGGCACCCGGGAGCGATCCCGGGCCGCTCCTGCACCGGCCACGCGTCCACCCCGGCGGGGTCGTCCATGGTCAGCGACAGCGAGCCCTCGGGGGTCAGCCGCAGGCACGGCACGCTCGCGCCGACCCCCACCAGTTCAGGCGGGGCGCCGGGGTGGAGTTCCTCGCGCGGGGCCGGGCCGTCGGAGAGCCGGGCGTGCGCCTCGCCCGCGGGCAGGGGCAGCGCCTCGGCGGGGGAGTCGGGGTAGGCGGCGCCCGAGACGTCCGGGGCGGCCAGCAGCAGCAGTGCCTGCGTCATGGAGAGCGGCACCAGGCCGTCTCCGGTGAGCAGGTAGTGCTGGTCCCCCTGCCCGGGGGTGGACACCGCGAACACCTGCCCCACGCGCCGGGGCTCGCCCGCCAGATCGCCCCCGTCGTCACCGGCGCCCGGGACGTCGATCGCGGTCAGGTCCGGGCCGGTGGGCACGGTGTTGAGGAACGCCGAGGTGACGGGCAGGACGCTGCTCGTCCCGTAGCCGAGGGCCTGGACGGCGCCGCGCTCCTCGTCCAGGCGCAGGCGGGTGCCGTTCCACAGCAGGTGCTGGGCGCTGTCCGGACCGGCCACCAGGACCCCCTGTCCCGCGGAGGGCGAGACGGGCTCCTGGGCGTCGCCGACGACCAGGGCCGTACGGCCGATCTCACCATCCTCGTCCTGGGGCGAGAGAGCGCACACCCGCCAGACCGACTCCTCCAGCCCCGCTTCCGTGGGGAGGGAGTCGGGCGCGGCGGCGATGCCGACGGGGCCGCCCACGGGCACGCCCTCCAGGGACCTGGCCGAGACCAGGCTCACAGCGGCGTCGGCGCCCTGGACCAGGCGGGCCGAGGCGCCGTTGGCGACGGGGCGCAGCACCCCGGCCGAGTACATGTAGGTGGCCCCCGTGTCGCGGTCCACGATCAGCCGCCCCTCCTGGCGCCAGCTGGTGGCGCCTCCGGGGAAGATGAGGCCGAACACGAGGAAGCCGATGCACAGCACAGCGCCGATCGCGATGCCGATGTAGGTGCCGGTGCGGGTGCGGCGCATGGGGGCGTCGACCGCGTCGGGGTCGCCCTCCAGCATGGCTGTGCCCAGTCGGCCCACGGTGAAGTTGTGGGCCATCACCCTGTCGCGACGTGACTGCATGTCAGCCGCCGATTCCGCGCAGGAGCGAGAACACGCCGAAGATCGCCAGGACCAGGGGCACGATGGCCACCGTCAGGAGGGACTGGATGATCTCGGCGGCCCTGCCCCAGTGGGGCAGCGGCCGTGTGCCCGGCAGGTTCCACGACACCACTGCCAGGATCGCGGAGGCGGCGAACAGGCCCACCAGGGCGAGGGTGCGGGGCAGGGGGTCGGCCGTCCACACCAGGACCAGGACCAGGGCGGTGAGTCCGATCCAGGGCGGCGCGACCACGAAGGCCCGCTGCCAGGCGCTGGCCAGACCGCGTGACTGGAGGAGCATCACCAGGGACACGATCACGCACAGGGTGATCGGCACCCACCCGGGGGAGGCGCCGAGCACGACCAGGCAGACGCCCAGGATGCCGCCGGTGGACGCGTACAGGGCGGTCTGGAACCGGTCGGCCAGCTCGGTGCGGTCCAGGACCCCGCGCGCGGGGTAGGGCTCGATGCCCTCCTGGAGCTGGTCGGGGTTGGAGGGCAGCGGTGGCAGCTTCAGGCCGGAGAGGCGGAAGGCCAGTTGGGGGGCGAACGTGCTCAGCAGCAGTGCGATGAGCGCGACCAGCGCCGCCACGGCCGGGACCGTGGCGCCGGGGATGAACATCAGGGAGAGCGCGCCCAGCGCGCACAGCACCTCGGCGGTGAACAGGCCGGCGAAGAAGGGCACGGAGCCGGCGACGGCCGCCAGACCGAGCACGCTGGCCCCGGCGGCGGTCACCGCCCCGGTCAGGACCCGGGCTCCGGTCAGCGCGGTGCCGGGGTCGCCCGAGGGCACGGACGCGCCGGCCACCGCCATGTACAGGGTGGCCGCCGCGGCCAGGCCGGTGGCGGCGGCCAGGTCGCCCATGGCGCGCGACGCAGCCCAGGCCGACAGCAGCATGAGCAGCGACGAGCAGGCCGCCGACACCGCGGTCAGGAAGCCGGGGCCGCCGCTGACCAGGACGGCCAGTCCGGTGAACAGCACGACCAGGCCCAGTGCCTGGAGCAGGACGCGTGTGGACTCGGGGCGCCACCGGTCGGAGCGCTCGCCCATGCCGGTCGCGACGCCGTCGGTCAGGTCGTCGAAGTGCACCGGCGGCAGCTGGTCGCGGCGGGGGCGCAGGTAGAGGGTCTCGCCGTGGCAGAGTCCAAGGGAACGGAGGGTCTCGTCCTCCTCCAGGGGCTCGTCGCCCAGTTGCTGGAGGACCCATCCGTCATGCTCCAGTCCGCTCTCGTCCAAGTCCTCGCCGTTGTCACCCTCGGCGTAGAGCACGAGGGTGGGCAGGATCTCGGAGAGGGGGACCTCTGTGGGCGCCGCGATCTCGAAGGAGCGCTCGGGGGCGCGGATCAGCAGTCGGCACAGGTCCGGGGAGGCGACATCGTTCATCCGGTGGGGGCCCATCATGAGGCGGGGTCGTGACAGGGGTGGAAGTGACGGTAACACTCCGACGACCCATTTTGGAGGTGTGTTGTTTTAAATTTTGGTGTCTGTCACTTTAGTTGGCAACGATAGTGTTCTGCTGTTGTCGTCCGGTTCCGGACGCCGGTTACGGTCCCGTTCCGGTCCTGGTTCCGGTTCCGGACCGCCCCCCGTTGTTCCCTTCAAGGGAGGACCCCGTCCTGTGAGTACGATCCTCGTCCGCCGCCCCCCGCGGCGCCCCGGGCCGGACCTGCCCTCGGGCGAGGTCAGCCTCCAGGAGCCACCGGAGCTGTCCGAACCTCAGAGCAGCGCCTCCTCGGTGTTCACCTACCTGCCGATGGCCATGACCTCCTTGGCGATGATGATGATGATCATCCGCCCCGGGAGCATGATGGGCGGCGGGGGAGGGGGCAGTAGCATCATGCCCTATCTGGCGGGCGGCATGATGCTCACGGGCGCCGTGGTCATGCTCGGCGGCCAGTACCTGCGCACCATGATGGAGCGCCGCCGCCAGCTCAACGACGACCGCCGCGACTACCTGCGCTACCTCAAGCAGATGCGCACCCGCCTGCGGGGAGTGGTCACCGAGCAGCGCGACGCGATGCTCTGGCGGGCGCCCCACCCCGACGCCCTGTGGTCGATCGTGCGCACCTCCCGGCTGTGGGAGCGCAGGGGCACCGACGACGACTTCGCCGAGGCGCGCATGGCCGTGGGCGAGCAGGCGCTGTCCATGACCATCTCCCCCGTCTCCTCCAAACCGGTGGAGGACCTCGAACCCCTCAGCGCCCACGCGCTGCGCCGCTTCATCCGCGCCTACGGAACCGTCGAGGACCAACCGGTCCAGATCTACCTGCGCGGGTACTCCCGCATCACCATGCGCGGCGACCTCGACGCCAGCCGAGGCCTCGTCCGCGCCCTCATCGGCCAGCTCACCGTGTTCCACGCCCACGACGAGCTGCGCGTGGCCGTGTGCTGCTCCGACGAGTCCCTGCCCCTGTGGTCGTGGGCCAAGTGGCTGCCCCACACCCAGCACCCCACCGCCCGCGACGGCGCGGGTCAGAGCAGGCTGCTGTGCACGGACGCGATGGAGCTCGAACAGCTCGTCCCGGACCTGGCCGACCGACCCCGCTTCGACCCCACCGCCGCCCCCAGCCGCGAGGAGCCCTTCACCGTCATCGTCGTGGACGGCGGGCGCATCCCGCCGGGGTCGCGCATGCTGGGCGGCGGCTACCGCAACGCCGTCGTCGTCGACGTCGCCGACCCGATGCCCCCCGAGGACGACCCCTACACCCTGGCCCTGCGGGTGGAGCCCGAGCGCCTGGTGATGCTCTCCCGCGACAACAGCGGGCGCGACACCGAGGAGGTGCTGGGCCGGCCCGACTCCCTGAGCCTGCCCCGCGCCACCTCCCTGGCCCGCCTCCTCTCGCCCTACCGCATCGGCATGGTCGTCGAGGTCACCGAGCCGCTCACCACCGACTTCGAGCTGACCACGCTCCTGGGCATCTCCGACCTGCACCGGCACGACACCGAGCGCATGTGGAGCGAGCTGCACGAGAAGGACCGGCTGCGCGTGCCCATCGGCATGAACTCCGACGGCGCACCGCTGGAGCTGGACCTCAAGGAGTCGGCGCTGGGCGGCATGGGCCCGCACGGCATGCTCATCGGCGCCACCGGTTCGGGCAAGAGCGAGCTGCTGCGCACCCTGGTGCTCGGCCTGGCCCTGACCCACTCCTCGGAGACCCTCAACTTCGTGCTCGTCGACTTCAAGGGCGGCGCCACCTTCATCGGCCTCGACCAGCTCCAGCACACCTCCGCGCTCATCACCAACCTCGCCGACGAGGCCATCCTGGTGAGCCGCATGCAGGACGCCCTGCACGGCGAGCTCGTCCGCCGCCAGGAGCAGCTGCGCGCCGCGGGCAACTACAGCTCCGCGCTGGAGTACGAGAGGGCCCGCGAGACCAACCCCGACATGGAGCCGATGCCCACGCTGTTCGTGGTCGTCGACGAGTTCAGCGAGCTGCTGGCCGCCCACCGCGACTTCATGGACCTGTTCGTCATGATCGGTCGCCTGGGACGCAGCCTCGGCGTCCACCTGCTGCTGGCCTCCCAGCGCCTGGACGAGGGCCGCATGCACCAGCTGGAGGGCCACCTGTCCTACCGGGTGGCGCTGCGCACCTTCTCCGCCATCGAGAGCCGCGGCGTGCTCGGCGTCCCCGACGCCCACCAGCTCCCCTCGGCCCCCGGCAACGGCTACCTCAAGACCGACACCGAGACCCTCACCCGCTTCAAGGCCGCCTACGTCTCCGGCCCCTACCGGGTCAAGCGCCGCGCAGCCCGCAGGAACACGGTCGGCGGTGAGGTGGTGCTCTTCGCCGACACCCCGGTGGCCGCGGCCGCTCCCGAACCCGAGGCGCCCCAGGTCCAAGAGGAGGAGGAGACCAGCGAGTCCCTCCTGGCGACCGCGCTGGAGCGGATGGACGAACTCGGCCCGGCGGCCCGCGAGGTGTGGCTGCCCCCGCTGGAGGTGCCGCCGCTCGTGGACGAGCTGCTCGCCATGATCGGCACCCGCCTGCCCGAGGGGGGCCTGGCCTGGAAGAAGCACACGACCCTGAGCGTGCCGCTGGGCATCATCGACCGGCCCTTCGAGCACAAGCGCCTGCCCCTGGTGGCGGACCTGTCGGGGGCCGGAGGACACGTCGGCATCGCGGGCGGTCCCCAGAGCGGCAAGAGCACCATGCTGGCCACGTTCATCCTCACCCTGGCCGTGTGCAACACCCCCGCCCAGGTCCAGTTCTACGGGATCGACTGCGGCGGCGGCGTGCTGAACTCGCTCAGGGACCTGCCGCACGTGGGCAGCGTCGTCACACGCACCGACGAGCGGCGCATCACCCGCACCATCATGGAGATGAACGAGATCCTCACCAAGCGTGAGGTCTTCTTCAGCGAGCACGGCATCGACTCGATGGGCACCTACCGCAGGCGCCGCGCCGCCGGCGAGTTCGCCGACGAGCCCTACGGCGACGTCTTCTTCGTCATCGACGGCTGGGGCACCATCCGCCAGGACTACGCCGACCTGGTGGGACCCATCGTCCAGCTCGTGCAGCGCGGCCTCAACTACGGCGTGCACGTCGTGGTCGCCTCCCCCCGCTGGGCCGACTTCCACACCGCGGTCCGCGACCTCATGGGCACCCGCTTCGAACTGCGCATGGGCGATCCCGTGGACTCCCTGGTCCACATGCGGGCCGCCCAGACCGTGCCCCGCGTGCCCGGCCGCGGCATCACCGAAACCAAGCACCACCTGCTCACCGGCCTGCCCCGCGCCGACGGCAACGCCGACTCGGTCTCGCTGTCCGAGGGCATGACCGAACTCGTCGAGCGCGTGCGCGTGGCCTGGGACGGGCCGCCCGCCCCGCCGGTGCGCACCCTGCCCCCGATCCTGCACGCCCGCGAACTGCCCGGTTCCGAACTCACCGCGATGGGCGGCCTCAAGGTGCCCATGGGGTTGGAGAGCCGCCGGATGCAGCCGTTCTGGCACGACTTCGGCGTCACCCCCCACATGCTCGTGGTCGGCGACACCGAGACCGGCAAGACCACGCTGCTGCGCCACATCACCAACGCGATCCGCAGCCACTACGGCCCGACCACTGCCCGGGTCGTGCTCGCCGACCAGCGCCGCCAGCTCTACGACGCCGTGCCCAAGGAGATGCAGCTGGGCTACGCGGTGTCGGGCGACAACGTCAAGGAGATGATGGCCGCCGCCGCGCAGGCGATGAAGGCGCGGCTGCCCGGACCCGACATCACACCCGACCGCATCCGCAAGCGGGACTGGTGGACCGGCCCCGAGCTGTTCATCCTCATCGACGACTTCGAGATGGTCTCCGGAAGCGGCCCGAACCCGCTGGCCCCACTCCTGCCGATGCTCAGCCAGGGCGCCGAGATCGGCATGCACGTGGTCCTCGTGCACGCCGCGGGCGGTTTCAGCCGGGCCTCCGGCGATCCCGTCATCCGGGCGCTCATCGACTCCAACACGCCCAGCATCATGCTGTCCGCCCCGCCCTCGGAGGGCATGCTGTTCGGCAACATCCGTGCGCGGACGATGGCTCCCGGCCGCGCCCTGTGGATCGCGCGTCGCGACCCGGTGGAGGTGCAGCTGGCCATCGCGGAGGGCGCCGAGGGCTGAGCTCCCCGCGACGGGAGCGGGCGGGGCCCGGGGGGCGCACCGGGTGGTGCGCCCCACGGGCCCCGGCGCGTCAGCGCACCGGCTCGCCGGTGGGGACCGGTTCGCCGGCAGCGGCGGGACGCCAACCGCGTGCGCGCCCGAGCCTGATCACCGCGCCGCCCAGGCCGCACAGCACGATGAGCAGGAGGGCGACGGACACGACGGCGGCCGTCGGCGGAGCGTCCACCGAACCGTAGGGGGAGGGGTCGGGGACGAACCCCTCGCCCGCCACCCCGGCGGGGGTGCCGCCCGGGGCGATGGCCATCGCCGCCAGCGGGTCGACCCTGCCGTGCCCCGACAGCGGGTCCGAACCCCCGCGAGGGGAGGCGTAGGCCGTGGTGGCCAGCCGCTCGCGCACCTGGGCGGCGCTCAGGTCCGGCTCCCGCGCCATGAGCAGGGCGGCGGTGCCCGCCACGAAGGCCGCCGCCACGCCGTCGCCGGCCGTGGCCACGTGGCCGCCGCCCGGGCCGGTCCCCACCACCCGGTCGCCCGGCGCGATCAGGTCCACACGGGCCAGGTCGCCGCTGGGAAGGACCAGCGGGCCCTGGGCCAGGGGGACCCCCTCCACGTCGTGTGCGGCCACGCTCAGCACCGACGCGTGCTGGGCCGGCTGGCCAGGCATCGCCCCTCGGGACGTGGGGACCGTCGCCGGGGCCACGACCAGGGCGTCGGCCTCCTCGGCGGCGGCCACCGCGGCCTCCAGGGCCGGGGACGCCTCCCACGTGCTCGTGCCCACCAGGACCACGCGGGCCCCCGAGTCCACCCCGCTCTCGATCCCGGCGGCGATGTCCTCGGCGGAGGCCAGGCCGGTCTGGGGACTGCCCGTGGCCACGGCCGTCACGGACGCGCCCGGGGCCACCCCGAGCAGGCCGTTGTCCTCCACGGGCCGGGCGGCGACCACCCCGGCCAGGGACGTGCCGAACCCGAGGCAGTCGCCGGACTGCCCGCCCTCCACGGCGTCGGCCAGTTCGGGGGCGCCGCCGTCCACCTCCGGGGCGAGCAGCGCCACGCCCACCCCCTCGCCTGTGCTCAGGTCGTGGGCCCGCGACAGGCCGAGGAAGTGGTGCGTCCAGGGGGTCTGCTCCACGACGTCCCCGCCGGTGGCCGCACACGGCTGGTTGTCGCTCTTGAACGGGTGGACCTGCGTGAGCGAGACGGGGTCCTGGGGCGTCTCGGCCGCCGCCGGAGCCGCGGGGAGGGGGGCGAGGAGTCCCAGGGCCAGCGCCGCTGCGGCGGTGCGGCGGCGCCGGGACCGGGCGGTCCCCGGATCGGTGTGTGCGGTCACCTGGTGTGTGCTCCAGACTGTCTGGGGGTGTCCTCCGGGGCCCTGCGCCCCATGGGGGCGGCCCGGACGGGGCGCGGGGGTCCTCCCGACCGGAGACCGTGCGCGGGGGAGAGGGGCGCGGGGGAGGCCCCGCCCCTACGCTAGCCTCCCCGCGGCGCACCGGACGCGGTGGCCGGTACCGCGGGGGCACTTCAGCGCTGCGCCGTCGGGGCCCGTCCGCGTGCGGAGCGGGGCTGCGGCCGTCGCCGTGGGAAGGACCGCCGTCCGTGCGGGCGGGACCTCGGGGAGGAGGGTCGACTGCGGTAGCGTACTCGGTTTCCCGTGTACGTTCCATGGGCGTCCGGTGACCGTTCCGCGTCGCTTCCCACCGGGGAGGGCCCGACGGAGGAAGCACGACGGCTCCGCGGCTCCGGCGCGGGGGCGTCACGGCTCTCAGGGCCGGGGCGCGGGGCGCTGTTCGCCGGCGCCGGGGTCAGGGCCGGTCCTGTGGCGGGGCGCCGGGGGAGTCGTTCGGGAACATGTCGTCGCCGGGGACCGGATCCGGAACCGAGCCCGTGTCCGAGCCGCGCTGGTCCTGGTCGCCACTGTCGTGGGTCCCGTGGTCGCCCGGGTCGTCCTCGCGCGAGGAGTGGCCGTCGGCCTCGTCCGTTCCCCGGTCCTCACCGTCGCCCTCGGAGCCGCGCCCGGTGTCGGACCGGTCCCCGCCCCGCTCGTTGCCGTCGCCTCCGGACCGGTCCCCGCCGGAGCTGCTGCCGCCGCCGGTGCCGTCCTCGGCTTCGTACTTGTCCTCCGCCGGCTCACCGTCCTCCTCCCGGGTCGGGTCGGACCCTGATTCGCCGGGGGCCGCTGCGGGGGTCGGGGTCTGCCGCGCCGCGTCGTCGACGGTCGGAACGGGCGCGGCCGTCGTCTCCTCGACGGAGGAGGTGCCCGCGGTCTCCTGCGCGGGGGACTCCCGGAGGGGGGTGTTGTGTGTCTGCTCGTGGCGGGGAGGTGTGCCGCGCCTGTCCTCGCCGCCGGGAGCCTTCTCCTCCGGTGAGGGAGTCTTCTCCTCCGGCGCGGGCCGGTTCTCCTCGGGGGCGGGCGGGGTGGTGCGCGAGTCGGGGGAGTTGTCGGCGGGGGCCTTTCTCTCCGGTGCGGGGGCGACGGGCCGGGGCACCTTCTCGGACCCGGTGCTCCGCTGTCCGGTGACGGGGCTCGGCGGTGCGGGCCGGTGCCGGTCGGTCTCCTCGGGGCGCGGGTCCGTCCGGTCCTGGTCGGAGCGCTGGTCGCGGGTGGTCGTGGCGGGCGCGGGAGCCGGGGTGGTGGTGTCGGTGTTCTGTCCGGAGCCGCCTCCTCCCTGGTGCATGGAGCCGTTCAGGGCGTGGTCGAAGAGCGCCGCCAGGTCGAACGCGGGGTCGGAGAGCGGCGACGGCTGTTCCTCCCGGGGCGGGGGCCCCTCGTGCTGGGGGGCTCTCCCTTCGTGCGGGGGCCCCTCGTTCCCGGAGCGGGGGTTCTCCTGCGGGGTGGCGTTCCCGTCGTCCTGGGACAGGGGACGGGGAACCCCCTCCCGGGGCAGGGGCAGGGGCGGGGAGCCCTCCTCGTCCTCGTTCCGGGGGAGCGGCTGTGGTCCCGTGCCGGACGTCTCCTCGGAGGCCGGCGGGGACGGCTGCGTGTGTGTCCCACCCCGCGGGAGGCCGTCGCGGTCGGGGCCGGCCCCGACCGGGGCCGTGAAGTCCTGTTCTCCCTGAGCGATCGCCGGGTCCGCGCCGGTCGGGGGCGGCCCGTCCCCGTCCGAGGGGGACGGACTCGTCGACATCAACCGTTCCAGCCGGAGCCGCATCTCCCTGAGGTCGTCCGAGGTGATCGAGGACGTCTCCGAGCCGGTCTCCTGGGGCAGTCGCAGGTCCGGGCCGTAGTAGTCCGGTTCCCACTCCTCGGAACCGGGGAACCGCTGTTCCCCGAAGTCGAACACCGCGTCCTCGGCCGTGAAGGGGCCGGGCCGGTGACCCGTCTCCGACCGCTGGAAGGAGTGCTCTTCCGGGCGGTGGACGATCAGGTCGGTGTCGTACCGGGAGGATCCGCCGGTTTCCGAGACGGGCGGGCCGAGCGACGTCATCTGATCCAGACGCCACCGTGCCAGCCGGAGCTTCTCGGCCTTGCTCGGAGCAGGCGCTTCCTCCTCCCCGGCCTCCCGCGGCCGGATGTCGAGATCCGAGCCGAGAGTGTCCAGCAGGCCCGGTGCGGGGTTCTGCCGCCCGGTGTTCCCCTCGGGGGCCCGGTCGCCGCCCCCGGGCGGTCGGTTGCCGCGCTCGGGCAGTTCGATGGCCTCGGGGTCGGCGGCGGGGTCCGGGGCATTCGTCTGCGGGGGCGGCGGCTCCTCCTGGATGGTGTCGAGGGAGGGCGGGCTCACGGTCCGCGGCCGGGGCAGGGACGAGGGGGCGTTCAGGCCGTCGCGCAGCTCCCGGAGCGCCGTCTCCCAGGCGTGCTCCGCTGCGTTGAGGTCCTCCAAACGGTCCTCGTAGGTGGTCTCCAGATCGGTGTAGCGCTGCCGGACGCGAGGGTCGTCGGGGGAGGTGATCCGTTCGGTGGTCGCTCCGTCCAGCGGCAGGCGGGCTTCGAGGTAGGCCTTCTCGGCGTCGCCGAGCTGTTTCTGGATGTCGGCGAACCGCGTGGTCAGGGGCGCGATCCGGTCGGCGACGTCGGGCGTGATGATGCCCAGTCGCACCGCGTCGCCGTGGGAGACCCACGTGGTGATCTTCGCGGAGGTCTCGCCCCTCTGCCACCGGGCGGGGCGGGACGGCTCGGCGGCGGGTGCGCGCCGGTCGCCGAACACGCCGCGCACCTTGGCCACGGTGTACCTGCCCGCGGCCGCGGTCGTGTCCCCGACGTAGCGCGCCGAGCGCTTGTACCAGGGACCGCGCAGCTCGGACCTGACACCGATGGCCCAGTCGGTGTCGATCTCCACCAGGTAGGCGGGTCCGGTGCGGACGCGGTCGGAGTGGGGCGGCTCCTTCGGCTTGCTTCCCCGTGCGGTGTCGCCCCCGGACGTGGACGATCCCGTGTTGTCGGCCGAACCGTAGTGGGTGGCCGTCGTCGGCAGCCCCGTTCCGGTGCGCCCGGAGGGGCGCGCGTCGAATCCCATGGTCGTCGTGGACGACTCGCTGTGGAACGGGGAGAACGTCGTGCTCGACTCCGAGGAGTCGGTCAGCCGCACGCTCGGGTTGAAGTCGAGGATGCGCGCCGACTCCGGCCGTGGCGCGGCGCGCACCCCCCAGGTGGTCCGGCCCATCTCGATCAGTTCGGCGCCCGACTCCGCGTTGGCCTCGGAGAAGAGGGCTTTGAGGGCGATCGCGTTGAGGGACTGGTCGATGGCGTTGTTGCGGGAGTTGAGGCCCAGCTTGCCCGCGGCGTACTCGGCCGCCTGCCTGACGGCCCGCGGAGTGTAGTTCCCGTCGCTGACGGAGTTCGCGGGAGGGTTCCAGCCCAGCGACTTGGCCACGACGACGTGCCCCAGGTCGCGGACGTCCTTGCCGTTGTTCTCGACGGCCGCGGGCATGACCACCGCGTCCCTGAAGTCGCTCCGCCCCCCGGGGTCCTTGGTCTGCGACCAGGTGCGCATCATGTCGGGTAGCGAGGCGTGGTGGTCGTTGGAGGGGTTCTCCGGAGAGGGCCGGCCCTCCGTCCGCCGGGCGTCGCCGGTCGTTCGGGGGTCGCTGCCGCCTGTGGTCCCGGTGGTGCTGTGGTCGGCGGGGGTGTCGGCGCCGGTGGTTCGAGGGTTGCTGCCGCCGGTCGGCCCGGTCGTGGTGGTTCCGCCGGTGCCGGTCCCGTCCGTGGTCGGCCTGGTGGTGCCGCCTCCCTCGCCGGTTGTCGCGGTGGTGTCGGTCCTGTCGGCGGTGCTTCCGCTCTCCGTCAGGTCGAGGTAGGGGGTCGGGTACAGCGCCTCCACCCGGCCGGAGTCCCCCGCGCCCGTGAAGTCGCGCCGTCCGCCCGAGCCCGGGGTCTCTGCCGTCAGGGTGTTGGCCACCCCCTGCTTGTCGGAGATGTGCAGGTCGATCGTCAGCCGCGTGTCCGACGACACCCGCGCGTAGGGCGTCTCCATGGTCAGCCCGACCGAGCGCTTGTCCGTGTTCCGGGAGGTCCCGCCGCCGCCGTGCGCGTTCGCCGCGGAGGCGTTGCCGTACGTGCCCATCAGGTAGGGCCGGCTCGACGGGGTGGCGCCCCCGGGCTGGTCGCCCCCGGACCGGGGCAGCGGTGTCAGGAGCGAACCCTGGACCCCCGCGGACGAGGAGCCCTCGCTGCCCTGCTGGAACTTGTCCCCGTCCTCCCAGCCCTGGCGCTGCCGGTACTCCGTCTTGCCGCCCAGGTACGCGACCTCCGTGTCACCCCTGTCGAGCCGCAGGTTCACGGTGGCGTCCAGGGACAGCGGAGCGGTCGTCGGGGCGTTGAGGTTGCCGATCGAGTGGTCGATGGGGCTGACCTTCACCGTCACCGGCGTTCCGGTGTTGGGGTTGAGCCCGGTGTGGGAGTTGAGGGCGTGCAGGATGGTCTCCCTGCTGTCCTTGGTCAGCTGCCACCCCTGGGAGGCCAGGTCGTCGGCGAGGCTCTGGAGGGCCTCGTCCGGGTCGGACGGGCGGATCATCTTGCCGGCGTCCTCGAAACCCGGACGCGGTCTCACGGACGCGGGCCGGTCGGGCTCGGGCTGGGGGACGCGGACCAGTCCGCCGTCGGTCTCCTCGACCTTGTCCTCGACCAGGCCCGACTGGTGGGCGTCGCGGATGTGGACCAGCCCGGTGACCAGGTCGCGTACGTGGGCCTGCCAGCCCCGGTAGCGGGCGGCGCGGGGGATCGTCGGCCCGATGCTCCAGTTCTTGGCGAACTCCACCGCCTGCGTCACTCGCCCAGAGGCGGAGAAGGAGTACGACATCGGGATCTTGGGATGGAACTCGACCGTCTCGGAGAACTTCGATGTGGGCCTGGTGTTGGTGTAGCGGTCGAACAGGCTCTTTCCCGCGGAGGGGCCGAGCTGGATCAGGGGGGCGCCCGCGGAGTCGGGCGCGCGCTCGGCGCCGCCGGAGGGCTGACCGGCCGACTGGACGGGGTTGGGGTTGAACCGGCCCCCGCCCGTGGCCAGGAGGGTCACGTCGGTCCTCCTGCCCTCCCTGGTGAACACCTCCAGGGTGTTCTTGTCCTTCCAGACGATCGCGCCGTCGGACTGCTCGAAGCGGTCGACCGAGTCGATGTCGAACTGGGTGGCCGTCGTCGCGCGGACGTGGTGCGGGGAGAGCAGTCCGCCGCTCATCTCGGTGCGCGTGCGCGCACCGCCGGAGGACTGCAACGCCGGGTTCCCCGCGAGGTTCTCCGGGGAGAGGGCGTTCTCGTAGAACTGCCTGCTGCCCTGACCGCGGACCAGGAAGTGCCGCAGCTTGCGCTCGAACCCGAACCTTCCGGGGGTGCGCTGGACGCCGTCGCCCCTCTCCCACCGGGGGACGGAGGAGAAGTTCTCGTAGGAGGCGTCGAGCAGGCTGCCCACCCGGTTGTCGTCGTCGGTGGTGAACCGGGTGTTGACGTGTTCGACGGTGGGACCCAGGTTGCGGATCAGTGCGGCCCGGCGCTGCTCGGGGGTGCGGTTGTCGGGGGTGTTCCCGGTGGTGTCCCGTTGTCCGGTCGTGTTGTGGGTGGTGGTCGTGTTCGGGGGCGGGGCGGTCTCGGTGTTCTGCCGGCCGGTGGCGCCGGTGGTTTCCGTGGTCGGCGGGGTGCGGATGTCACCGGTCCGGGACCCGGTGTCCTGCTGTCCGGAGGTGTTCTGGGTGGTGTTCGGGGGCGGGGCGGCCTCGGTGTTCTGCTGCCCGTTGGTGCCGGTGTTGTCGGTGGTTTCTGTCGTCGGCGGGGTGCGGACGTCGCCGGTCGTCTCCTGCCGGTCGGGCGCCGGCACGGGGGCCCGTCCGGCCGGGGGCCGCCGTTCCTGACCCCCGCCGAACCACCTCGTGACCGTCCCGGTCACGTCGCGACGCTTGCGGACGCTGTTCGGTGTCGGTGCCGTGTGGCCGTCGATCATCTCCTTGGCCTGAGCGACCGGGATCGGCCGGATGCGGGTGGCCTGGGGGGCGGCGCCGTTCCTGTCGCCGGTTTCCCCGCCCGGGGTCGCCTTGGCCGTGTCCATCGTGGCCAGGGCCTGGACCGGTGCGTCGAGCAGGTCGTGCCCGCGGTCGGCCCGTGTCCTGTCGTCGCCCAGGACCATGCCGAGGTCGTCGTTCTCGTAGAGCTTCGCCGAGAACCTGACCGTGGAGTTCCAGACGCTGGAGTCCTCCGCGTACTGGACGATCTCGTCGCTCTGGCTCTTGACGCCCAGGCCCCGCCCGCTTCCCCGGGTGGTGTTCAGCTGTCCGGAGACCGAGAACACGCCGCCGTCGCTCGGGTTGTCGGCCGCGTCGACGGTGTCGATCCGGCGGACGTAGGCGCCACTGGTGACCCGCACCGTCTTGCGCGTCTGCGATCCGTCTCCGGTGGTGCGCTCCGACGCCCCCGAGTACTCGCCTCCGGTACCCCTCGTGGTCTCTCCCACGTGCCGGAGCGACGAGAAGTCCGCGGTGACGCGTACCGCGACGAACGGGGGGCGCAGCACGTCCTTGCCCGGCTTGAAGAGCGCACTGGGGTCGAACCGCCCCGTCTCGATCAGGTGAATGGGCTGGCCGTGCAGTGTCAGGTCGTCTGTACCGCTCTTGAACGCGGATGCGGAGATCGCGTCCATGACCCTGTGGGTGTTGAAGACGGCGACGTCGTGGTCGCGCCGGAAGGGACGGTGCTCGCGCGCGGAACCGGTGAACGGGCCCGTGGCCTCGTGACCGGGCCGCCGCGCGAAGTTCTTGGGGTCGCGCGCCAGTTCGGGCAGGACCAGGCCCGGCCGCTTGGCGGCCAGGCCGGTCAGCACCTCGTGCGCGATCTGCTGGTAGATACTGCGCTGCTGCCCGTCGACGTCGCGGTACTGGTTGCCGTCGGGCCAGGTGAAGTCGCGTGGCACGGATCCGTGGAGGGCGACCGGCTGGTCCTCGGCGAGGTTCGGGCGAGGGGGCCGGGGAGCTCCGGCCCCCTCGTTCCGGGAGCGCTGTTCCCCGGATCGGTCCCCCCGGGGCCGGCCGCCCTCGGTCCGCCCTTCCGTGTTCCTTCCGTTCTCGCCCCCTTCGTTCTCTGTCCGCTGGTCCCCGGTGGTGTCGGGGGCGGTCCCGGGAGTGTTCACCGCCGGAGGCGCCGTCGTGTTCCCCTCGGTCCGGACGGGGGCGGGAGGTACGGGCACCTTGTCCGAGGCCTCGTCCCCGTTCAGGATGCGGGCCTCCTGGACGGTGAGGATCTCGACGGTGTCCCCCTGGAACCGGTACACGGTGGGCTCACCGTCGAAGTGCACGTAGTAGTTGCGCTGGACGTCGTAGGCGGACGACTCGGTCTTGCCGTAGTTGATCCTGTTGGCCGATCCCGACGACGACCGCGTGCTCTCCTCGGTCGCCCGGCCCCGCATGCCTCCTTCCACGGCTATCGCGTCGACGCGGACCTTGTGGGTGCCGCCCGGCGTCCCGGCGTCGGCGCTGACACCCGCGCCCAGGGTTGCGCCGAGGAAGTCGTGGTGGCGGAGCGAGGTCCCGACCTCGCGTTCGGCCTTGTTGCCCTTGATGTACTTGGCGGGCTGGATGGTGTGCGGCTTGGCGTCGTAGGAGGTGGGCACCGACTGGATGCTCACCAGGCGGGGTGTGCCCGAGGGGTCGGTGACGGTGAAGACCGCGGGCGCCGAGGTCATCTTCGGCAGGTTGTTGCGGACGGACCTCTCCGAGAAGGTCTCACCGACCTGGTCGTGGAAGGCGTCCAGCTTCTGCTGCCTGCGCTTGTCGACGAACCCGGGCGTCACCTTGTCGACCACGGGCCTCCACCATCCGCGATCACGCTCGGGGGACCAGAGGTGGTCGGCGACCCAGTCGGTGAAGGGCTTGTCGGAGGACCCGTCGCTCGGACGGATGTCGCCCACCCACACGGGGTGCCCCTTGTCCGTGTGCGGACCCGCGGGCCTGGCGTCGTCCCTGCCGCGCTGGTGGTCCTCGGTCGCGAAGGGGTCGCGCAGGCGGATCGCCTCCGGGCCGGCGTTGGCCACGACCTCGCCGGGAAGGACCAGGACCACCCCGTCGGGGGACTCGGACCGGGCGTTCACGCCCCGGTCCGCCGGGGCGTCGTCGTTCGCCGGGGGGGTGCCGTCCGTCGAGGTGTTGCCGTCCGAGGGCCCGTTGTCGCCTGCGGGCCCGCTGTCGCGGGCGGGTGCGTCCCCGGGGCCGGGGAGGGGGGTCAGGTCGAAGGACATGGACAGGTCGGAGGCGTAGACCTCGGGCTTGCCCTTGATCTCGTAGCTGGTGTAGCCGTCGTGGATACGGGCCGTCGTCTCACCGGTCTGCCGCTGGCGGGTTCCGCCCGAGAAGCTGACGGTGAAGCGGGGGCCGAGGTCGGTTCCGCTCACGGTGCCGAGGAGTAGCGGGGAGACCTGGAACCCCGCCCCGACGAACTTGCTGCCGCCGTGGTTGCCCCCGCCCTCCGCCGGGTTGGCCTCCCCGGCCTCGTCCACCAGCTTCAACTCGGTGGATGATCCCCGCTCCGGCTGTGTGGGCGCGTGGTGGAAGCCGTCGGGGGAGGCGTTCAGCCGCACGTCCGCCTGCCACCTGGAGCCGTCCGCTCCGGTGACCGTCGTGGAGAACCCCTCCGGTCGGAAGAACACGCCCATCTGCTTGCGCGCCTGTTCGTCCACCTGCTCCCTCACGGCGTCGCGCGCCGCGGCGTCGACGCGTCCGGCGTTGTCGGTGAGGGTGTCGTTCACGAACGAACGCAGGTGCTCGGCATGGATCATGCTGGAGTTCACCAGGCTGGACGTCAGCAGGTAGCCGATGTCGTAGGGGGCGCCCGCCCGGTCCGGCGTCACGGAGCCCGGGTAGACACGGGGCGGGGGCTCCTCCTGTCGCTGCGTGGTGCCGGTGACGGTGGGAGGGGCGGTGTTCTGCGGCTGCGGCAGAGACTGTGGCTGTGGAAGCGCGGGAGGGCTGTCCGTTTCCGTGGTCGCCGTGGTGTCCGTGGTGGCGTCAGGGGTCTGCGGTGGGGGAGGCGGATGCTCCGCGTCCGCGGCATCGGTGTCCGCGGGTGCTTCCGCCGGTTCCACGGCGTACTCATCGGTCAGAACCGGGTCGGAGGGCGGGGGAGGCGCGCTCTCCTCCCGGTCCCTGTCCTCGGACCGCGTCTCCTCCGTGAGTACGGGCGTCTCGGACCCGGTCGTCACGGCAGTGCGTACCACCTCCGCCGACTCCTCGTCGGACGGTCGATCCGGTGTCGACTCCCGTCCCTGCGGGACGCTGGTCCCGGCAGGGGCGTTCTCGGGGGTCTCCTCACCGTTCTGCTCCTGGCGGTCCCCCTCGCCGTCGGAGTCCTCCTCGCGCACGGACTCGGCGTCGTCGTCCGTGGGTCGGCCCTCCCCGTCGTTCTCGCGGCCGGACGCGGCGTCGTCCTCGTCCCCGGAGCGGCGTTCCCTGTCGTCGCCCGGGCCTTTCTCGTCTCCGGAGCGGTCGCCGCTCTGCTCACCCGACCGGTCCCTGCCGTCGCCGGACGGGTCCTTGTCGCTCTCCTGGGAGCCGTCGCCGTCCCGGGAGGTGGCCTCGTCCCGCCCGTCGGGCTGTTCGCGGTCGTGTTCGGGCGGATTGTGTCCGGTGTCCTCCGCGTCCTGAGACGGCCCGCTCCCGGTCGTGGGATCGGCGACGTGCCGGTCGCCGCCGCTCTCGGTGACGGGCGGCGGGGGCGGCGGGGTGCCGATCGGCTGGGGCGGCGGCTCGTGGGGGCGTGCGGTGTCGGGGTCGGCCTGCTGGTCGTCGGTCGGGCGGCTCGGGGTGTCCTGTCCGGTGGTGTTGCCGGTGGTCGGGTTGTTCGGTGCGGTCGCGGGTGGTTGTGGGCCCGTGGGTGGCGGGGTCGCCTGGCTGAGCGGGGGTGCCACGGTGAGGGGGGCCGTGGTGTCCTGCTGCTGCGGTTCGGGGGCGGTGCGGTCGACCGGGTTCGTGTTGGCGGGGTTGTCGTTGTGGTTGTCGCCTGTGTTGGGTGTGGTCTGGTCGGTGCCCGGGGGCGGGGTTGCCAGTGGGTTGTCGGGGACGATGGCGTTGAGGAAGTTGACGGTGAGGGGTCCGTCGTTCATCCCGGGCAGGTAGGGGTCGTTGTCGAGGCCGGGGGGTTTGGTGTCCGCTGCCTCGAAGGGGGCCTTGTCGGTGTCGGGGGTGCGGGTGTCTGCGTCGTCGTGGACGCGGACGGTGTCGTCGGGGGTCGGGTCGGGGTCGCCGAAGTCGAAGTCGGTGTCGCTGCCCGTGTCGCTGCCGGTGTCGCTGACCAGGTCGGGGACGTCGTCGATATCGGAGAAGTCGTCGTGGTCGCCGGTGCCGTCCGTTGCGGTGGCCGGGGGGACGTCGGGTCGCCCGGTGTCCTCGCGGTCGCGTCCGGCACCGGGGTTCTCCCGGTCCTCCTGGTTCTCTCCGCCCCGGTTGTCCCGGTCGGGTCCGTCGTCCCATCGTTCGGATCCGCTCTCGGAGGGAGGCCGCCCGTTCCCGTTCCAGGGAGCTTCGGTCCCTCTTGCCGTGGAGGAATCACTCTCGGTCCGAGGCGGAGGAGTGGCCAGGTCAGGCGTGTCCTTGTTGTTGAACAGGTCGAGGCCGTGCAGGGCGCCGTCGGTGGCGCCCTGTTGGATGCCTGCTTGGGAGGCGCC
>NZ_JAUZMY010000031.1:0-76299 GCF_036327455.1 Nocardiopsis codii | reverse complement strand
AGGGCGACCGCGGCGGCGACCCGCCCCCCCCCACGGCGCTCCCACGGGTGGCCGCGGATCTCCGGGAGGATCTGTCCGGGGGTCCCGGGACGGCCGGACCGGCGGGGGAGGCCGGGCGACAGGTCGATTCCCCTCGGCCGGACCGGTCGTGGCGGCAACGGTCGGCCCTGCCCGACCGGCGCGGGCGCACCGGTGGGGGAGGGGGAGCACCCGCGGGACCTCCGGGGCGGTCGGAACGTCCCGGGGGAGAACTACCCTGGGGACCGTGGCAGGCCGGATCAGAGACGAAGACATCGCGCTCGTACGCGAACGCGCGCCCATCGCGGACGTGATCGGCGAGTACCTCCAGCTCCGCAACGCGGGAGGGGGCTCGCTGAAGGGGCTGTGCCCCTTCCACGACGAGAAGTCCCCCTCCTTCAACGTCACCCCCTCCAAGAACCTCTGGTACTGCTTCGGCTGCGGGGAGGGAGGGGACACGATCTCCTTCCTCCAGAAGATCGACAGCCTCAGCTTCGCCGAGGCCGTCGAGTCGCTCGCCCGGCAGGTCGGCGTCACGCTGCGCTACGAGGAGGGCGGCCGCAGCACCGCCCGGCACGACTCGGGCAAGCGGCAGCGCCTCCTGGAGGCGCACCGGGCCGCCGCCGAGTTCTTCGCCGAGCAGCTCCTCACCGGCGGCGCCGTCACCGCCCGCCGCTTCCTGGACGAACGCGGATTCAACCGCGTCCACGCCGAGCACTTCGGTCTGGGCTACGCACCCGCCGGGTGGGAGAACCTCACCACCCACCTGCGCCGCAAGGGTTTCACCGACCAGGAGCTGATCGAGGGCGGCCTGGCCAGCCAGGGCAGGCGCGGCGCCTACGACCGCTTCCGCAACCGGCTGCTGTGGCCCATCCGCGAGGTCACCGGGGAGGTCGTCGGCTTCGGCGCGCGCAAACTCGACCCGGCCGAGGACGGACCCAAGTACCTCAACTCGCCGGAGAGCCCCATCTTCCACAAGGGCCGGCTCCTCTACGGGCTCGACCTGGCCAAACGCGACATCTCACAGAAGAGCCAGGCGGTGATCGTCGAGGGCTACACCGACGTCATGGCCTGCCACCTGGCCGGGGTGACCACCGCGGTGGCCACGTGCGGCACCTCCTTCGGCGAGGACCACCTCAAGATCCTGCGCCGCATGCTCCTGGGCCGCTCCAACCAGGGCGGCCGGGTGGTGTTCACGTTCGACGGCGACGCCGCGGGACAGAAGGCCGCCGTGCGCGCCTTCGCGGAGGAGCACGGCTTCGCCTCCGAGACCTTCGTCGCCGTCCAACCCGACGGGCTCGACCCCTGCGACCTGCGCCTCCAGCACGGGGACCAGGCCGTGGCGGACCTCGTCGACAACCCCGCGCCCCTGTACGAGTTCATGATCCGCAAGGTCATCGAGGACTACGACCTGTCCGCGCCCGAGGGCCGCATCGCCGCCCTGGACGCCGCGGCCCCGGTGGTCGCGAGCATCCGCAACGCGGGCGTGCGCAGGCTCTACGGCACCAACCTCGACCGCTGGCTCGGCATTCTGGACGAGTCCTTCGTGCTGCGCCGGGTCAACCAGCACATCCGCCGGGGCAACGCGCAGGAGGGGCGGCCCGCCGCGCCGGCCGCGCGCCCCGTGCCCACCCCGGACGCGCAGGACGCCCCCTACAACCTGAACGACCAGTCACTGCTACGCGAGAGACAGGCACTCAAGATCGCGCTCCAGTACCCGTCCCTGGCCGTCGGGTTCGACAAGTTCACCGACGAGGACTTCACCGTCCCCCAGCACAAGGCGGTGCTCGGGCTCATCATCGCCGCGGGAGGGGTGGCCGCCGCGTACGACCCCGCGGCGTGGGTGAGCGCCCTGCGCGAGGCCGCTCCGAACGAAACGCAACGTGATTTCCTCACGCGGCTGGCGGTCGAACAGGTGCAGTTCTATGGAGAACTCGACGAGCATTACGCGCGGCAAATGCTGAGCACGATCAGAACTCATTCCATCAACCGGCGCGAGTCAAACCTGAGATCCGAGCTGTCTCGCCTGGGGGCCAGCTCCGAGGTCGAGGAACAACAGCGCGTATTGACCGAACTCATGGCCCTCCAGCAGGAAAAACGTGCCTTCCAGGATGAGTTGGCGGACGGTATGTAGCAGTGGGGTGACAATAGTAGTTCTCCCTTCCAGGGTGCCCTGAAGGGCACAATGGAGTGGTGTCTCCCACGGTTGTGACCAACGCAATGCCGTCCATTCGCGAGGTGGCCCGCCTGCTCCCCGACGCGAGTGGGGGAACGGTCAGTCGGAGCGAGGTCGCGTCGGCGCTGGAGCGCCTGGACGCGCCGCCGGACTCCCTCGACCAGACGGTCTCCCACCTCGCCCGGATCGGCGTCGAGGTCTCCGATCCCGACGAGGGCGCACGGGTCTCCGACGGGGCCAGGCGCTCCGGATCGGACCTGGTGCGCCTGTACCTGCGCGAGATCGGCCGGGTGCCGCTGCTGACGGCCGAGCAGGAGGTCGAGCTGGCCAGGGCCGTCGAGGTCGGCCTCTACGCACAGCGCCGCCCGTGTACCGACGGGGTGTGCTCCCCGGACGAACTCGCGGTCCTCGTGGAGGAGGGCGGACGGGCCAAGAGGCGCCTGATCGAGGCCAACCTCCGCCTGGTCGTGTCGATCGCCAAACGTTACATGGGGCGGGGCCTGCTCTTCCTCGACCTCATCCAGGAGGGCAACCTCGGCCTGATCCGCGCCGTCGAGAAGTTCGACTACGCCAAGGGCTTCAAGTTCTCCACCTACGCCACGTGGTGGATCAGGCAGGCCATCACGCGGGCGATAGCGGACCAGGCGCGCACGATCCGCATCCCCGTGCACATGGTCGAGACGATCAACAAGCTCGCCCGGGTGCAGCACCAGCTGCACCAGCAGCTCGGGAGGGAACCCAGTACGGCGGAGGTCTCCTCGGCCGCCGGATTCGTCGGGGACCGTGTCCTGGAGATCCAGCGGATCGCCCGGGAGCCCGTGTCGCTCCAGGCGCCGATCGGCGAGGAGGAGTCCGACTTCGGCGACTTCATCGAGGACTCCGACGCGGTCGTCCCCGTCGAGGCGGCGGCCTTCACCCTCCTCCAGGAGCAGCTGCACACCATCCTCGGCGACCTGTCCGACCGGGAGCGGCGCATCATCCGGCTGCGCTTCGGGATGGCCGACGGCAACCCGCACACCCTGGAGGAGGTCGGCCGCGAGTTCGGGGTGACCCGCGAGCGCATCCGCCAGATCGAGGCCAAGACCCTCGCCAAGCTCCGGCACCCCTCACGGGCCGGAACCCTCCGCGACTTCCTGGAGAGCGACTGAACCGCGCCGGGCCCCGCCTCCTGTCGGCCTCCCCGGAGCCGAACACCAACGCGCGGGCCGCGGCCAGGGTTCCCGGCGCCACCGGAACGGCCTGATGTGGCCGATATGGACGGAACGCCCCGCGTTCGCGGCCCCCGGCCCCTACCGTCGAGGGGTGAACGCCACCCCGAAGCCGCCGAGCACCCGGGTTTTCCTCGGACGGCGTCCCCTGCTCCTCGCCCTGGGCGCCGCCGTCACCGCCGGGGCACTGATCGCGGGGGCCTTCGTGGTCGCGACCGGAAGGAACCCCGAGCGCATCGGGTACTTCGCCGACTGGAACGTGGCCAACCGCGGCTACACCGTCAAGGAGCTGGAGGAGAGCGGCGCCGCAGACCACCTGACCCGGCTGATGTGGGCGTTCGGGGCGATCAGCCCTGAGGGGCTCTGCCACGTCCCCGACACCCACGACCAGCCATGGGAGCTGTACCAGCGCAGGTACGACGGGGACGAGAGCGTCAGCGGCGGCTCCGACGAGTACGAGCAGGAGCTCGCGGGCGGCCTCAACCAGCTGCGCCAGCTCCAGGAGCGGCACCCCGACCTGGGGGCCAGCCTGTCCCTGGGCGGATGGAACTGGTCGACCCACTTCTCGGTGGCGGCGCGCACCGAGGAGTCCCGTGAGGCCTTCGTGTCCTCCTGCGTGGACCTGTGGCTGCGCGGCAACCTCCCCGTCCGCGACGGCGAGCCCCAGGGCGGGGACGGTGTGGCGGCCGGGATCTTCGACGGCATCGACCTGGACTGGGAGTGGCCGGGGGGCGCGGGCCACCCCGACAACGTCGAGCACCCCGACGACGCCGCCAACTTCACCCTCCTGGTCGCCGAGTTCCGCCGCCAGTTCGACGCGCTGTCCGCCGAGACGGGGGAGGAGTACACCCTGTCGGTGTCGCTGTCCGGCGCGGCCCGGACCAGCGAGTCCTACGACGCCGCGATCTTCGGGCAGGTGGACTTCGCGACCGTGCAGGGCTACGACTTCGCCGGGCCGTGGAGCGGGGAGACCGCCCACCACTCGAACCTGTTCGTGCCGGACTCCCAACCGGACGCCAACAGCGTCGACGCCGCGATCCGGCGCTACTTGGACCTGGGGGCGCCCGCGGACAAGCTGGTGATGGGGATCCCCGCCTTCGGCCGGGGCTGGCAGGGCGTGGGCCCCGGCGGGGACGGCGGGCGCGGCGGGACGCCCGACGGGCCCGCCGACGACCACTACGACGGCCCGACCATGGCCTTCGGCGACCTGGAGGAGCTGGAGGGCCGGCGTTACCTGGACGAGGAGGCGGGCGCCTACTGGGTCCACGACGGCGACGAGTGGTGGACCTACGACAACCCCGACGTGGTCGCACTCAAGGGCGAGTACGTGCTCGACCGGGGCCTGGGCGGGCTCATGGTGTGGAACCTGGACATGGACCCCGACGGCACCCTGGTGCGGGCCATGGACGAGTCCCTCGGAGGCTGAGGGTCCGCCGGGACCCGACCGGCGGCTCCGACCGGCGCGGGGACGCCGACCCGCCCGCGAGGCCCGACAGAGCGCGGGAACAGACCCGCGCGGCACGGTTGCGGGGCCGACACCGGCCGCGCCACCCTTGGCACCATGGCCGACCCGCAGAGCAGCACCAGCGCCCGAACCGACGTAGCCGACCTCCGCCGCGACCTGGAGAGCAGCATCCGGGGCACGGTCGCCTTCGACGCGGGCACACTCGCCCTCTACACCTCCGACGCCTCCAACTACCGCCGGGTCCCCCTCGCCGTGGTCGTCCCCGAGACCGTCGAGGACTGCGTGGCGGCGGTCCGCGCCTGCGCCGCGCACGGCGTCCCCGTCATCCCCCGGGGCGGAGGCACGTCCATCGCGGGCAACGCCATCGGCACCGGCGTCGTCATCGACACCTCCCGCCACCTGCGCGCCATCGAACACATCGACCCCGTCGCCCGCACCGCCACCGTGCAACCCGGTGTCATCCTCGACGACCTGCGCGCGGCCACCGCGGAGCACGGGCTGACCTTCGCCCCCGACCCCTCCACCCACAGCCGGTGCACCATCGGCGGCATGGTCGGCAACAACGCCTGCGGCTCCCACTCGGTCGCCTGGGGAACCACCGCCGACAACATCGTCTCCCTGGACCTCCTGCTCAGCGACGGCACCCGCCTCACCGTCGGCTCCTCCGACACCGCGGAGGAGTTCGACGCCCTCACCCGGCGGCCCGGGCGCGAGGGGGACATCCACGCCGCACTGGCCCGCCTCGTCGACGCCCACCGGGCCGCACTGCGCACCGCCATGCCCGAGTTCCGGCGCCGCGTCTCGGGCTACGCCCTGGACCGGCTGCTCCCGGAGAAGGGCCGCAACGTCGCCGCTGCCCTCGTCGGCACCGAGGGCACCTGCGCGTTCGTCCTCGGCGCCACCGTCCGGCTCGTCGAGTCGCCGCCCGCCCGCGCCCTGGCCGTCCTCGGCTACCCGGACGCCGCGGCGGCCGCCGACGCGGTCCCCGACCTGCTCGGCCACTCCCCGCTCACCGTCGAGGGCATCAACGACCGCATGGTCGCGGCCCTGGACCTGCACGGTTCCGGTTCCCGGGTCCCCCTGCCGGAGGGCGGCGCCTGGCTCCTGGTCGAGATCGCGGGGCAGGACCCCGCCGACGCCGCAGCGGCAGCCGACCGCATGCTCGCCGACCTGCCCGAGGCCTCCCGGCCCCAGGACGCGGGCGTCGTCTCCGACCCCGCCCACCAGAGGGCCCTCTGGCGCATCCGGGAGGAGGGCGCCGGGCTCACCCAGCGCACCCCCTCCGGGGCGGACGCCTGGTCGGGGTGGGAGGACGCGGCGGTCCCGCCCGAGAACCTGGGGGCCTACCTGCGGGACTTCGACGCCCTCATGGAGCGCCACGGCCGGTTCGGGGTGGTCTACGGCCACTTCGGCGACGGCTGCCTCCACGTCCGCATCGACTTCGAGCTCACCCACGAGCGGGGCCGGGAGGAGTACCGGGCGTTCATGGAGGAGGCCGCCGACACGGTGGTCAGGCACGGCGGCTCGCTGTCCGGCGAACACGGCGACGGCCAGGCCCGCTCCGAACTCCTCACCCGCATGTACCCCGCGAGCCTCATCCGCGCCTTCGGCGAGTTCAAGCGCGTATGGGACCCCGCGGGCCTCATGAACCCCGGCATCATCGTCGACCCCCTCCCGCTCGACGCCGACATCCGCGTGGCCGCCGACCTCGCGCCGCCCGCGGAGCGGCCCGTCACGCAGCTGCCGCTGCTGGAACAGGTCACCCTGGCCTACGGCGAGGACGGCGGAGACCCCGCCGGGGCACTGCGCCGCTGCTCCGGCATCGGCAAGTGCCGCCGCCAGTCCGGGCCGGGCGTCATGTGCCCCAGCTACCAGGTCACCCAGGACGAGAAGCACTCCACCCGAGGCCGCGCCCACCTGCTGTTCGAGATGGCCAGGGGCGAGGTCGTCACGGACGGGTGGCGCTCGGAGGAGGTCCGCGAGAGCCTCGACCTGTGCCTGTCCTGCAAGGGCTGCCTGAGCGACTGCCCCGTCAACGTGGACATGGCGAGCTACAAGGCCGAGTTCCTGCACCAGCACTACCGCAACCGCGTGCGCCCGGCCGCCCACTACTCGATGGGCTGGCTGCCCCTCTGGGCGCGGATGGCGTCCCTGGCCCCGGCCGAGGCCAACCGCGCCACCAGGCTGCCGGGAGTCTCCGGACTGGCGAAGAGGGTCGCCGGGGTGGCGGCGCAGCGTGACCTGCCGTCGTTCGCCCGCACCACCTTCACCCGGGCCTTCCGCCGCCGGGCCGCGCGCGGGGAGGCCCGCAGGGGAGGGCCGAGGGTGGTGCTGTGGCCGGACACCTTCGGCAACCACCTCAACCCGAACGTGCCCGCCGCCGCGGTGCGCGTCCTGGAGGACGCCGGGTTCACCGTCGTCCTGCCCCGGGGCCAGGTGTGCTGCGGACTGACCTGGGTGTCCACCGGCCAGCTCGACGTCGCCCGCGCGGTCATGCGCCGCGCCGTGCGCGCCCTGGCCCCGCTGGTGGAGGAGGGGCTGCCCGTGGTGGGCCTGGAGCCCAGCTGCACCGCCGCCCTCCGCCACGACCTGCTGGAGCTGCTGCCCGGCCGGGAGAGCGAGCGGGTGGCCGCGTCCGTGCACACACTGGCGGGCTTCCTCAACGAGTACGCGCCCGACTGGCAGCCGCCCCGGGTGCCCGCCTCCGCCCTGGCCCAGGTGCACTGCCACCAGCACGCGGTGATCGGATTCGACGCCGACCGCGCCCTCATCGCCAGGGCCGGGATCGACGGGGAGGTCCTGGACTCCGGCTGCTGCGGGCTCGCGGGCGACTTCGGGTTCACCGAGGGCCACTACGAGGTCTCCACCGCCATCGGCGAGCGCGAACTGCTGCCCCGCGTGCGGGCGGCCTCACCGGACACCCTCGTGCTCGCGGACGGCTACAGCTGCCGTACCCAGATCGTCCAGGGGACGGGACGCAGGGCGCTGCACCTGGCCGAGGTCCTCGCCCGGGGGCTCGACCGGCGGGCGCCCGGCGCGGGCGCGGCGGAGCCCGCCGCCGACACCGGCCCCCGACGGGCCTGAGGGGCCGCCTGCGGGGCGCGAGTGCCCCTGGCCCGGATTCCTACCCGTGGCCGATGCCGGCGCCCGGACACGCCACGAGGACACGATGGCGGAGGAGGGGAGGACCGGTGCCCGGCCGGGGTGCCGGGGGAGCGTCGCCTAGACGCCCATCTGGTCGTGCAGGGCCGACAGCGCACGGGACGCCGCGTCGGACAGGCGCGGGTCCTCGGGGTCGACCCCCTCGCCCAGGTGGACGCGCCAGTCCACGTCGGCGCCGCCGGGCGGGCGGCGCGCCACCAGCCGGAAGCCGGTGGTCGAACCGGGGTCCGGGAACGGCACGAAGCGGTTGACCAGGATCGTCGCGGTGACGCGCTCCGCGACGGTCTCGGCCAGGCGGCGGTAGTCGACGCCGTCGGCGGCCGGGTCGGAGCGCAGCCGGACGGTGTGCCCGCCCGAGCCCTCCTCCAGGAACCTGAAGGTGTCGGGCGTCCAGCCGGCCTGGTCGATGTCCTCCCAGGGCACCGCGCGTCCCCCGGGCAGGTACAGGGCGCGCGTGGTGGTGACGAGCACCTGCTCGGCGGCGTCCCCTCCGGGGGGAACGGCGACGGGCGCGTGCGCCAGCACGCGCTCGCCCCGCTCCAGCCGGGCGCGGACCCCCGCGGGGACACCGCGGTGGAACAGTGTCACGAGCGGTCCGCGTCGTCGTCGGGGCGTCCGTTCCTGGGCTGGGTGCCGTTGGACACCCGGGTCTCCCACTCGACGAGTTCGATCTCCTCGTCGGTGGGCCGGGCGAGGAAGTCGCGCAGCGACGTGATCGGCATCTTGTCCACGGCCTTGTCGTAGACGGTGCGGCCGGCGTTGCCGACCTGGGCGCCGACGAGTCCGGCGACCTCCTGGACGACAGGGCTGTCCGCGACCTTGCGGGCCGTGCGGGCGAGCTGCTCGTAGCGGGCCCTGCCCGCCTTGGCGCCCAGGACGTATCCGATGGCGAGTCCGGCGACGAACGTGATCCGGTAGCGCATGGGTGCCTCTTCAGACCTTGGAGACGATCGGCGTGATCTGTGCCTGGCACGTTACCCTGTCGCCGCCCCGCCACACGTGCCGACACCGGTCACGAGCACTCCTGGGGGGCGCTACGCTAGTGGTGTCGCCACGGCCAGGAGCCGGGTGGCGCACGATCCCGCGTAGCTCAATTGGCAGAGCAGCCGGCTGTTAACCGGCAGGTTATTGGTTCGAGTCCAATCGCGGGAGCGCATCGGGGCCCGTCGGAGAGATCCGGCGGGCCCTTCTCGTGTGGTCGCCCCGGGGCGCCACCCCCGGCCGGGGGCTCCGCGATGTCGCACGGGAAGCGGAAAACGCGTCGCGAGCACGCTGGGGAGGCGCTAGGCTTGTTCCTGTCACCGAGACCCGGCAGGGTCGCGGAGGCGCACGATCCCGCGTAGCTCAATTGGCAGAGCAGCCGGCTGTTAACCGGCAGGTCATTGGTTCGAGTCCAATCGCGGGAGCCACACGAAGAGGGCCCCTCCCACGGGAGGGGCCCTCTTCGCTGCTTCTCCGGACTGTACCGGAGGGACCGCCGCGACTGCGGTCCCCCAAGCCCTGGCCGCGCGGTGTCGGGGTCGACCAAACACACGGGTCCGTCGTCGGGCTCGAACGCGTTCCGCCGCTCCGGGCGGAACGGCCCCCTCCCGCTGCCGGGCCGTCGGCTCCAACGCGGGACAGGGGAACGGTGGCGGTCAGATCCTGCCGACGCCGCCGATGATGAGCCTTCGGTTGCGCTGCGGCATCTGGTAACAGCCGGCGACCGGCGGGGCCACGGGGAGCGTGCGCCACCGCTGGACCTCGATGAGGCCGGGCTCGGGGATTTCCCAGCCCTCGAAGAAGGCCTCGATGGCCTTGCGCGAGCGCCAGCGGCCGGATCCGAGCCGGTCCACGAACACCCGCTCCAGCTGCTCGGCCCGCGAGGCGTCCTTGGGGAAGGACGACTGGTCCGGACGGCAGTAGTGGCTGAGGACCATGTGGCTGCCGGGGGCGAGGGCGTCCCGCAGGGTCGCGATGTGCCGGGCCGGAGCGTCGGCGTCCGACGTGTGGGCGACCACCCCGGTGAGCAGCAGCCCCACGGGCCGCTCCAGGTCGAGGAAGGCCCGGGTCTCGGGGTCGTCCAGGAGCCGGCGCGGGTCGGTGAGGCCCGCCTGGACCGCGGTGGTGGTGTGTCCGTCGCGGAGCAGCGCCAGGTGGTGGGTCAGCACCACCGGGTCGTCGGTGGCGTACAGGACGCGTGCCCCGGGGGCGTGCTCCTGTGCGATCTGGTGGGGGTCGCCGGGCGCGGGCAGGCCCGCGCCGAACTGGATGAACTGCCGGATGCCGTGGCTCTCGGCCAGGTGGCGGACGGCCCGTTGGAGGAAGGCTCGTTCGCCCAGGACGATGTCCTGGAATCCGGGGGCCGTGCGTTCGGCCCTGCTGGCCAGGTCCCGGTCGACCTCGAAGTGGTCCTTGCCCTTGAGGTGGAACGAGCGGAGCCGCGCCAGGCTCGGCTGTGTCAGGTCGACAGGGGGTGGGGGGTTGGCCCGGACGTTTTTGCCCCCCGCCTGCCTCAGGAAATCGGGGGAAGTGAATCGAGACATCGCCGTCCTCTTGTCTGAGGTGGGGAAGTTTGGTCGACCCCTGGATTCTATTCCTGCTTGACGGGGTTGTTAACCGAGTCACGGACACAGGTGGTAAAAATCGTCGGACGCCGCCCCTTGCCCGGTCTCACCGTGTACGTTAGGGCGCACTTGGGTTGGCTAGGACATATATGCCCAATGTCCATTATGCGAGGAATCGAGGTTGATGCTCGGGTGCCACAAGCCCGTGTCCGTGGGCCTGTCGGGTGGCAGTCGAACACCAGTGGTGCTCCGGCGACGCGTGGGGTGGGCCGGAGAGAGGGCTCCGGCGCAGGTCACCCGGCCCTATAGGTCCGGTCCGGGATAAGGGATTAGCGCTCCGAATCGGCCGCCAATTCACCGTGCGCGCCCACTGCCTGCGGAAATCACCGATCGGGGCTGAGAATACGGCCGACTCGGCAAACGGATTGCGCGCCCGAAAAGCCCCGGCCGCCGGAACGGTTCTCACCTACCCCGGAAGACGGATCTCAACCACGGACCGCCGCACGGCGCAGCCGATCCCGCCGCCGCTCGGACCCGTCGCCCGGAGCCGCCGACACGACGCGCGCCGGGGCCGGTTCCGGCGGGGCTCCCGTGCTCCGACGCGTCGCTAGCCTGGGTGCATGCACCGTCCCCACACCATCCTGAGTTGCGCCATGTCGGTCGACGGGCGTATCGACGACACCAGCCCGGACCGGCTCCGCCTCTCCAACGAGGCCGACTTCGCCGAGGTGGACGAGCTGCGCGCGGGATGCGACGCGATCCTCGTCGGAGCGGGCACCCTGAGGGCGGACAACCCGCGGCTCCTCGTGCGCTCACCGGACCTGCGCGCACGCAGACGCGCCCGGGGGCGTACCGAGAACCTGCTCAAGGCCCTGGTCACCCGCAGCGGCGAGTTCGACCCCGGGGCCCGGTTCTTCAGCACCGGGGACGCCGGGGCGGTCGTCTACACGGGCGGCCCCGGGGTGGACGCCGCCAGGCGCAGCCTGTCGGGCAGGTCCTCCGCCGACCCGTCGGCGGAGGTCGTCGACGCCGGGGACCCTCCCACCGCCGAGGCGATCCTGGCCGACCTCGCGCGACGCGGGGTGGGGCGGCTGCTGGTGGAGGGCGGCGGCCACATCCACACCATGTTCCTCACGTCGGGCCTGGTGGACGAGCTCCGGCTCGCGGTCGCCCCGTTCTTCGTGGGGGAGGAGGGCGCCCCCCGCTTCGTCATGCCGGGCGCCTACCCCTACACCCCCGCCGCACCGATGCGGCTGGTGGAGGCCAGGGCACTGGGGGAGGTCGCCGTCCTGCGCTACCGCCTCGACGCCCCGGCCACGGGGACCGCGGAGAGCACAGGGAGGGCAGCGGCCACGGGGACGGCGGTCGCGGGAACAGCGGTCGCGGGGGCCGCCGGGACGGAGGCGCCGACCCGGGACGCGGAAACCGGCGGGACCCCGGGGGAGCGCCGATGAGCCCCGGACCGCCCCCGGCCGCAGGCGCCGCCGACGCGCACTGGCTCCGCCGGGCCGTCGAGCTGTCCCGGTCCTGCCCGCCCTCGGCCACCGCGTTCTCGGTCGGCTCCGTCGTGGTCGCCGACGACGGCACGCTCCTGGGGGAGGGCTACTCGCGCAGGGACGACCCCCGCGACCACGCCGAGGAGGTCGCGCTGCGCGGGACCGACCCCGACGACCCCCGGCTGCGCCGCGCCACCCTCTACTCGTCGCTGGAGCCGTGCAGCTCCCGGGCCTCACGCCCTTTGGCGTGCAGCGCGCTGATCCTCACCACGCCGATCCCGCGCGTGGTGTTCGCATGGCGCGAGCCCGCCGTGTTCGTGGACTGTGACGGCGCCGAGCGCCTGCGCTCGGCGGGGCGTACCGTCGTCGAGCGGCCCGACCTCGCCGCGGGGGTCCGCGAGGTCAACGCCCACCTCCTGGGCTGACCGGGTCCGTCCACAGGCGCGGGACGGGGCCGGCGCGGCGGGTGGCGGTGCGGTTTCCTGGAGTAAGGGGGAGCGCCGCTTCGGCCGACCTCGGCGTGCCCGCGGTCCAGCCCCGCCGGACGACGCTCGCGCGGTCCGGCAGCCCCGCCCCAGGCTGGGGCGGCGTCGCCCGGGCGATCCCACCGGACGGCGCGGGCCCACAGCCTTCCGGGTCCTCGTGGTCCGCCGGTCCGCCGCGGCTCCGACCCGCCCGCACCGGCCTTCCCTGCAGGGCCCCGCCGGGCCCCGTCCGGCTACAGCCGGTTGACGTCCACGACGTGCACGACGGCGTAGCCCTCGGCGTCGGACGCGGCCAGGTCGACCTCCGCGCTGATGCCCCAGTCGTGGTCGCCGGCGGGGTCGGCGAAGATCTGGCGGACCCGCCACAGCTCCGCCTCCTCCTCGATGAGCAGCATCTTGGGCCCGCGCGCGTCCGGGCCGGTACCGATCTCGTCGTGCTCCGCGAAGTACTCCTCCACGGCCTCGGCCCACTCCTCGCCGCTCCACTCGCCGTCCTGGGACAGCTTGCCCAGGTCCCCGTAGCGGCGGCGGGAGGCCAGTTCGACGCGGCGGAACATCTCGTTGCGCACCAGCACCCGGAACGCCCGCGCGTTGGCGGTGACCGGCCGCACCTTCTCCTCGGCGGGAGCCTGCCCGGCCGGGCCCTCCTCCTCGGGGTTGGTCAGCTGCTCCCACTCGTCCAGCAGGCTGGAGTCGACCTGCCGGACCAGTTCGCCCAGCCACTCGATGAGGTCGCGCAGCTCCTCGGTCTTGGCGTCGTCGGGCACCGTCTGGTTGAGCGCCTTGTACGCGCTGGCCAGGTAGCGCAGCACCAGGCCCTCCGACCGGGCCAGCTCGTAGTAGCCGACGTACTCGACGAAGTTCATCGCCCGCTCGTACATGTCGCGGGCCACGGTCTTGGGCTGGAGCGGGTGGTCGCCCACCCACGGGTGGCCCCGCTTGTACACGTCGTAGGCGTGGTTGAGGAGCTCCTCCAGGGGCTTGGGGTAGTCGACCTCCTCCAGCAGCTCCATGCGCTCGTCGTACTCGATGCCGTCCATCTTCATCTGCTGGACGGCTTCGCCACGGGCCTTGTTGAGCTGCGCGCCCAGAATCTGCCGGGGGTCGTCCAGGGTCGACTCCACGATGGTGAGCACGTCGAGCGGGTAGGCCGGCGACTCCTTGTCCAGCAGGTCCAGAGAGGCCAGCGCGAACGTGGACAGCGGCTGGTTGAGCGCGAAGTCCGCCTGGAGGTCCACGGTCAGCCGCGCGGTGCGCCCCTGGTCGTCGGGTGCGGGCAGGGTCTCCACGATGCCGCCGTCCAGCAGCGACCGGTAGATGGCGATCGCCTCGTGGATGTGGCGGCGCTGCGTGGGCCGGTCGTCGTGGTTCTCGGTGAGCAGGTGCCGCATCGCGGTGAAGCAGTTGCCCGGACGGGCGATCACGCTCAGCAGCATGGCGTTGCTCACCCGGAAACGCGAGGTCAGAGGCTCGGGATCGGCCTCGATGAGCTTGTTGAAGGTCGCCTCGTCCCAGGAGACGAACCCCTCGGGCGCCTTCTTGCGCACCACCTTGCGGCGCTTCTTGGTGTCGTCCCCGGCCTTGGCCAGGGCCTTCTCGTTCTCGACGACGTGCTCGGGGGCCTGCGCCACCACGTTGCCGACCGTGTCGAACCCCGCGCGTCCCGCCCGCCCGGCGATCTGGTGGAACTCGCGGGCGCGCAGGCGGCGCACCCGCACCCCGTCGTACTTGCTGAGCGCGGTGAACAGCACGGTGCGGATGGGCACGTTCACCCCGACGCCCAGGGTGTCGGTTCCGCAGATGACCTTGAGCAGGCCCGCCTGGGCGAGCCGCTCGACCAGGCGCCGGTACTTGGGCAGCATGCCCGCGTGGTGCACGCCGATGCCGTGCCGCACGTACCGCGACAGGTTGCGGCCGAACTTGGTGGTGAAGCGGAAGTTGCCGATCTCCTCCGCGATCGCCGCCTTCTCCTCCTTGGTGGACATGTTGATGCTGGTCAGCGACTGCGCGCGTTCGACCGCCTGCGCCTGCGTGAAGTGCACGATGTACACCGGGGCGTTGCCGTCGCGGAGCAGCTCCTCCAACGTCTCGTGCAGAGGGGTGACCCGGTAGTCGTAGTAGAGGGGGACGGGGCGCTCGGCGGAGGCCACCACGGCCGTGGGGCGTCCGGTGCGCTTCTCCAGGTCCTCCTCGAACCGGCTGACGTCGCCCAGGGTGGCGGACATCAGCAGGAACTGCGCCTGCGGCATCTCCAGCAGGGGCACCTGCCAGGCCCATCCCCGGTCGGGCTCGGCGTAGAAGTGGAACTCGTCCATGACGACGGTGTTGATGTCCGCGTTCGCGCCCTCCGCGAGCGCGATCTGGGCGAGGACCTCGGCGGTGCAGCACACGATGGGGGCGTCGGCGTTGACACTGGCGTCGCCGGTCATCATGCCGACGTTCTCGGTGCCGAAGATCTTGCACAGGTCGAAGAACTTCTCCGACACCAGCGCCTTGATGGGCGCGGTGTAGAACGCGCACTCGTCACGGGCCAGGGCGGCGAAGAGGGCACCCGTGGCGACCATGCTCTTGCCGGAGCCGGTGGGGGTGTTGAGGATGACGTTCGACCCGGAGACGACCTCGATGAGGGCCTCCTCCTGGTGCGGGTAGAGGGTGAGGCCCCGCTCTCCGGCCCACAAAGCGAACGCCTCGAAGAGGGAGTCGGGTTCTGGTTCGGCCGGAAGCACATCGATGAGACTCACGGTCTCTATACTGCCCGCTCCCGAACCCCCTTCGGGACGGAGCGGGGTGCCGACCGCCCCGCCGGAGGGTCCCCGCACCGGCCCCGTGCCCTGCGCACGGGCCGCACACGGCGACGGGCACGCCCCCGGAGGAGCGTGCCCGTCAGCGGCCGAACCGGCTGTGCGCCGGTCCTACACGAGGCCGAGCTGCTTGACGGTGTCGCGCTCCTCGACGAGCTCGTTGACCGAGGCGTCGATGCGGGAGCGGGAGAAGTCGTCGATCTCCAGGCCCTGGACGATCTCCCACTTGCCGTCGCGGGACACGACCGGGAAGGAGGAGATGAGGCCCTCGGGCACGCCGTAGGAGCCGTCGGACGGGATGGCGGCGGAGGTCCAGTCGCCCTCCGGGGTGCCGTTGACCCAGTCGTGGACGTGGTCGACGGCGGCGTTGGCGGCGGAGGCGGCCGAGGACGCGCCACGGGCCTCGATGATCGCGGCGCCGCGCTTGGCGACGGTCGGGATGAAGTCGTTCTCCAGCCAGGCCTGGTCGCCGACGGCCTTGGCGGCGTTGCTGCCGTTGACCTCGGCGTTGAACAGGTCCGGGTACTGGGTCGCGGAGTGGTTGCCCCAGATGGTGAGCTTCTTGATGTCGTTGATCGACACGCCGAGCTTCTTGGCGAGCTGGGTGAGCGCGCGGTTGTGGTCGAGGCGGGTCATCGCGGTGAAGCGCTCGGCCGGGACGTCCGGAGCGTGGCTCTGGGCGATGAGGGCGTTGGTGTTGGCCGGGTTGCCGACCACGAGTACGCGGATGTCGTCGGCGGCGCCGGCGTTGATCGCCTCGCCCTGGGGCTTGAAGATGCCGCCGTTGGCCTGGAGCAGGTCACCGCGCTCCATGCCCTTGCCGCGCGGACGGGCGCCGACCAGCAGGCCGACGTTGGCACCCTCGAACGCCTTGGTGGCGTCGTCGAAGATGTCGATGCCCTGGAGCAGCGGGAAGGCGCAGTCGTCGAGCTCCATCGCGGTGCCCTCGGCGGCCTTGACGGCCTGCGGGATCTCCAGCAGACGCAGCTTCACCGGGGTGTCGGCGCCGAGCAGCTGGCCGGACGCGATCCGGAACAGGAGGGCGTAGCCGATCTGGCCGGCCGCGCCGGTGACGGTGACGTTGACGGGTGCTTTGGACATGACGTGAACTCTCCTGACGACGATGTGCGACCCGCGATGTTACCAACGGGTCATACGCGGCGTCGGTGCCGGGCGCTGGGGTCCGTCCAGTCGCGCGCCGCACTCCACCACCCTAGACCGACCGCTTCCGGGGGCCGCGACCCAGGTGCGGTGTACGCGGCACCGCTCCGCACCCGGTCTCAGCAGGGCCTGCGCTGTAACGGATTTACGGCGCGGAAACGCCGGACACACCCTGTTAGGATGACGTTTGCCGACGACGGCGGGCCGGTAGCTCAGTTGGTTAGAGCAGGGGACTCATAATCCCTGGGTCGCGGGTTCGAGTCCTGCCCGGCCTACCCCCTCCAGGCATGAAAAAAGCGCCGCCGACCTGCGGATACAGGCCAGCGGCGCTTTCTTGTTATCTACGGTCGGCTACGGACTTCTACGGTCCCGTCCGGGTGGCTGCGCTGAATACGCGCTGAAGTTCTCCGGAATCAGAATCCCTCGAACCCGGCCGCCGCCCGGCGGCGTGCTTCCTGTTCCCGGCCCTCCAAACAGCGCGCATAAACACGAAGTAGGACATCGACGCTGTGTCCCGCCCATTTCGCCACCTGGGGAGGGTCGATTCCCTCGTTCGGCCAAGTGGAGACGCAGGCACTGCGCAGGTCGTGCGGACACCGCGCGAGAAGCCCCTCGAACTGCTCCCCGGTCAGAGCCGACCGACGCGCCCTCCGGGGCCATCCCCGCGTGCGCCTGTCCGAGCACGCGCCCGGTGGGACCATCCCCGCGTGCGCGGGGAGCACCCGATCGAGAGGATCGGCGGCGGCTGGGCCGAGGGACCATCCCCGCGTGCGCGGGGAGCACTGCTCGTGGGCGTAAGCGCGGTCCTCGGGGGGACCATCCCCGCGTGCGCGGGGAGCACTTTCAGGGCTTTGACCAGGCATGATGCGTTGGGGGACCATCCCCGCGTGCGCGGGGAGCACAGTCACTGACATGCGAACTTACCAGCGGCAAGCGGTCGATTTTCCAACTTCTTGAGAAACGGACATTTCGCGTGTAAGTCCTGAACGGAGCTGTGTGTGGTCTTCGTGCGTCCGCCTATTCCATCAGGCAGCCCTGACAACAGGGCCAGCCACGGGGAGCGGAGGCTGCGGAGGCTGTCTCTCCTTATTCTCCGGAAAGGTGAGAGGTGCTTGAGGGAGAAGCCCCACTGGCCAGCCAGTCGGGTGGTGTGTTCCGGCTCGAAGCTGGACGCCGACCCTCACCACGGGCCCGGTTCGGCCTCTCTCGGTGACGTCCCACGGGTAATACACGTTGAAGATCCCGGTATCCTCGGTGCTGACGTCGTTGAGACGCAGGTCAAGGCGGACGTCGACGCTGTACGGCCTGTGGACTTCATAACCCCTGGGTCGCGGGTTCGCGTCCTGCCCGGCCTCCCCCCCACCTGGCTGAACACCCCTTTGCCTGTGGGTGATCGGGCATGGTTCCAGGGCCGCATTCATCCACTTCGTGGGCTTTTGGTACGTACCTCGTGTCCACAGGGACTTCCACGCGTGCCCTCCAGGGAATGGCCGTCCGTGCGTTTCTCCGTCCGGACGTCGGATGAATCCGAAGGCGGTCTTCTCCCCATCCGAGAGCCGCCCGCGTTTTCTCCGACTCCGGGCCGACCGGAACCACCGCCGCGCGCGGGCCGGAACAAGCCCCGGACGGCCGTGGGGGCGGGGGCGGCGCGTCTAGACTGGCGGCCGGTCGGGGCGCCGCGGTGTCCCACGTCTCACAACCACCGTGCGCCCGGAGGCGTCCGATACGTCGGTGGAACTTCATCGGGAAAGGCGAGTGTTGGGCGCTGATGAGAACCGGGGGCGCGGCACGCACCGACGCAGGCGTGACGACCTCTCCCCGCACCTGCTCCGCGGCGCGGCCGCGGCCCTCGTCGCGACGGTCCTGGTGACCGCTTTCTACGTGGTGGTCTCCCACGACGGGGAGGCCGGGTCCTCGGAGCGGCAGGAGCAGGCGGCGCCGCGCGCGGTCGGCACCCCCTTCGCCAGCCTCATGGACGAGATCGGCATCTCCCGGGACAACTCCGCGGCCAACGTCGACCTCGACGGCGCGGGCAACAGCCTGTCGTCGCAGGCACTGGCCGCCGCCGGCTGGACCCCCGGCCGCGAGGTGGTCCTCCTCGGCACCGAACTCGAACTCCCCGACTACGCGCCCGGGCGCCCGGACCACGTGGTCGCGGACGGCCAGCTACTCCGGCTCGACGGCGACCGGTACGGCTCCCTCACCTTCCTGGCCACCGCCACGCGGGCGGACGGCACCGCGATGGGCCCCGCCGTGCACGGGGAGGGCCGGGTCGTCTACGCGGACGGCGCGGAGCAGGAGTTCGTCCTCTCCGTCCCCGACTGGATCGAGGGACCCGCGGGGGACGCGGCGCTCTCGCTCCCCTACGCCAACTCCGGCGCCGTCGGCGGGCCCAGCCCCACCCTCGGCTCCGCGCGCATGTACGCGCGCAGTGTGCCCGTCGACCCCGCCCGGGAGATCTCCCACGTCGTCCTCCCCCAGATCGCCGAGGACGGCGGGCGCCTGCACCTGTTCTCGGTGGGGGGCCGCGACGCCTCGGGATGGACCGGGACCTGGGCGCGGGCCACCTCCGGCTACCTGGAGGTCGGGCCCTGGCAGGACCAGACCCTGCGCCTGTCGGTGCGCACCACCACCGGCGGCCACGTCGCCAGGATCCGGCTCGACAACACCTTCGCCGCGGAGCCGGTCACGGTGGGCGCGGCCTCGCTGGCGCTGCGCGGGGACGCGGCGGGCACGCGCGGGTCCGCGCTCCCGCTCACCTTCGACGGGCGCGCCGACACCGTCATCCCCGCGGGCGGGCAGGTGTTCAGCGACCCGGTGGAGATCCTCCTGCCACCGCACACCGACGTCCTGGTCAGCTTCCACCTCCCCGAGCTGGTGACAGCGGCCCCCGTGCACTACGCCGCGGTGGACACCAACTACACCAGCGAGCCCGGCAGCGGCGACCAGACCCTCGACACCACCGGGGCCCCGTTCACCGGGCGCGTCGCGCAGTGGCCGTTCCTCACCGGTATCGAGGTGGCCGACGGGCCCGGTGCGATCGTCACCTTCGGGGACTCCCTCACCGACGGGACCCGGTCCACCCCCGACGCCCACACCCGCTGGCCCGACGTGCTGAGCACGCGCTTCGCCGCGCAGCCCGGAGTGCTCAACCCCGGCGTGCTCAACGTCGGGGTGGCGGGCAACCACGTGGTCACCGACGGGTACCCCGGTGAGGGTGTCTCCACGAACCCCAGCGGTGTCGCCCTGGTCCACAGGGTCCAGCGCGACGTGTTCGCCCAGAGCGGTGTGGAGACCGTGGTCGTCTTCGCGGGGATCAACGACCTGCGCTGGGGGACCCCGCCGGACGCGGTGATCAGCGGGCTCGGGCAGATCGCCCGCCTGGCCGAGGAGCACGGCGTCCGGGTGTTCGTGGCCACGCTCGGGCCCTGTGCGGGTGAGCGGCGCTGTACCCCGGAGGTCGAACAGGCGCGGCAGCAGGTCAACACCTACCTGCGCTCGCAGAGCGCCGACCCGGCGACGCCGTTCGACGGGGTGTGGGACTTCGACGCGGTCCTGCGCGACCCGGCCGACCCCACCCGCCTCCTGCCCGCCTACGACTCGGGCGACCACATCCACCCCGGGGACGCCGGGCTCCGGGCGCTGGCCGAGTCCGTGGACCTCCGGCAGCTCGTCGGCGGTTAGGCCGTGTTCCAGGTTCGGCATCCTGTGCACGCCCTGCATGCTGATGATCAAGATGCGGGGCGATAAGGCGTACTCTTCACGCGCGAATCGCGCCTACCTGCGCAGACGTGGCATCAGGTGCACGATTCCTGAGCCGGTCGATCAGGTCCGCCACCGCAGGCGCCGCGGACGCGGCGGTGGCCGTCCGCCCTTCTTCGACCGCGAGGACTACAAGGCCCGGCCCGCGGTCGGATGCGGGATCAGCCGTCTCAAGCAGCACCGGGCCGTGGCGACCCGGTTCGACGGACTTGTGGTTCGGTTCGAGGCGACGGTTCAGGCCGCGGCGATTCATCGGCGGCTGTGAACCCTCGGTCCGCCGTCGTGCGGGTGCCACAGCAGGAAAGGACGGGCCTGCGGTCGTCACGGAGGAAGGGCGCGTTTCCTGGCATCGGCGCGGGGCGGTGTGTAGGGGGTTGCACCTTCCGTAGCGGCATGTGGTCTGGTGGACTCACGTCCCGGTCCCTTGAGGAAAGCCCTGCTCATGCATTTGTCTTTCATGCCACCCCGTCAGGTCAAGATCGGTGACGCGGCGGCCTTCGCCGGCACCACGCCACGGGCGATTCGCCACTACCACGAGATCGGGCTGCTCCCCGAGCCTGAGCGGGGCGTCGATGACCGCCGCCGCTACGGGCACGAGGACATGATCCGCCTGCTGTGGATTCGCAAGATGGCCGACGCCGGGATCGCCCTGGACGACATCCGTGACGCCTTCACCGCCGGCACGGCTTCCGCCGGCGCGGACAGCGGAGACGGTATCGCGGGCATCCTGGAGCGGTTGGAGGAAACCCTCGCCGAGCAGGAGGCGGAATCGGTGCGGCAACGGACCGCCGTGCAGCGGATGCGCACCGAAGGCAGCCGGATGGGCCTGCTCTCCGACTTCGTCACCGACCGTCTCAAGAGCCTGCCCGAGGGCTCCCTGCGTCAGGCGGACCTGGACACTCTGCTCGTCACCGAGCGGATCCTCGGCCCGCTCGGCGCGGCCGTCCAGGCCACCCGCTTCATCGCCCTGGCCACGCATCCCGCTCTGCGGGAGGATTCCGACCGCATCGATGACGCCGAGGAGGCACTCGATGACAGTGTCGCCGTCGATGATCCACGGGTGGCTCACGTGGCCGCCGAGCGGCACGCCTTCGAAAGCGCCCTGCAGGCCGTCATCGAGGAGTCCGGCCTGGACAAGGACGACGATGCCCTCTTCGACGCCTGGGACACTTTGCACCCCGCTACCGCCGATGACGGCGAGGACGAGGCCGACCTCGGCTCCGGCAGGCGGGAGGCCGACTCCATGAGCGCGTTCGAAGCCATCGGCAAGATGCCCTACGACGTCTCCCCAGCCCGATGGCGCTGTAGGGAACTGGCCATAGAACTACCCGCCCAAGACTCACCCGCTACCTGAAACACGGCCTGGACCGAGTCCTGTGCCTCCTGCCGGGTTCGCGTCCGCCGGTCTGCCTTCCGCTGCGCCTCTGCGCTCGTGAGGCACGACCGGGCCGAACCGCGTACATCGTCCGGGGAGAGACGGCCCGGACAGCCGCCCGCCGACACGGGAGCGTCCTGAAGGACGCTCCCCGGCCGCGGGCGCCGTCCGTCAGCGCGGGCAGCCCAGGTGGTGGTGGACGACCAGGTCCACGTAGACGGCACCGAGGTCGTCCAGGCTCAGTCCCGCCTCCGGGTCGTACCAGTGCAGGAGCGAGTCGAAGGTCTCCAGCACGTCGTCGGCGGCCCTTCCCGGCTCGGGTACGGCGAAGACGCCCGCGGCCACGCCGTCCGCGATGATCCCGCGGATGTGCTCCCGGTAGACCCGGGTGAGGGAGCTGACGTCCCGGTGGCGCGCGGGGTGGATGGCCCGCAGGGTCGGCAGCAGTTCGTGCGCGAGCGCGGCCGCGGTCCGGTGCCGCCACCCCGTCTCCACATGGCGTCTGACCAGTGCGGCCATGCGTTCGATCGCGGGCAGGTGCGGCAGGTCCGCGGCCAACTGCCCGTCGACCCGCTCGCGGGTGGCCCGGAGCACGACGGCGTAGGCGAGGTCGAAGCGGGTGGGGAAGGCCCTCCGGAGGGACGCGGCGTCCGTCCCGGTCTCGGCGGCGATGCGGCGGGTCAGCTCCGACATGGGCAGACCGCGCGAGCCGTGCCGGGCGAAGAGGCGCGCGGCGCAGTCCAGGACCGGGGCGGTGGCGCGGAGTGCGTGAGGCGAGGAGTGGGCCGTCATGTCGTGGGGTCTCATCGTTCGGGGTGCGCAGCGGAAAACAAGGGGTGCGCGGTCTTCACCCGATGGCTCATCGTTTTCGATGATATCCGCGGAGGGGCGGGAAAAGGCGTGGAATGGCGGAACCGGGGGCCGCCGGCGGTCACGGTGGCACGGTCACACGGCGGGGCGGCCCGGGGGAGCGGGGGCCGTCTCTCACGTGCCTTCCCACGTGCTTCGACGTCCGGCGATCAGGCCGGCCCGACCGTCGCGCCGCCCCGTACCCGGCCGCTCGTCAACGACACGAGGTCGTCGATCCGTTCCGTGGCGAGGGCGTCGACGCCCATGCCGATCAGACGGGCCATTTCCGGGAAAGCGTTCACGGTCCACGCGGTGACGAGATATCCGAACCGGTGCATTTCACTGACCGTTTCGCGGGTCAGAAGTGCGTGGTGGCTGCCGAGGAACTCCGGTCGGAGCGTGCGCACGATATCGTCGGGGGGCATGCCCGGCTGGTCCCAGGCCATCAGGATGCGTGCGCCGGTGCTGTGGGTGCGCAGTGCGCCGAGGGTGTCGGTCGATCCGGTGAAGAGCACCTGGTCGCCGAAGCCGCGCTCGTCCAGCATGGTGTGGGCGGCCAGAGCGGCCTGGGGGGTCTCCGCCGAGACGAGCAGGGGCGGGGGTCCGTGGCCGCCGAACTCGGCCAGGACCTCCATCAGGGTGGGTATGCGCCGCTCCACGTCCTCGCGTGCGGCGGCGAGGTCGGCCAGGGTGAGTGCGCCCACCGGCCGGGGAGGGGAACCGGGGACGGTCACGAGTCGTTCGTCGACCAGGACCGTGTATCCGTCCGAGGTCAGGTGCACGTCGATCTTGACCAGGTCGGCCCCGGCGCGCGAGGCTGAACGCAGGGCCGGGAGCGTGTTGCCCGGGAAGCGTGCGGTGTCTCCGCGTAGTGCGATGGACAGCGTCATGCGGTCAAGGGTGGCAAAGTCCACCGTCCCACGTGGTGCAAACAGGAAAAACGTTCCCTAAGACGGCTCGCCGCGGCGGTCCGGGCCCGTACGGGCCGGAGTCCGGGCCCCGGCGCCGCGATTGCGAGCGGTCTCACGTCTGGAGAGCACCGATCCGGGTGCGATGAACTGGGAAACTTTGTTACATGGCGTCGTGAATGCACGGCGTCCCCACGGCCGGCCCCCGAGTGTGAGGCGAACGATGATCCCGGACCAGCGACGAGAGCACATCCTGAAGCTCCTGCAGGAGCGTCACGTGCTGAGTATCAACGAGCTCACGTCGATGCTGTCCGTGTCCCACATGACGGTCCGGCGCGACATCCAGGCGCTGGAGAACGACGGCAAGGTCCTGTCGGTCACCGGTGGGGTACGGCTCGCGGCACGACTCAAGAGCGAACCCTCCTACCTGGCCAAGGCCCAGCTGGAGGTCCCCGCCAAGCGTGCCATCGCGCGCGCCGCCGCCGAGTTGGTGCGGGAGAACTTCACGATCTACCTGGACGCGGGGACGACCACGCTCCAGATGGTGCCGCTGCTCACCGACAAGGTCGGTCTGACCGTCATCACCAGCGACTTCAACGTGGTCGGGCACCTGATGGAGTACCCGGGGATCGAGCTGATCCACACCGGGGGCGTGGTCTCGCACTCCGACCACTCCTCGGTCGGCCGGTTCACCGCGGACTTCCTGCGGCAGGTGAACGTCGACCTGGCCTTCATCGCCAGCAGCTCCTGGGACGTCGACCGGGGCTCGACCACGCCCTCCGAGGCCAAGGTGGTCGCCAAGCAGGCGCTCCTGCGGATCGCATCCAAGAGCGTGCTCACCGTCGACAGCACCAAGTACGGCAAGTTCGGCACCTTCAGGGTGGCGAGCCTGGAGGAGTTCGACCTGATCATCACCGACGACCGGCTCCCGCGCTCGGCCGTGGACGAACTGGCCGAGCACGACGTGCGGCTCAAACTCGTCGAGACCGACTGACGGGGCCTCCCGGATCCGGGAGGCCCGGGACCCGGCGGGGGCGGATCAGGCCTCGCCGGCGTCCAGTTCGGCGGGGCAGAACAGCCCCAGTTCGGTGCCGTCCGGGTCGTAGAACAGCAGGGTGGACCCCTCCTCGCGGTGCATGACCGGGGAGTGCTCCACGTCCATGTCGGAGAACCGCTCCTCCCACGCCTCCAGTTCGCCGAGGTTGTCGACGCCGAGGGTGAGCCGGTCCAGGCCGCAGTGCCTGCGGTCGAACCGGTTCTTGAAGTTGTCGCGGTGCTGGATGAGGGCGACCATCAGGCCCGACGCCGGGTGCCGGCACTCGCTGCGCAGGGTTCCGTCGTGGTCGCGCCGTTCGAGGACCTTGAATCCCAGGACCGAGCGGTAGAAGCGCACGCTCTCGTCGCGGTCGCGGACGGATAGGGTGACGCGGGCGAGCCCGTTGAGCTGGGGCACGGTCACCTCTCTGCGACGTGGGTTGATGCTGGTCAGTAGTTCGAGCACGATCCACAAGCCTAGGTGTGGGTGTGGGTGTTCCGGTTCCGTTTTAACGCGGGCTTAACGCCCGATGTTCCCAAGGCCACCCGGCTCCGCAGGGGGGAGCGCGGAGGACGCCGCAGCGGTGTCCGCGAGGGGGTTCGCACCGTCCCCGGGCTCCTCGCCGGAGTCACCGGTGCGCGTGTACCAGCGGGCGCGCATCACGAGTGAGGCGACGGCGAACGAGACCAGTCCGCCGAGTGTGGCCAGGGCGAACGCCCCCTGGTGTCCGTACGCGTCGGCGACGGCGCCCGAGACCGTGGAGCCCAGGGCCTGGCCCAGGATGAGGCTGCTCAGGACGACGGCCATCGACAGGGAGAGGCGGCTGGGCGGAGCGGCCCGCTCGATGAGTCCGAACAGGCTCACGATGTGCGGGCCGATCGCGGTGCCCAGCACCAAGACGGTCACCGCGAGCGTGGCCGCCCCGTGGTCCAGGTACAGCGGCAGGCTGAGCACGAACAGGGCACCGGCCGCGACCCGCGTCCGGGCGGTCAGGGAGAACCCCGGGGGCACGGAGGCCATGAGCAGCCCTGCCGCGGCGCTGCTGGCGCCCATCACCGCGTACATCAGCCCGGACAGGTCCCCGTACCCCGAGGCCGCCGCGAACGCGGTCACGCCGGTGGACATGCCGCCGAAGAACATCCCCTGGCAGAACATGGGGACGGTGAGGACGAGCAGGGCGGGTGTGGCGATCCGGCCGCCCGCGCCGGGCACCGGCCGCGTTCCCGGCGGCGCGGTCGGGTGGAGGGCGAACACGGAGCCGAACACGCCGATGAGCACGGCGGCGCCCACCACGCTCGCCGCGGGGGAGAGGGCCACGGTGAGCACCCCCACGAGGGCGGGGCCGAGGACGAACGCGGCCTCGTCGAGCACGCCCTCGACCGCCATGGCGGCCGACACGGAGCGCTCCCTCTCCGCGCCCCGGTCGGGGCCCCTGCGGATCAGTACCACCCACCGGGTCCGGGCCATGGGCCCCATCTGGGGCATGCACATGCCCGCGACCACCGCCAGTGCGGCGAGAGCGGGGGTGGAGGCCCCGGACAGGACGGCGAGGACGAGGAGGACGATCAGGACGGCGTCGACCACGGCGGTGACGAGCACGGGGATCCGCTGCCCGTGCCGGTCGGCGTAGCGGGCGATGACGGGTCCGCCGACGGCCTCGCCGAGCGCGAAGGCCCCGGACACGGCCCCGGCGGCGGCGACGCTGCCGGTCGTGACGGTGACGAGGGTGAGGAGGCCGATCAGGGCCATGGAGACGGGCAGCCGGGCCAGGAAGCTGGTGAGGAGCAGCGGCCATCCGGCGATCCGGTGCATCCGCCGCAGCGTCTCGATGGGTGACATCCCAGCCCCGTCCCGGTCGTGGTTCCCGCCTCTCGGATTCCAGCACGGCGGGCCTGCCCGGACCATCGGAGGAAGGGACAAAATTCATCCCATGATATGGCGGAAGCTCGTCACCGCACCCGGTCGCGCGTTCGGAGCGGACGGTGTCCGGCAGGTGGGTGCGCCGTCCCGGGCGGGCGGGAAGGCCCTGACTTTCGATGGTGCCGCCCCGGAGGCCGACTCGGTAGGTTCGCCCCCATGACCCTCTCCGAGCCGCGTGAAACCGCCCGTGGGGCGCTGCGCCCGACGGCGGGCCGGCCCACACGGGGCGCCGTCCTGCGCGACGTGCTCCTCGGGGCCGTGACCGCCGCCCAGTGCGCGGTGGAGCTCCTGCTGCGACTGGCCGGGGGAGGGCTGTCCTCCGCCGAGGCGGCCGTCACGATGGCGGCGGCCGTCCCGGTGACCGCCCTCGTCGTCGTGCTCACCCGCCTCTACCCCCTGCTCGCCGTGGTCGTCTCGCTGCTGTCCTCGTTCTGGGTGTACAGCTTCAGCGTCCTGTTGGTCTGCGCCTCCTACCTCGCGGGCCGTCGCATGCCCGGCGTGCGGTCGGCGCTGGTGTCCTTCGCCGTCGGCGCGGCTCCCTGCGCGGTGGCGATCCCCCTGCTGTGGCCGGAGGACCGGGTGGCGTGGGTGACCGTCGCCGTGACCGCGGCCCTCAACATCGCCCTGCCCTGGATGGTGGGCGTCCACCGGCGCCAGCACCTCGCTCTGGCCGCCGCGGGCTGGGAGCACGCCCGGCAGCTCCAGCGCGAGCACGCGCTGACGGCCGACCGGGCCCGGCTGCGCGAGCGCTCCAGGATCGCCCAGGACATGCACGACTCCCTCGGACACGAGCTGAGCCTCATCGCCCTGCGCGCGGGAGCCCTGGAGATCGCGCCCGACCTGGACGGGGAGCACCGCCGCTCGGCGGCCGATCTGCGCTCCACCGCGGTCACGGCCACCCAGCACCTCAGGGAGGTCATCGGGGTGCTGCGCACCGACGCCGGCCCCCCGCCCACGGTCCCCGCCGACGAGGGCGTCCCCGCCCTGGTGGAACGGGTCCGCGACTCCGGGATGCGGATCACGCTCGTGCGGGAGAACGGGATCGGCGACCTTCCGCCCATGGTCGACCGCGCGGTCCACAGGGTCGTCCAGGAATCGCTGACCAACGCCGCCAAGTACGCCCCGGGCGCGGAGGTGCGGGTGTGGATCACCGCCGACGGAACGCGCCTGGAGGTGCGGGTGGTCAACTCCGCGCCGCCCGACGGGCGTCGCGTGTCCGCGACGGGCGGCAGGCACGGACTCATCGGCTTGCGCGAGCGCGTCCGCGTGGTCGGGGGCGCCTTCGCCGCCGGACCGGTCGGCGACGGGGGCTGGGAGGTGTGCGCGACCATGCCGCTGGACGGCAGCCCCGGCGCCGGGGCCGAGGAGCCCGACGGCGAGGGCACCGAGATAGACCAGCTCCAGTCGGCCGCCCGGCGCCGCGTGCGCCGGTGGAGCCTGGCCCTGGTCCTCCCGCCGGTCGCGGCGGTCGTCGGGGCGGTCCTCGCCCTGGCGTGGGCCGCACTCGACGTGGTCGAGCAGGGCGACCGGGCGCAGGAGGCCTTCGACTCCCTCAGGGCCGGGGACGGCCGAGACCACGTCGAGAGGCTCCTGCTGCCCGTCCCCGCGGGGCCTGACGCACCGCCGGCGGAGGCCGGGGGTGTCTCGTGCTCCTACCACCGCGGTGCGGACGACATCCTTCCCGGCGGTACGGCCTCCTTCCGGCTGTGCTTCGCCGAGGGCCGTCTGGTCACCAAGGAGGAGGTGCCGGTACGTTGACCGGATCCCCGGCGGGCACCGCGGCCCGCGGGCGCCACGACACCCGCCGGGACCGGCCCCGCGCCGCCCCCGGCCGATCCCGCCCGCACGGGCGACGACAGGCGAAGAGGACACCGACGTGATCAGAGTGCTGCTCGCCGACGACGAGGCGATGATCCGCGCCGGGGTGCGCGCGATCGTACGGACCGATCCGCGCATCGAGGTGGTCGCGGAGGCCGCCGACGGGCGCGAGGCCGTGGACCTGGTGCTCACGCACCGCCCCGACGTCGCCCTCCTGGACATCCGCATGCCCAGGATGGACGGGCTCGCCGCGACCGCCGAGATCCGCAGGGTCGCCCCCGCCACCGCCGTGGTCATCCTCACCACCTTCGGCGAGGACGCCTACATCTCGCGGGCGCTCGGCGACGGCGCCAGCGGTTTCCTCCTCAAGGCGGGCGACCCGCGCGAGCTCATCACGGGGGTGCACGCGGTCGCCGACGGCGGCGCCTACCTGTCACCGCAGGTGGCCAGACAGGTCATCGCCCAGTTCGGCGGGGGCAGGGCCGCCCGCGAGGCCGAGGCCGCCGCCCGGCTGGAGGGGCTCACCCAGCGGGAGCGCGAGGTGCTGGCCCTGGTGGGAGCGGGGCTCTCCAACGCCGACATCGCCGCACGCCTCTTCCTGGTGGAGGGCACCGTCAAGAGCTACGTGAGCGCCATCCTCGGCCGTCTGGGGATGCGCAACCGGGTCCAGGCCGCGGTCCTGGCCTACGAGGCCGGCATGGTGGACACCTCTGACACGTGAACCGGGCCGGGTGGCAAACGGCCGGCGGTGGGGAAGACTGGGAAGGTCCGAGGGTTCCTAGGCGAACGGTGACGAGACCTTGCCACTGAACGAGGAGGAGGCGGTCCTGCTGGGCGCCGCCTGGCAGCGACTGGCCGGGGGCGGGCCCGAGGCCGCGGCGGTCGGGGCGGAGCTCCTGGACCGCTGGAACGAGCCGCACCGCCGGTACCACACGCTCCTGCACCTGTGGGAGACCCTCCGGGCCGTCGACGTCCTCCAGGGGGAGGCGGCCGACGCCGACGGCGTCCGCTACGCGGTCTGGTTCCACGACGCGGTCTACGAGGGGCGCCCGGGCCGGGACGAGGAGGAGAGCGCGGAGCTCGCCGCGCGCCTGCTGGAGCTGGTCGGTGAGGAGCCCGCGCGGATCGGCGAGGTGGTGCGCCTGGTCGGGGTGACGGCGACGCACCGGCCGGAGGAGTGGGACGCGGACGGCAAGGTCGTCTCCGACGCCGACCTGTCGGTCCTGGCGGGGCCGACCGACGAGTACCTCGCCTACACGGCAGCGATCCGGGCCGAGTACCGCCACATCCCCGACCGGGTGTTCCGTGCGGGGCGCAGCAGGGTGCTGCGGTCGCTCCTGGACGGCCCCCACGTGTTCCACACGGCGTTCGGCCGTGCCCACTGGGAGGCCAGGGCCCGGGTGAACATGCTCGCGGAACTCGACCGGCTGGCCTCGTCGGCCCCCCTGGACCTCCCGCCTCCCTGAACCGGCCGGTGCGCGGTCCCCGGACCCGTGGGGCCCCGGCGCGGGGGAGGGGCGCCCGGGAGGGCCGCCCGTCAGGCTGCTCCGCCGACCCGCGGAGCCTTGCGCCGCCGCAGTCCCGCCGCGCTCAGCCGGGTGACCAGCTCGCGCCCCGTGACGTGTTCGGCGCCCAGTTCCAGCGCGCGGGCGTGCAGGTGGCCGGGGATGTCGTAGTGGTCGCGGTCGAACGCGCGGGGGTCCACCCCCATCTCGCGGGCGAAGGCGTGCAGTTCCTCGTGGGAGCTGTCACTGACCATGTGCGCGAACAGCCAGCCGCGCGGTCCGGGCCAGACGGCCGAGTCGATGAGGACGCTCATGAGGTACGGGGTGCGTTGACGGCCCGCCACGGGACCGGGCTGGACATGACCATGGTGCTGGAGGGGCGGCCGTGCTCGGCGAGTGTGTCGATGACCTCCTCGAAGTGCTCCATGGAGCGGACCGCGACGAGCAGGACGCAGCAGTCGTCGCCGGTCACCCGGTGCACCTGGAGGATCTCGGGCAGATCGAGCGAGGACTGCTCGCGCAGCAGGCAGTGGGCGCCGAAGCACTCCATGCGGACCAGGGCGGTCACCGGCAGTCCGGCGGCGGCCGGGTCCACGTGCGCGTGGTAGCCGGTGATCACCCCGCGGTCGGTGAGGCGGCGGACGCGGTCGGCGACGGCGGGCGCCGACAGGTTGACCCTGCGGGAGAGCTCGTTGAAGGACAGACGCCCGTCCTGTTGCAGCTCGGACAGGATGCGCTGGTCAACGCTGTCCAGCGGAGTTGCCAGTCGTGAGGCCATGCTTTGCGTTCCCAAAGTCGGAGGTCGTTAACTCTGACGAATGTTAGGTCAATGCCCGGCTTGCGTGCTCATCGGCCATTCCTTTCCCGGCGTATCTGTCCGATGATGTGACCTCACATACGGGGCGCCGTGTGCGCGGGGGCGATCCCCCCGGACGGCACGGTGCCCGCGCAGTCGCTCACGCAGTACCGACAAGGGGTCGTCATGCTCTCCACCACCGCCCAGCAGTGTCCGTTCGTCCCGGGCGGGGAGGCCGGCGGGGCCGAGGCGGGCCGGGCGCGCCGAGCCGAGTCGAACGAGGGGCAGCCGACGCTCTCCTTCGAGAAGAACACCCCCTACGTCGACTACGCCGGGATCGACACCCTGCTCGGCCTCCAGAGACCGCGTACCGCCGAGCCGGCCGAGTCCGCGTTCATCATCGCCACCCAGGTGATGGAACTGCTGTTCTCGCTCGTCCGGGAGCGCTGGGAGGCGGCCCGCGACGCGCTGGAGGCCGACGACGTGCCCGGCGCGCTGGCGTGGCTGCGGCGGGCGTGCAACGCTCAGGACGTGCTCAACGACTCCTGGGGCCTGCTCGCCGACATGACCCCCACCGAGTTCAACCGGTTCCGGGACTCCTTCGGCGAGGCCTCCGGATTCCAGTCCTACGGCTACCGCAAGCTGGAGTTCCTGCTCGGCAACAAGTCGGCCGCGATGATCCGGCCGCACAAGGCCATGGCCGGAGTGGCGAACGAGCTCGCGGACGTGCTGGAGCGCCCCGGCCTCTACGACGCCGCGCTGCGTCTCCTCCACCGCCGCGGCCTCCCGGTGCCCGCGGACCGCGTCGAGCGGGACTGGACGCAGGACTACGAGCCCAGCGCCGGGGTCGAGGCGGCGTGGACGGCCGTCTACGCCGACGACAAGCCCGGGAACGACCTGTTCCTGCTGGCCGAGGCGCTGCTCGACGTCGCGGAGCGGGTGACGCGATGGCGTCACCGCCACCTCGTCGCCGTCAAGCGGACGATGGGCGCCAAGCCCGGCAGCGGCGGCTCCAACGGCCTCACCTGGTTGTCCCGCAACGCCGAACAGGACGTCTTCCCCGAACTGTGGTCGCTCCGCAGCTCGGTCTGACCAGTACGCCGCACCAGACAGTACGACCAGGAAGCAGGAATCGATGACGCCCACCACCCGTGAGGACTGCGTCGCGCTCGACGCCGCCGACCCCCTCGCCGCGTTCCGTGAGGAGTTCGTCCTCCCCGAGGGCGTGATCTACCTGGACGGCAACTCCCTGGGCGCGCTGCCGCGCTCCACCCCGGGCCGGGTCGCCGACATGATCGAGCGCGAGTGGGGCCAGGACCTCATCCGCAGCTGGAACGACGCGGGCTGGTGGGACAAGCCGCGCACCCTGGGCGCCAAGATCGCTCCGCTGGTCGGCGCCGCACCCGACGAGGTCGTCGTCGGCGACGGCACCTCCGCCAACCTGTTCAAGGCGCTGATCGCCGCGCTGCGGATGTCCGACCGCTCCGTCGTGCTGGGCGAAACGGGCAACTTCCCCACCGACCTGTACGTGGCCGAGGGCGCCGTCGCGCTGGCCGGAGCCGTCCAGCGCCGGGTGGACCCCGACGGCCCCGGGCTGGAGGAGGCCCTGGCCGCGGGCGACGTCGCGGTCCTGCTGCTCAGCCACGTGGACTACCGCAGCGGAACCCTGCGGGACATGCCCGGCATCACCCGGCTGGCCCACGAGCACGGGGCCCTGGTGGTCTGGGACCTGTGCCACAGCGTCGGAGCCGTCCCGGTGGACCTGTCCGGCGGCGGGGCGGACTTCGCGGTCGGGTGCACGTACAAGTACCTCAACGCGGGGCCGGGCGCCCCCGCGTTCCTGTACGCCGCGCGGCGCCACCACGCGGCGGCCGACCAGCCCATCAGCGGATGGCACGGCCACGCCCGACCGTTCGACTTCTCGGGCGAGTACGAGCCGGCGTCCGGGGTCTCGCGCTTCCTGAGCGGCTCGCAGCCCCTCGTGGCGGACGCGGCGCTGGAGGCGTCCCTGGACGTGTGGGCCAAGGCGGACCTGGCCCAGGTGCGCGCCAAGAGCCTGGCGATGACCGACCTGTTCCTCGCCCGCGCCGCGAAGGCGGGCCTCTCCTCGATCACCCCGTCCGAGCACTCCCGGCGCGGCAGCCAGGTGGCCCTCGTGCAGCCGGAGGAGGGCGCCGGGTACCCCGTCGTGCAGGCGCTCATCGCGCGCGGTGTGATCGGTGACTTCCGGGCCCCCGACGTCATGCGGTTCGGGTTCACGCCGCTGTACCTGCGCTACACGGACGTGTGGGACGCGGCCGCCGCCCTGGTCGAGGTCGTCGAGTCGGGGGAGTGGCGCCAGGAGCGCTTCGCCCTGCGCGGCAAGGTCACGTGACCTCTTCTTGGCACTCCGGACGGGCAACCGTCCGGAGTTCTCTTTGCCCCCGGCGGGTGAGCCGCTCCCGCAGCTGACCTTTTCGCAGGACCGGCATTGCGCGGCCTTGACCGCGCCCCCCGATCCCCTTCGAACCGCGTCGCGTGGGCCGTGACCTCTCGGCCCGCAGAAGGCCCCCTGTCCCACCGATCCCGCCCCATGTCAACTCTCGCGAGGATATGACGCGGGCCACGAATGAGGCCGTTCGCCGCACTCCGATGCACTCGAAAACCCCTTCCCACAGGGGCTTTTCGCGTTTCAGGGGTCCTTTTGCTGGGTGCCGCTCGCGGTGTGCGGGCAAACACGCAGTGTCATTTTACCTGAAAGGCTTGCACACTTTGCTTAAACGTGGGTTAGTGTCCTCGTGATCGCTTCGTTATGCGTCTTTAACGAGCCGATGCCGAGCCCTTGACCGGCCGCGTGCCGCAAGGGAGTCGAGACCCTCATCGGGAACAGGGCCGTGCGAATCCATTCGCCCGAGCCGGCGGATCACCGAATTCCATCGGTTCCTCCCGTTCCCGCCCGCCACTCGCCGCCAGCGACGCGGGAGATCCATGACATGAAGCCCTCGTGGGGGCGCACCTAGCGTGCCTGCGTGTTCTGGAGCCTCATGTCCACGGTCTTCTCGGCCCTGTCGTCAACCTGGCCCTTAATTTATGAGCAACGAAACTCCCATTCAGCACGGCGAAGTCACCGCGACCTACTTCTGGGACGACGGTTCCGGCATCAACGGGGACACGGGTGCCCCTGCGGGCGGAGAGCCCATGCAGAAGGGGCTGTTCTCCAGCCCCAGCTGGCCGCTCGGCACCGAGGGATACATCGTCTACGAAGGCGAAGAGCACGAGTTCTTCATCGGTGACCGCGGTCCGGGCGACCCCTCGGCCGACTGCGACGTGCTGCTCGACATCGACGGCAAGACCTTCGCCGACATGATGGGTACGAGCTTCGACGAGGAGAGCCTGACCGTCGGTGGCGGCAACGGCCACGCCGAGGTCGAGTACTACATCACCGAGTGGGGCGACGGCAACGGGACCGAGGGTGCACCGCACCCCTTCAACGAGCCCGGCAACAAGTGTGAGGACGCGGTCTCGCCCCTCCCCGAGGAGAAGACCGAGGAGAAGCCCGAGGAGGAGTCCGCGAAGGAGACCTCCGACGACGGCGCCGAGCAGGCTGCGAAGGATGAGCAGCAGGCGAAGGAGCAGGCCAAGGAGCAGGAGCAGGCCGACCAGGCCGCTGCCGCCGAGGGTCAGGACGACGGTGGCGACGGCGGCGTGACCGCCGAGACCGCCACGAACGACCTCTCCGGAGCCGAGCTCACCGGTGCGGACGGCGTCATGAGCGGCACGGGTCTGCTGACCCTGGCCATCATCCCGGCGATCCTGATCGCGCTGTTCTTCGCCTGGACCCGTCGTCCGGCCGGCCAGCACGCCGGTTCCGCCGACGGCGAGGGCAAGGGTCTGCTGGCCGGGAGCGACGGGCGCCACAGCCTGGGCTCCAGCATCAGCGCCCTGTTCGACAGGCTGCGCGGCAACAAGTAACGCGTCGGGCGTCCTCCGGGATCCCCGGAGGACGCCCCGCAGACGCGGTTCCCGAAGGGCCGCGGCCGACAGGCCGCGGCCCTTCGTCGTGTCCGGACCCCGGGCGGTGGCGCCGCCCGCCCCGCCGGAGGCGGCGTCACAGGGCTGCCCTGCGGCAGCCCCGCGTGCTCCACCGGGGCGGTGGCGCCGCCCGGGGCCGGTTCCCGTCGGGCGGGAGGTGCGGGCGGACCGCCGGTCGCCGTCGACCACAGCGGCCCGCCCGTCCTGCGGGCGCGCCGGCGCGGAGTCCGCGCGCCCGATCCGGTGCCGCGGCCCATCGGGACGGTCCCGGACCACGTCTCGGCGGCGACGCCGTTGTCGCCGACGTGATCGGACCCCTCCCGCGTGCTCGGCACGGAGGTTCGTGTGACGGTGCCGTCCCGGGGGCGGCTCCGGGGCAGGGAGCGCCCCTCAGACCTCCCGGAGCTCGTCTGCCAACTCACGGCGCCGGCGTTCCAGCAGCGGCGGGATCGTGGAGTAGGCGTCCCTGAACAGCGCGTCCGCACCGAGGCCGTCCTCCAACGCCATGCGCACGACGGAGGCGGTCCCCTCGGCCTCGGCGGCGAAGCCGGCCAGGGCGCGCTCGGTCTCCCAGGGGTCTCCCAACAGGCACTCCTCCCGCAGCAGGGCCTCCAGCCGGGTGATCGGGTCGCGCTCGCGCCAGCGCTCGGCCTCCGTCCCGTCCGGGTGGCGTCGCGGGGCGTCGGCGCCGGGGCCCTCCCGGTACGCCACGGCCTCGACGACGGACGGGCCGCCCCCGGCCCTGGCCTCCGCCAGGGCCCGGGAGACGACCGCGTACACGGCGGCGGCGTCGCCGCCGTCGACGCGGTACCCCTTCATGCCGTGGCCGAGGTCCCTGTGCGCCTGGGTGGCGGTCCCCTGGTGCAGGGGCGCACTGACCGCCCAGTGGTCGTTCCGCACGAGGAAGACCACGGGGGCGTTCCACACGGCGGCGAAGTCGTAGGCCTCGTGGGCGTCGCCCTCGCTGGTGGCCCCGTCGCCCATCAGGGCGAGGGCGGCCACGTCCCGGCCCCTGCTCCGCGCGGCGTAGGTGAGGCCGACCGCGTGGGAGGCGTTCGTGGCAAGGGGGGTGCACTGCGGCGCGCACCGGTAGCGGTGGGGGTCGTACCCGGCGTGCCAGCCGCCGCGGAAGAGGGTCAGGGTCTCCGCCGGGTCGACCCCGTGGGCGACCAGGGCGACGCTGTCGCGGTAGCTGGGGAAGAGCCAGTCCCGTTCGGACAGGGCCAGCACGCCGCCGACCTGGGAGGCCTCCTGGCCCGTCGAGGACGGGTACACGGCGAGGCGGCCCTGGCGGGCGAGCGCGCTGGCCTGCTGGTTGAAGCGGCGGCCGATGACCATGGCGCGGTGCAGTCCGGCGAGCCGGGTGCTGTCGGGAGCGGTGAACAACGGGTGTTCCACACGACGGCCGAACCGGTCCACGAGACGCACGGGTTCCACCGCCGAGGGCGGGGGAGCCGGACGGGATCGCTCATCGGTGTGCTTCATGTCTTGAATATGCGGTGAATCACCCCATATTGTCGATGTCCCCAGGCTGATGCTGGACGAAATGCCCGGTAGGCCGCCAGAGCGGTACGGATGGTCTCGCGCGTCCTTCGTGTGAGCACTATGAGGTGAGACACATGGCCGTGCGCCTGGACGACACCGACCGACGCATCATCGCCCTCCTGCGCGACGACGGACGCATGTCCATCCGCGCGGTCGCCGAGCAGGCCCACATCTCGCGGGCCAACGCCTACTCCCGTCTCGAACGGCTCCGGGACGAGGGCGTCATCCGCGGGTTCACCGCCGTCATCGATCCCGAGAAGTACGGCACGGCCCTGTCCGCGTACGTGTCCGTGCGCATCGAACAGCACTCCTGGGAGAGGTTCCGGGGCTACCTGCGCGACATCCCGGAGGTCGACCACGCGGCGCTCGTCTCCGGCGACGTCGACCTGCTCCTCCTCGTCCGCGTCACCGACGCCGCCGCGCTGCGCACCTTCGTCCTCGAACGCCTCCAGCGCATCCCCGAGGTCAAGAGCACGCAGACCATGTTCATCCTCGACGAGCCGCCCCTGTGACGCCCGGCGCCCGGGGCCTCGTCCCGGGCGGCCCCGGTCCCCGCCCCGGACCGTCCGACCGGTGGCCGTTCGCCCCGTGACTGGACCTTGGGCAGCCCCCTCCGGGCCCTGGGGCGTGTTCCGTGGATGCTTTCGGTTGACTCGGCGCTTGCGCCGATCGACGCGAGCCCGGAATGATCCGCGGAACGCGGCCTAGCCTGGGACCATGCCCGAGTACCGCGTCGTCGACGCCTTCACCGACCGGCCCCTGGCCGGCAACCCCGCCGCCGTCCTGGTCCTGGACGACGCCTACCCCGACGCCTGGGCGCAGGGGGTCGCGGCCGAGTTCAACCTGTCCGAGACGGCCTTCGTGCGACCCGTCGACGACCCCGGGGCCGACTACGAACTGCGGTGGTTCACCCCGACCGTGGAGATCGACCTGTGCGGACACGCCACCCTGGCCACCGCGCACGCCCTCACCGAACTCGGCGAGCCCGGGCCCTTCCGCTTCACCACCCGCAGCGGCATCCTCACCGTCACCCGGGACGAGGGCCTGATCTGGATGGACTTCCCGTCCAAGCCGCCGATGCCGGTCGAGGCGCCGGCGGGGCTGGCCGAGGCGCTGGGCGCGGAACCCCTGTGGGTGGGCCTGGGCGGTGCGGACGACCTCCTCGTCGAACTCGCCGACGAGGCCGCCGTCCGGGGGCTGGCCCCCGACCTGGCGGCCGTCGCCGCCCTGCCCTTCCACCTCGTCATCGTCACCGCCGGGGCCGAGGAGGGGCCCGACTTCGTGTCCCGGGTCTTCGCTCCCGCCGTCGGGGTGCCCGAGGACCCGGTGACGGGCAGGGCCCACACGGTTCTCACCCCGTTCTGGGCCGACCGGCTGGGCAGGGCTGAGCTGTCCGCCCACCAGGCGTCCGCGCGCGGCGGCGACCTGCTGCTGAAGGACCGGGGCGACCGGGTGCTGATCGGCGGCGGGGCGGTGTCGGTCGCCACCGGAACCCTGCATCTCTAGGACCCGCGCCCTAGGGTCGGTGTCAGGGCTCGCCGAGCTCCGGGAACAGGATGTCGGGAGGAGCGACCCATGGAGAAGTGGGCCACCGTCGAGGAGATCATCGCGGTCCGGGAGCGGCTGGAGGCCGCCGACCCGCGCTGGCGGCGGCCGGCAGCCTACGCCGTCGGCGTCATCCGCGACGGCCGGACCGGGTTCACGATGACCAACCGGGACGGCAACTACCTGCCGGCGGTGATCCTGGCCAGGGTGACCGGCCACTCCTCCGGCAGCGCCTCCTACCCCCTGTCCGTCGAGCAGCTGGAGACGGCGGAGGCCGAGCTGGCCCCGGCCGAGGCCTGCAAGGACGTCGACCACCCGACCCTGCACCACTGGAGGGCCCTCATCGCCGAGGTCACCGGAGAGGGCGGCCAGCTCGTCGCGGTGTTCGTCGGTGACCTGGAGCAGGAGCCAGTCGACGAGCACGACCGCGCCCTGCGCGCCGCGCTGGAGCGCAGCACCTGACCTGTGCGCTCCCGCACGGGAGCGGTCGGGGGCGGCCGGGGGCGCGAACGGCGGATGCGGCCCGCGTGGGCCGCGCCGTCGAAGGGGAACTCGGGGCCGACGGAATCACTGTTTCCCCCGCGCGGCACCCGGACTTCCGGTACAACTGAACGCGAGGCACCTCCCCACCCCTCCCGGGGAGGTGCCCGCCACACTCCGACCCGGGACACCCCCTTGGTACCGGGACGACCTGTGGCGAACCCCCGAGAGATCGGCCCCGGCGCCCCCCGGGGCCGATCTTCTCCTGTTCCCGGCCGGGCGAACCCTCTCAGGCGGTTCCGCGCCAGGGCCCGTGCCCAGGGCGGACGCGGTTGTCCACAGGTGTTCTGCGGCGCATGGACGAAACACCTAACCTGGCCCGGAGGAACATTCGGGACCAGGGAGGACACTGATGACGGGACGGTACGGGGGCGGCGGCCAGGGGCGCAGGTACGGCGGCGGAGGCGGTGGCCGCGGGGGCGGGCGCGCACCCGAGCCCGAGCCCATCCGGGGGGTGCGCGACGACGCCAGGCTCTCCTCGGAGCTCCTCGGCATGGACGGCGCTTCCTACGGGCGGTACAAGTCCCTGCGGGGGGACTGGGACTTCGGCGACTTCACCCTGACCGTGCAGCGCGTCCAGTCCGACCCGTTCGCGCCCCCCTCGCGCGTGCGGGTGCTCGTGCCGGACGCCGGCATCCCCGAGAGCGCGTGGGCAGACCCGGTGCGCCGCCGGGCCACCGCCGACTACCTGGGGCGCCGGGCCCGCGGACTGCTCCAAGGATCACTGCTCAAGATCGACACCGGAGGGCAGGAGGTCATCGAACGCTCCTCCTGCCGCCTCACCGACGGCGGTGTCGAGCTGCGCATCGGGATCGACCTGCCGGGCCACGGCCGCCGCATCGACGGCCGCACCGCCGAACGCGAGCTGTGCCGGACCCTGCCCGCGCTGGTCGACGACCTCGCCTGGGAGGAGGTCGACGCAGCCGAGGCGGAGGCCTTCGCCGACAGCGTCGCCGACACGGTCGCGCTGCGCGACCAGCTGGCGGACCGGGGACTGGTCGCCTTCGTCGCGGACGGCGCGGTCCTCCCGCGCCTCAGCGGCGTCAGCGACCGGCCCATGGCGGACGGCGCGGTGCCCTTCGATTCCCCGGAGAGCCTGCGGGTCGGCGTCGACCTGCCGCACCGGGGGGCCGTGAGCGGGATGGGCGTGCCGGAGGGCATCACGCTCATCGTGGGCGGCGGCTTCCACGGCAAGTCCACCCTGCTGCACGCGTTGGAGCGCGGGGTCTACGACCACGTGCCCGGCGACGGCCGTGAGCTGGTGGTGACCCGGGACGACGCCGTCAAGATCCGGGCGGAGGAGGGGCGCCGGGTCGAACGCGTCGACGTGAGCCCGTTCGTGCGCAACCTCCCCACCGGCGCGGACACGAGCGACTTCCGCACGGAGAACGCCTCGGGCTCCACCTCCCAGGCCGCCAACATCTGCGAGGCCGTGGAGGCCGGGTCGCGCACGCTGCTGGTGGACGAGGACTCCACCGCCACCAACCTGATGATCCGTGACGAGCGCATGCAGGCACTCGTCCACGGCGACCGCGAGCCGCTCGTGCCGTTCATCGACCTCGTCCGGCCACTGCGCAGGGAGCACGGGGTGTCCACGGTCCTGGTCATGGGCGGCAGCGGCGACTACTTCGACGTCGCCGACCAGGTGATCATGCTGGACGCCTACCACCCGCACGACGTCACCGAACGGGCGTCCGAGCTGGCCCGCGGACGCACCGACGCCGACTTCGAGGCGCCGCGTGCCCGGGTGGTCGACCCCGACTCGGTGGACGACACCACCGCGCGGGGCAGGGGCAGGATCAAGCGCCGCGACATGGACGTGCTGGTGTTCGGGGAGAGCGACGTCGACGTGCGGTCAGTGGAGCAGTTCGTCGACCCCGGACAGATCGTCGGCGCGGGGCTCGCCCTGCGCCGACTCGTGGCCGGCCGCCACCTGGACGGAACGCGCACCCTGACCGAGGCGCTCGACTCCCTGGAGGAGGCGCTGGCCGTGAAGGGCGTCACCCTCCTCGGTGACGACTTCGGAGGAGACTACGTCCTGCCGCGCCGGTTCGAGGTCGCCGCCGTCCTCAACAGGTTGCGCACCCTCCGGGTCGCCGACCAGCGCCGGGGCGGATGAGGACGTCGGTCGACCGGCGCCGCTGAGGGCGGGGGCGGGGCCGTCCGCGCCGGTTCGGCCGTGGTCGGACCTCCGGTCCACGGCGCCGGACCACACGGGCACCGCGTGCGGGATGGCAGGGTGGGGGTGGCGCGTCCCCCCGAGGCGGTCCGGGCACCGCCCTGTGCCGGTCCGGTGGGCGGGGTGTGACGGGCGTCCCACGGCAGGCCTGAGGGGGGATCCGGTCGGTATTGTGGGAAAGCAGGGCACAGCCTCCCAGGAGGTGCGATGCCGGGCCCTCCCCGGTCGCGCCCCGGCGGTCGGACCGCCGTGAGGACGCAGCCCTGCGAATCCGACCATTCCTGGAGAAGAGAACCCGGTGCGTGACCCCGCAGACCTGTACGAGCTCCATCCCGGCTTCGACGACATCGCCGGGCTGGCGATGCTGGTCTGTCTGGACGGCTTCGTGGACGCCGGACACGCCGGGCGCCAGATGGCCACGGCCCTGTTCGACCGCTTCGACGCCGAGGAGGTCGCGACGTTCGACACCGACAGGCTCGTGGACTACCGGTCCCGGCGGCCGTCGATGACCTTCGTCGAGAACACCTGGACCGACTACGAGCCGCCCAAGCTGGCCCTGTACCGGATGCACGACGAGGAGAACGCGCCGTTCCTGGTCCTGCACGGCCTGGAGCCGGACCGCGAGTGGGAGGCCTTCGCCGCCGCCGTCGTGCAGCTGGTCGAGCGGTTCTCCGTGTCGCTGTCCATCAGCACGCACGGCGTGCCCATGGCGGTGCCGCACACCCGCCCGGTCACGGTCACCCCGCATGCCACCCGCCCCGAGCTGGTGGAGGGCCACACCCCGTGGATCGGCCGGATCGAGGTGCCGGCCAGCGCCACGTCGCTGCTGGAGTACCGGCTGGGGGAGGGCGGCCACGACTTCGTCGGCTACGCCGTCCACGTGCCCAGCTACCTCGCCCAGTCCCAGTACCCGCGGGCCGCCATCGCCGCCGCAGGGTACGTGGCCGGGGCGACCGGGCTCGCGCTGCCCACCAGCGGGCTGGAGGAGGTCGCCGGGGCGACCGACGTCGACATCGCCGAGCAGGTCGCGGCCTCCGACGAGGTCCAGCGTGTCGTGGCCAACCTGGAGCGGCAGTACGACGACATCATGTCCTCACGGACCGACCCCGAGGAACGCCCCACACTCCCGCTGGCCGACGACGAGGCCGGACTGCCCACCGCCGACGAGCTCGGCGCGGAACTCGAACGCTACCTCGCCGAGCGCGAGGGCGACGGAAACGGATGACCGTGTTCTACCAGATTGTCTTCCGCTCGGTCCTGCGCCACATGGACGCGGAGAAGGTACACCGGGTCAGCTTCGCCGCGCTGCGCGGCGTGACCGCGATCCCCGGCGTGGCCTCGGCCATGGGAAGGGTGCTCGGGCCGCGTGAGCCGGAGCTGACCGTGCACGCCCTGGGGCTGGAGTTCCCCGGCCCGCTGGGCATGGCCGCGGGTTTCGACAAGAACGCGGAGAGCCCCTCCGGGCTGGCCGCGCTCGGTTTCGGGTTCGTCGAGATCGGCACGGTCACCGCCCAGCCGCAGCCGGGCAACCCCGCTCCCCGCCTGTTCCGGCTGGTCGAGGACCGGGCGATCGTCAACAGGATGGGCTTCAACAACGAGGGCTCCGCCCTGGTCGCCGAACGCCTGCACCACCGGAGCGGCGGACGCCGCCCCGTGCTCGGCGTCAACATCGGCAAGACCAAGGTGACGCCCGAGGCGGACGCCCCCGCCGACTACGCGCTCAGCGCCCTGCGCCTGGCCCGCTACGCCGACTACCTGGTGGTGAACGTCAGCTCCCCCAACACCCCGGGGCTGCGCAACCTCCAGGGCGTGGAGCAGCTGCGGCCCCTGCTCGCCGCCGTCCGCGAGGCGCTCGCCGAGGCCGGTCACCCCACCCTGCCGCTGCTGGTGAAGATCGCCCCCGACCTGGCCGACGAGGATGTCGACGCGGTCGCCGACCTCGCCCTGGCCGAGGGGCTGGACGGCATCATCGCCACCAACACCACCATCTCCCGCGAGGGGCTGGCCGCCTCCGCGGACGAGGTGGAGGCGGCCGGTGCGGGCGGCCTGTCCGGAGCCCCGCTCAAGGAGCGGTCGTTGGAGGTGCTGCGCCGCCTCCGCGCCCGCGTGGGCGACCGCGTCACCCTGGTCGCCGTCGGCGGTGTCGAGACCCCCGAGGACGCGTGGGCGCGCATCCGCGCGGGGGCGACCCTCGTGCAGGGCTACACGGGCCTGATCTACGGCGGCCCCCTCTGGCCGAGGCGCATCCACCGCGGCCTGGCCAAGCTGGTCCGACGGGCCGGGTACGGCTCCATCGGCGAGGCGGTCGGCGCCGACGTCCCCGACGCCGGGCGGGCCCCGGAGTCCACCGCCGTCTGACCACCGCCGTCCGGCCACGGTCCTGTCCCGTCCGGGTCCGGTGGCCTCCCGGGTTCTGGTGGGGGTTGCGACACCCCGGCTCACAGGGGTGCGACGCACGTCCGGATCCGTGAGGGCCCCGGCCCCGCGGCGTGTCCGGGCCCGCGCCCGACCCGCGGTGCGGCGGGCCCGGACGCCCCCTCGGGCCTTGCAGGGGGCGGGGCGCCGACGGGCCGCGGATGCCGGGCACGGCAGAGGCGGGGGCACAGGAGGGGCACGGCCGACACAGGCCGCCGCCCCTCCGCCGACACTCCTACCAGTACTCGGGCACGGTGACGCCGTCGGGCGGGTAGGACTCGCCGGGTTCGGGGTCGCCGACCACCTGGCTGACGGTCGCGAACTCGTAGCCCTCCTCCCGTAGCCGGTCGATGATCTGCGGGGTGGCGGCGAGGGTCGGCGCGAGCGTGTCGTGCATGAGCACCACCGAGCCGGCGCCGACATCGGCCATGACGCCGTCGGCGATCTCCTCCGGGGACAGGCCCGTCCAGTCCTGGCTGTCCAGGTTCCACAGGACCTGGGCCATCCCCTGTCGGCCGATCTCCTCGACGACCGGCCCCGACGTGTCACCGAAGGGCGGTCGGAACAGCTCCACGTCCTGGCCCGTCTGCCGCCGGACCATCGCGCTGACCGCCGCGATCTGACCCGGGAGGTCGTCCTCGTCGAAGTACTCCGTCATGTGCTCGTGGAGGTCGTTGTGGCTGGCGATCTCGTGTCCCTCGGCGTAGGCGCGCCGCAGCACGCCGGGGCGGGTCAGCGTCGGGTCGCCGTTGAGGAAGAACGTCGCCGGCACCTCCTCCTCGGCCAGCAGGTCCAGGAGCGCGGGGGTGCCCTCGGCCGGGCCGTCGTCGTAGGTCAGGGCGACGCACCTGGCCTCCGGGTCCTCGCAGTCCAGGTCCGGGTCGCCCGCGGCGACCACCCCCGGGGCGGGCGGGACGGACTCCGCCGCGGCGGCGGGCGGGTCCACCGCCAGCACGGGCTCCTCCGCCGTCGACGCCTGCCGGGCGCGCTCCCCCAGGTCGGACAGGAGCGGGGCCGCCGCCTCCGACGGCACCACCGCGACGATCCTGCCCGGCTCCGACGTGGGCGGGTGGCCGACCACGATCGGGGACAGGTGACCGTCGTCGAACTCCACCAGCAGGTCGCCGTCGGAGTTGAACCCCATCGAGTCGTACGTGCGCATCACGGGGTGCAGCCCCTCCAGGTCCACGTCCTCCGCGCCGGTCAGCTCCTCGCGCACGATCCCGTCGAGCGCCACCAGGGCGTCGTGGTCGACCAGCAGCTCCGTCGCGTACGCGGTGTGCCCGGTCTCCGAGTCGTACCAGTACGTCCCGTATCCCCGGCGCTGACCGTGCAGGTCCTCCTCGGTGCGCACCAGGCGCACACCCAGGACTCCGCTCCCGGCGGCCACGACCTCCCAGTCGATCGCGAGGCGCACGGGGTCGCGGCTGGCTCCCCGGAAGTCCCGCACCTCCCGGTCGACCTGTTCGGCCAGTCCGGCGGCGAACCCGTCGGCGCCCTCGAACGTCGGGTAGGCGACGTCGACCTCGACGCCGTCCGGCCGGTGGGGGTGGTCCCCGAAGTCGCCGGCGTCACCGGTCCACTCGGAGGCCTCCTCGCCGGCCTCGTCCAGCAGCACGGTCATGAGCTCCGGGTCGTCGGCCCCCGCTGCTCCGCCGGTGCCGCAGGCGGCCAGCGGCAGGAGCAGCGCCGCCACCGCCGCACCCGTCCGGCGCGGGCCGCACCGGACGGCGATCCCGCCGACCCGCGGCCGGAGGGCCCGGACCGGCCCCGGGCGGGACTCGGCCTGGCCAGGACGAACTCGGCTCGACGACAACACCGGTCTCCCTCATCCCTGGGCGGGTGCTCACGCGGTTGATGGCAGCAACATAGGGGACGCCGTCCGCACACCTGTGGCGGTGACCACATGTGGTCACCGCCACAGGGCGGGTCATGGTCCGCACTCGACGCGCACCCGCCCGAAGTGTCCCGGGACGACCGTTGCGCCCCGCGGCGCCGGGCCGCCCGGGAGGCCCGGCGCGGGCTCAGACCGCTTCGTCGCCGGGTTCCCCGTCGTCCTCCCCGTCCGTCGCGGCGGGCGGCTCGGGGGCCCCGTCGACGTAGGTCTCGCCCGGCGTCGTCGTGCCGAGGAGCTGGGAGACGGTGACCATCGTGTACCCGTGCGCGTCGAGTTCGCGGATGATCGTGCGGGAGGCGTCGACCGTCGTGTCGTGGATGTCGTGCATGAGGATGATCGCTCCGGGGGAGGCGCCGTCCACGGCCCGGTCGGCGACCACGGACGCCTTGCGGTCCTTCCAGTCGTTGGTGTCGATGCTCCACAGGATCTGGGCCAGTCCCATGTCCGCGGTCACCGCCGTGACCCCGTCGTCGGTGGACCCGTAGGGGGGCCTCATGAGGTCCATGGTGTACCCGGTCTCGCGGTACACCAGGGCCTGGACGGTGCCGAGGTTCGAGCGGATCCCGCCCGCGCCCAGCCCTGCCAGGTCGGGGTGGGTGAGGGTGTGGTTGGCCAGTTCGTGGCCCTCCGCGTAGGTGCGCCTCACGGTGCGCGGATCCTCCATCACCGGGTGGCCGGTGACGAAGAACGTGGCGCGGGCGTCGTACTCGGCGAGCATGTCCAGCAGTTCGGGGGTGCGCCCGCCCGGGCCGTCGTCGTAGGTCAGGGCCACGCACTTGGCGCCGGGGGCGGAGCAGTCGATGTCCTCGTCCACGGGCGGCACCGTCCCGGGCGGGGTCTGCTCCCGGCTGTCCCCGGCCGCCTCGGGCGGATCGGCGATGGCGAAGTCGCGGACTCCCCGGGTCGCGGCGTGCGACGCGCGCTCGCCCAGGTCGGACAGGAGGGGGCCGGACTCCGAGGCGTCGATGACCGCGTGGGTCCGGCCCTCGCCGACGGGGGCGACCTGCCCGGCGTCGAACTCCACGACGAGGTCGCCGTCGGGGTTGAACCCCACGGAGTCGTACAGCGAGCCGATGGGGTGGACGGCGTCGGGGGCGGCGGTGTCCGGGAGGGCGTCCCGCACCAGGCCGTTCAGCTCCTCCAGCTCCTCCTGTCCCGCGACCAGGGCGGTGGAGGGGTGGGCCGTGCCGGTCAGGGCGTCGTACCAGTAGGTGGTGTACGCCTCACGGGTCCCCTCGGAGTCGGTCTCCTCGCGGGTCACCCGGACGCCGACGAGGTCGTCGTTGGCCGCCGTCAGGTTCCACGCGGACTCGAAGGAGACCGCGCCGGGGTTGGCCGCCTCGAAGGCGTCCACCTCCGCGGAGAGTTCGCGGTCCAGGAAGCCGCTCAGCGGTTCGGCGTTGGGGAGGACCGGGTAGGCGACCTCCGTCGCCACCCCGCCCTCGCGGGCGAGGGAGGACTCCGTCAGGTCCACCACGTCACCGGGGTCCACCACGGTCAGCCCGTCGGGTTCACCGGTCGCGGGCAGGTGCTCGTCGGGTCCGCCGTCCGCCGCGGGGCGGGCGTCCCCCATGTGTTCGGGGGTGATGACACCGGGTGGGACGACGGCCGACCAGACCAGCCCCGCGACGACCGCCAGCGCGACCGCGATCGTGAAGAGGGGGCGATCGGGGGCCATGGTCGGATGGGACTGCTTGTTCACCAGGGGTTCTCCACGTTCATCTACAGACGAACGTTCGCGGGGAGCGCGGGAGAGGGCTCCGCCGCGTAACGCTTCATTTCGGGTGTGACGCCGACCGCACAACAGGGGTTCGCACTGTTTCCGGGCCGGGCACGGGGATGCACGCCGGGTACAGGGGCGGAGAGGGCGCTCCCTATACTTGCAGGCGTGGAAGGTACATGTTCCACCCCAGAGTCCGGGCCGCGCCCGGAAGGGGAGGGGTGTGTCGCAAGAGGGAACCCGGTGCGACTCCGGGACTGCCCCGCAGCGGTATGAGGGAACGAACGTCGCCATAAGCACTGGAAATCCGATCGGTAATGTCGGAAACCGGGAAGCGGCGGCCAGTAGGAGGACGGTGTCCGCACCGTCCGCGCCCTCGAGTCCGAAGACCTGCCTCCACCCGGCGTCGCACCCGTGCCGCCGGTGGTCCCGTGCCCCGAGGGAGGGCCGAGGAGCGGGAGGCAGGTGCACACGCCCGCGGCGTGGTCTCCGGCATGCCCGCGTCCTCGCTCGCCTCGTGGCCGGTACCCGGCTTTCGACGAGGGAGAGAAGCTCATGTCCGACACCCCCGGGGCCTCCCGGCCCTCCGTGCGCTCCACCGTGCACGGTTACCCGAGGATCGGTCCCCACCGCGAACTCAAGCGCGCCAGCGAGTCGTACTGGAAGGGCGGGACGACCGCGGACGAACTGGACGGCGTCGCCGCCGACCTGCGCAGGGGCGTCTACGCCCAGCTGCGCGAGGCGGGCGTCGACGACATCCCGTCCAACACGTTCTCCTACTACGACCACGTCCTGGACACCGCTGTCCTGTTCGACCTGGTGCCCTCACGGTTCACCTCCCCGGCAGCCGCGGGCGACCGCGACGAGGAGCTGCGCCGCTACTTCGCGCTCGCCCGCGGCGAGCAGGGCGCTCCGCCGCTGGAGATGACCAAGTGGTTCGACACCAACTACCACTACCTGGTCCCCGAGCTGTCGCCGAGCACGCGTCCCCGCCTGGTCGGCGACAAGCCCGTCGCCGAGTTCCGCGAGGCCTCCGAGGCCGGCTTCCGGACGCGTCCGGTCCTGGTCGGCCCGCTGACCTTCCTCCTGCTGGCCAAGGCCGCCGACGACGCGCCTGAGGGCTGGAGCCCCGTCGAGCTGCTCGACCAGCTCCTGGACGCCTACGCGCAGCTCCTCGCGGACCTCGCTGCCGCGGGCGCCACCGAGGTGCAGCTGGACGAGCCGATCCTGGCCACCGACGAGGGCCGCGCCGCGGTCGGTCTCCTGGAGCGCTCCTACCAGCGACTGGGCGCCCTCACCGAACGCCCCTCGCTCCTGGTCTCGACCTACTTCGGCTCCATCGGAGCCGCCGCCCTGCGCGTGCTCAAGGACTCCCCGGTCGAGGCCGTCGGCCTGGACCTGGTGACCGGCGGCGAGGGCATCGACGACCTGGTGAAGGTCTCCGGGCTGGGCGGCACCCGCCTGGTCGCCGGCGTGGTGGACGGCCGCAACGTCTGGCGCACCGACATCCCGGCCGCCGTGGCCACTCTCGGCACCCTGCTCGCCCTCACGGACGAGCTCACCGTGAGCACGTCCTGCTCGCTCCTGCACGTGCCGATCGACCTGGACGCGGAGACCTCCCTCGCCCCCGAGCTGCGCGAGGCCCTGGCCTTCGCCAAGCAGAAGGCTGAGGAGACGGCCCTTCTCGGCCGCGTCCTCTCCGAGGGGGCGGAGGCCGAGTACGCGGGCGGCGGCGCCGGCGGAAACCCCGCCTTCACCGACGCGCGCGTGCGCGCCCGGCTGGACGCCCTGGGCCCCGACGCCTACGAGCGTCCCCAGGACCGCGGCACCCCCGCGGACACCCCGCTGACCACGACCACCATCGGTTCGTTCCCGCAGACCGGCGAGCTGCGCCGCGCCCGCGCCGCCCACCGGCGGGGCGAACTGGCGGAGGACGCCTACAAGCAGATCCTCCGTGAGGAGATCGACCGGGTCATCGCGCTCCAGGAGGAGATCGGCCTCGACGTGCTCGTGCACGGCGAGCCCGAGCGCAACGACATGGTCCAGTACTTCGCCGAGCAGTTGGAGGGCTACGCCACCACCGAGAACGGCTGGGTGCAGTCCTACGGTTCGCGGTGCGTGCGTCCGCCGATCCTGTTCGGCGACGTCTCGCGCCCCGAGCCGATGACCGTCGAGTGGATCACCTACGCCCAGTCGCGCACCGACAAGCCGGTCAAGGGCATGCTGACCGGCCCCGTGACCATGCTCGCCTGGTCGTTCGTGCGCACCGACCAGCCGCTCGGGGAGACCGCCCGCCAGGTGGGCCTGGCCCTGCGCGACGAGGTCGCCGACCTGGAGCGCGCCGGTATCCGCCACATCCAGGTGGACGAGGCCGCCCTGCGCGAGCTGCTGCCGCTGCGTGAGGAGCAGCGCGGCGCGTACCTGGACTGGGCGGTGAACTCCTTCCGTCTGGCCACGTCCGGTGTGTCGCCGTCCACGACGATCCACACGCACATGTGCTACTCGGAGTTCGGGCTGATCGTCGGGGGGATCGAGGCGCTGGACGCCGACGTGACCAGCGTCGAGGCCGCCCGTTCCCGCATGGAGCTGGTGGAGGACCTGGGCCGCCGCGGCTACAAGCGGGGGATCGGTCCCGGCGTGTACGACATCCACTCCCCGCGTGTGCCGTCGGTGGAGGAGATCGAGGGCTCGCTGCGGCTGGCCGCCGCGCACATCGACGCCGGCAACCTGTGGGTCAACCCCGACTGCGGCCTGAAGACGCGCGGCTACGCCGAGGCGGAGCAGGCCCTGCGCAACATGGTGGAGGCGGCCCGCCGGGTGCGCGCCGACCTGCCCGGCGCCCGCTAGCGGAGTCCCCCAGGGCCCTTCGTCCGGGCACTGAGGCGCGGAAAAGGGGAGGGGCCGCGGCGAAAGCCGCGGCCCCTCTCCGTCTGTGCGGGACGGTCAGGTGCCGACCACGGCCAGCGCGTCGGCGCCGGCGTTGACCATGATCTCCTCGATGTTGTCGGGGAGGACCAGGTCCTCGGGGGAGTCGTCACCGGTGAAGGACGGGTGCAGCTGGTACGTGATCTGGATGTTCATGTTCGCGGTCCGGACCAGCAGCACGGCCTGCGGGATGAGGTCGCCGACGAAGTCGTACTTCGTCACGATGAGGTGGGCCTCGTCGCCGAGCTCCACCTCCTTGCTCTCCTCCACGTTCTCGGCGTCGTACAGGGTGCTGTACTCGCTCTCGCCGGTGATCTGGGCGATCGTGTCCTGGAACTGGGTCGAGGCGGCCTCGACGGAGTCGGCGGCGGAGTACGGGGTCTGGTAGTCGATCTCGAAGGAGGCGTAGCCGGCGGGGGCGTTGCCCTCCGGCGGAGTGGCGTCCAGGGTGTCGCAGTACGAGTTCTCGTCGCGGACGGACTTGCTGCCGCCGTCGGTGACCAGGAAGTCGGCCACGACCTGCTCGGTGAAGGCGTCGCAGGGCTCGGTGGGGACGGAGTAGGGGGGCTCGCCCGTGGGGGCCGCGTCGGTGTCCGGCTCCGGGGCCGGCTCGTCGTCGACGGCCGTCTCCTCGACGCTCGCCGAGGGGGTGCCCTCGGGCGGGGAGGCGACGGTCGTCCCGTCGCTGCCGTTGGTGACCAGCATGACCACGACCGCGATCACGAGGACGACGATGATCGCGCCGCCGCCGATGACGACCCACAGGCCGGCCTTGCCGCCGCCCTGGGGCTGCTGGGGTTGGGGCTGGGGGTAACCGGGTCCGCCGCCGTAGGGGGGCTGGCCGCCCCCGTACATCTGCTGCTCCGGGCCGGGGAAGCCCTGGCCGGGACCCGTGGGGGCGCCGTATCCGGGCTGGCCGCCCGTGTTCGGGGCACCGTAGGGGGGCTGGCCCCCGCTGTTGTCCCCGCCACCGTAGGGGTTCTGCGGTGGCTGGTTGTAAGGTCCGTTTTCGCTCATGGCTCCCCTCGCCCGTGATGTGCTGGCCGTGTTGTCTGGGACGCGTGTGCGCGCCTGTGGGTTCTCACGACTTCCGGACCGCGCGGCGGTGCCGGAGCACGCTCGGAGCGACACGGGGTCGTGCGAGGGGAGGCGCACCTACCGCTACTGCCTTCCCGCGGGCGAGGGCGGAGGCGTGGGGCGGGGCGTTCCCCGTTTCTGTGAGGAGGATCCCGGGGACCGGGGGTGCCGATCACAGGTGGTCGGCGCCGGGGGATTCCTTCGCGCCGAGGTCGGGACGTGTGCATACTAGCCGCGGGGTGTGACACTGCGGCAGGCCGGACCAGGGGTAACAGGGTGAATCGTCACTGTTTTGTGTCGGTTGCGTGCGAGATCATGGTTCGCGTGACGCAATCGTGACGCCAGTTCCTGGATTCCGGGTATGGGCGCGGGGTAATGGGGGCGCGTGTCCGGTCCGGGACCTTCGCCCCGGGGGGGCGTCCGGCACCCCTCCCGTCGTCATCACGTGTGCGCGGGCCGGGGGGCGCCACCTCCGGCCGGAACCGGTCACCGCCGACACCGCGCGGGCATCAGAACATCGAGATGTGCACGTGGTCGAAGTGGTTCTCGGTGAGGTTGCCACGGTCCGACATCGCACGCCAGTCGGTGTCGCCGCGGCGCACGTCCCAGATCTGCTGCCGGTAGATGATGTACATGATCCCGTAGTCGTCGGCGTGCTCCATGGCCCACTCGGAGATCGCCCAACCGCGGTCGACCTGCTCCTGCGAGGGCATGCCGCCGTTGGGGTCCAGCATGAAGTCGCAGGCCCGCCCCAGGGGGTGTTCGCCGACGACCCAGCCCCCGACCGCGCGGTAGCAGCCCACGCCGCCCGCGTTCCGGGCCTCGCCGAACTCGTCGATGACCCGCTGGCGCATGAGCTCGGTGCGCGGGGTGATGTTGTACTGGCCGCCCATCGGCTGCTCGGGGTGGTCGGCGATCAGCCGGTCCACCTCGGTGCGGCGCTCCTCCAGCTCCTCCAGGTCCGCCTCCACCTCGGCCAGGCGCTCCTCGGCGGCCTCCCGGGCGGTCTCGTCGCGGGTGAGGGCCTGGTCGAGCTGGTCGATCTTGTCCTGGTTGCTGGTGGCCAGGTAGTCGATGACCACGGCCCGGTCGATGACCGCGTCGGGTTCGGCCTCCACGAACAGCGACATCGACGGGTCGATGCCGCCGCCGGTGTAGGTGGCGACCGCCAGTGCGCGCACCTGTTCGCGTGCCTCGTCGACGTCGGCGCGGGTGCCCTCGGCGCGCGTCTCGGCGCGCTCGGCCTCCTCGATGACGCCCTCCATGTCGCGGAGCTCGCCGTTGTAGTCCTCGCTGAGGCCGTCCGCGCGTTCCCGCAGGGAACTCATGCTCTCGGGGTCCATGGGCACGGCCGCGACGGCGGCCTGGGGGAGGACGAGGAACGTTCCGACCAGGCCCGCCGCGAGGACGGCCGCGCGAGCGCGACCGGGCCGGACGATCGCCGGAAGCATCCGCGAGAGGGTGTCGCCCCAGGCGCGGTCGGTGGGGTCGGGAGCCCAGAAGTCGGCGAAATCGTCCACTCGGCTCAGGTCGTCGGACTGCACTGTGTGGTCGCTCCTTGGGCCCGCGCGCACTCCCGTCGGGCACGGGAGGGGTGCGGGCGCTGCGTCTCGTCTTTCCCCGTACAGGCTTGTGGCCGCTGTCGCGGCCCCGGCCCGGCCTCCTCGCGCGTGATGCGGCAGAGGGTGAGAGTCACGGGATGGTCTTGAGTGTAGGCACTCGCGCGGGGATTCGGGAGAGACGGGGCGATTCCACCATCAGATAAACACACCAATGTGGTCTAAATAACCGGATTCGGGGTGGAAATTCAGGTGAAGCGGCTGGTGCACCATGGTTGGCTTGGGACCGTGAAGGCTCCTGCGCGCGACCAAGCGACCACCACCCCGGCTCCGGTGGACGGCACCACGGAGTGTCGTACCCCGCACCGGGAGCGCTGTCGCGTCCGCACCGGCCCACAGGCCCGCCCGTAGCGAGTCCGCCCGTCGTGCAGACCCGGGGCCGGTCCCGCCGCCGTCAGGCGGCGCCGGACCCTCCGGAGCACACGAGGCGCCTTCGCGCCCGACGACCCGCCGTGCGCAACCGCACCGGCGCGTCGCCACCGCCCGCCTGCGGGAGGCTCCGTACGCTCGGACGTGGGCGTCAACCCCACGCCGAGTCCGGCCCCCGCGTTCCCTGACAGGGCGGCGTGAGACCACCGCTGAGACGTCGATGGGATAGCCGTGATTGACGCAGTGGGCCTGCACAAGGCCTACAGGTTGAAGAAACACCAGGTGACCGCTCTGGACGGGGTCAACCTGCATGTCGAACCCGGCGAGATCTTCGGGGTCGTGGGCCAGAGCGGCGCGGGCAAGAGCACGCTGCTGCGCTCCGTGAACCTCCTGGAGCGCCCCGACGCCGGAACGGTCGCGGTCGCGGGCGAGGAACTCACCTCGCTGCGCGGGTCCCGCCTGCGCGCGGCGCGGCGCAACATCGGCATGGTGCACCAGCACTTCGCCCTGTTGTCCTCGCGCACCGTCGCCGGGAACGTCGGCTTCCCCCTGGAGGTGTCCGGTGTCGACCGGGCGAGCAGGCGGACCCGTGTGGGCGAACTCCTCGAACTCGTGGGCCTCGGGGACAAGGCGCGCGCCTACCCCGCGCAGCTCTCCGGCGGCCAGAAGCAGAGGGTCGGCATCGCCCGCGCGCTCGCCTCGGCCCCGCAGGTGCTGCTCAGCGACGAGGCGACCTCCGCACTCGACCCCGCGACCACCGACTCGATCCTCGCCCTGCTGCGCCGCCTGCGCGACGAACTGGGCCTCACGATCCTGCTCATCACGCACGAGATGGACGTGATCAAGCGGATCTGCGACTCCGCGGCGATCATGGAGAAGGGCGTCTTCCTGGAGTCGGGCAAGGTCCTCGACCTGATCGGCACACCGGGGTCGCTGCTCGCGCGCTCCCTCTTCCCGCTGCCCGCCAACGGCGGCCCGGAGACGGTGTTCATCACCTATCCGCGCTCCTTCGACGAGCCGTTCATGTCCGAGCTGACGCGGCGCTTCGACGTCGACGTCAACATCCTGGGCGGCGGCGTGGAACAGGTGGCCGGGCAGTCCGTCGGCCGCCTGAGCGTCGACATGCGCGGAGCGCGCCGGAACGAGGCGCTCACCTACCTGTCCGAGCACGGCCTGCTGGTCGAGGAGGCCGGAAAGTGATGACCAACCCCACCGACGTCCTCGTCCTCGCCGCGGCGGCGGCCGACGGCGGCAACGCCTGGGACGCGATCGTCGCGTTCGTCCAGGACTGGCCGAACATGTGGCCGAACCTGTGGTTGAGCACCCAGGACACCATCTACATGGTGGTGTGGTCGACGATCGTCAGCGTGCTGGTCGGGCTGCCCCTGGGCGTGCTGCTGGTGGCCACGGACCGGGGAGGGCTGACCCCGGCCCCGGCCGTGCGCGCCGTCCTCAGCGCCGTCGTCAACGTCGGCCGCTCGCTCCCGTTCATCGTCCTGATGGTGGCGGTGCTGTCCCTGACCCGGTTCCTGGTGGGCACCACGCTGGGACCGACGGCGGCGATCGTCCCCCTCAGCATCGGCGCCATCCCGTTCTTCGCCCGCCTGGTGGAGACCTCCCTGCGGGAGGTGGACCGCGGGGTCGTCGAGGCCGCTCACGCGATGGGCACCCGCCGGTTCACGATCGTCGGCAAGGTGATGCTGCCCGAGGCGCTGCCCGGCCTGATCGCGGGCCTGGTGATGACCGTGGTCGCCCTGATCTCCTACTCGGCGATGGCGGGCGCCATCGGCGGCGGAGGCCTGGGGGACCTGGCCATCCGGGAGGGCTACCAGCGGTTCAACGACCACTACCTGTGGGCCACCGTCATCCTGCTGATCGTGATCGTCCAGGTCGCCCAGAGCATCGGCGACCTGCTGGTGCGCCGCCTGTCGCGGCGCTGACCGGCGGTCGCCCGACCGCCGGGAGGCGCCGGGGGCGGGCCGCGCGCCCGCCCCCGCCCGAACCCCCCCCCCACCCCCCCCCCCGACGAATTTCTGACCGATGAGGAAGGGGACAGCGATGACCGGGAGTACCACGGCACGAGTGGCGCAGGGGGTCGCCGCCGCGGGACTGGCGGCGGCGGTGCTGGCGGCCTGCGGGAGCCCCAGTGAGCGGGCCGAGGAGGGCACCGACGCCGAGGGCCTGACGACGCTGCGGATCGGCGCCACGCCGATGCCGCACGCGGAGATCCTGGAGTTCGTCGACGAGAACCTGGCCGCGGACGCGGGTCTGAAGCTGGACGTGGTGGTCTACACCGACTACAACCAGCCCAACGCCGCCCTCGCGGAGGGCGAGCTGGACGCGAACTACTACCAGACGGCCCCGTTCCTGGAGGAGTACCTGGACGGCAACCCCGACGCGGACCTGAGCTACGTGTCGGACGTGCACCTGGAGGCCTTCGGCATCTACTCCCAGGAGCTCACGGACCTGGCCGACCTGCCCGAGGGCGGTGAGGTCGGGGTCCCCAACGACACCTCCAACATGGGGCGCGCCCTGGAACTGCTCGCCGCGGAGGACGTGATCACGCTCGCCGACACCGGGGGGAGCGCCCCGTCGGTCGACGACATCGAGGAGAACCCCCTCGACCTCACCGTCACGCCGGTGGAGGCCGCGCAGCTCCCGCGCTCGCTCCAGGACCTGGACGCGGCCGTGGTGAACGGCAACTACGCCCTGGAGGCGGACCTGCCCGCGACGGCCAACGCCCTGGCCTGGGAGGGAACCGAGGACAACGAGTACGCCAACGGCCTGGTGGTACGTTCCGAGGACGCCGACGCGGAGGACATGGTCAGGCTCGACGAGCTGCTGCACAGCGACGAGGTGCGCCAGTTCATGGAGGAGCGCTGGGAGGGCATCGTGATCCCCCTCGGCGGCGGATCCTCCGAGGACTGAGCCCCGGGCGCCGGGGCTCCGGCCCCGGCGCCCCGCGTAACGGTTGGGTTTCGGCCTGCGCCTGGTCGATTGACATCGAGGTACTACTCTGTTTGTTTTGTGGGAGCGCTCCCACAACGATGTCCCCTCGTCATGGAAGGTGCGTACCGAAGAAGTGAGCAACCGCAACGATTTCCCCGAGGGCTTCCTCTGGGGGGCGGCGACCGCCTCGTTCCAGATCGAAGGCGCCACCACCGCTGACGGCCGGGGCCGCAGTATCTGGGACACCTTCGCCGAGACACCCGGCAAGGTCCTGGGCGGCGACACCGGCGACCCCGCCGACGACCACTACCACCGCTACGCCGACGACGTCGAGCTCATGCGCGAGCTGAACCTCGGGGCGTACCGCTTCTCCGTCGCCTGGCCCCGGATCGTCCCGGAGGGCTCCGGCGCCGTCAACCAGGCCGGGATCGACTTCTACGACCGCCTCGTCGACACCCTGCTGGGCGCCGGCATCCAGCCCTGGGCGACCCTGTACCACTGGGACCTGCCCCAGCCGCTGGAGGACGCCGGAGGCTGGCCCGTCCGCGACACCGCGTACCGCTTCCGCGACTACGCCCAGGTCGTAGCGGAGGCCCTCGGTGACCGCGTGGGCCACTGGATGACCATCAACGAGCCCTGGTGCTCGGCCTTCCTCGGCTACCACAACGGCCACCACGCCCCCGGCCACAAGGACGCGGCGCAGGCCCTGGCCGCCACCCACCACCTGCTGCTCGGCCACGGCCTGGCGGCGGAGGCCATCCGCTCGACCGGCCACCCCTCCGAGGTGGGACTGGCCCACAACCAGGCGGTCATCCGCCCCCACGGCCCCACCGCGGCCGACGCCCGCGCCGCACGCCGCGCGGACGGGGTGCGCAACCGGCTCTTCACGGACCCGATCCTCAAGGGGCGCTACCCGGCGGACGTCCTGGAGGACCTCGCCGACATCAGCGACTTCTCCTTCGTGTCCGACGGGGACCTGGAGATCATCTCCGCGCCGCTGGACTTCCTGGGCGTGAACTACTACTCGCCCGAGTTCGTCGCGGCCTCCGCCAAGGGTCTGGACCCGGCGCTGGTCAGCGGAGAGGGCGGCGCCTGGCTCGGCGCCGACCCGGAGGAGGTGCACGTCTCCCAGGGCCTGCCCGTCACCCACATGGGCTGGGAGATCGACCCCACCGGCATGTACGACGTGCTCCAGCGCCTGGCCGGGGAGAGCGGCGGGATCGACCTCTACGTCACCGAGAACGGCTGCGCCTTCGAGGACACCGTGACCGAGGACGGCCGGGTCCACGACACCGACCGCACCGACTACTACGAAGGCCACCTGAGGGCGGCCGCGGAGGCCGTCCGGGCCGGGGTGCCCCTGCGCGGGTACTTCGCGTGGTCGCTTCTGGACAACTTCGAGTGGGCGTGGGGATACTCCCGCCGGTTCGGCATCGTGCACGTCGACTACGAGACCCAGCGCAGGACCGTCAAGGACAGCGGCCGCTGGTACGCCACACTGGCTGGGACGGACCGGTTCCCCGAACGCTAGACACGGGCGCAGGAGCAGGCGCCGCGGCCGGTGGACCGCGGACGGCAGTGGGGTGTCCCCCGGGGCACCCCACACGGTCGTTCCCGGCGGGGTAACACCATGGAAGCGTCCGTCGAACACACCGCCGCCCCGGGGATCCCGGGGCGGCGGAACACGAACCCCAGAGGGAGCCTCGAAGTGGCCAAGAGCGGTGGCGGTCGGAAGCGTCCGACCCTGGAGATGGTGGCGGAGCGGGCCGGAGTCGGCCGCGGAACCGTCTCCCGGGTGATCAACGGTTCCGCCCAGGTGAGCCCGCACACCCGGGAGGCCGTGCACAACGCGATCGCCGAACTGGGCTACAGCCCGAACCAGGCGGCGCGCACCCTGGTCACCCGGCGCACGGACACGATCGCGCTGGTCGTCTCCGAACCGCGCGACCGGCTCTTCGCCGACCCGTTCTTCGCCGACATCATCCGCGGCGTCAGTTCGGTCCTGCACGAGCGCGACCTCCAGCTGATGCTGACCACGGCCCGCACCGAGGCCGAGCACAAGCGGGTGGGGGACTACCTCAGCGGCTTCCACGCGGACGGTGCGCTCCTGGTGTCCCAGCACCGCGACGACCCGCTCTCCACGCGCCTGGCCGAGGCGGGCGTGCCGGTCGTGCACGGCGGCCGCCCCCACTCCCCGGACCAGCCCGCCCCCTACTGCGTCGACATCGACAACTACGGCGGCGCCCACGCGGCCACCCGGTACCTGTTGGACCGCGGGCACCGCCGCGTGGCCACCATCACCGGGTCGATGGACATGAACGCCGGCCAGGAGCGCCTGCGCGGCTACCGCGAGGTCATGGCCTCGGCCGGATTCGAGGTGGACGAGCGGCTCGTGGTCCGGGGGGACTTCAGCGTGGAGGGGGGAGCCGAGGCGATGACACGGCTCCTGGACACGGGGCTGGAGCCCGACGCGGTGTTCGCCGGTTCCGACATGATGGCGATCGGGGGACTGCGCGTGCTGCGCGAGCGGGGGCTGCGCGTGCCCGACGACGTCGCCCTGGTCGGCTACGACGACACCGTGATGGCCCAGCACAGCGACCCGCCGCTCACCACCATCCACCAGCCCACGGTCCAGATGGGCCGGGAGATGGCGAGACTGCTCGTCGACGTGGCGATCCCCCGGACCGTCGAGGCGGAGACGGTCATGCTCGACACGCACCTGGTGGTGCGCGAGTCCGGCTGACCCCCGCGGAGTCCGCGGGAGGACCGGAAGCGCCTCTGACCCGCCTGTTCGCCGCCGCCCGGCTGGACTCGCACGCGATCGCTGTGCGAGGCTGGTCGCGATTTCGCGGGAGACGGTGGGAGCGCATGGAGCCGATGCGGGGACCGACACACGCCCGGTGCGCGATTTCGTCGTGCGGGTGGTGCGACCAGGACGGCGTCGACTGCCGGTTCTGTTCCGGAACGGGTTGGTGGCGGCCCGAGCGGCCGCACCGGGACGGGAGCGGCGTGATCGTCTGGCACAGGATCGACGAGCCGTGTCGGGGGTGTGCCGGGACGGGCAAGGAGCACAGCCCGACCGCGGCCCTCTGAGGCGCTCCCGCTCCCGCCAGGAAAAGGAGAAGCACATGCGCTGGGTGACCTATCTCTCGCCGAGTGGCGGGGGCGAGCGCGTCGGGGTACTGGACGACGGGGACGTGCTGGGCAGCCCCGACCCCGGCAGCCTGGCCGACCTGCTCGCAGCGGGCGGCGAGGCCCTGGCCGCGGCCGGGGGGCGGGCCTCCGCCGCCCCGATCGAGATCATCGTCGAACCGGAGGCGCGCATGTGCGCCCCCGTGAGGCCGACGGCCCTGGTTCCCGCGCTGATCGACGGCGAGGTGTGGGAGATCCATCCCGAACTCGTGCGCGGCGCCGACGACGCCGTCCTGCCCGCCGCCCGTTCGGCGCTGGTGGGCCTGGCCGCGGTCTCCGGTGGTGACGGTCCGGCGAGCGCCTACACGCCCGCCTGCCTGTGGCTGGACGCGGGGGGAGCGGCGGTACAGCTGACCCTGGGCCCGGTCCTGACCACCGCCGACGAGGTGCCTGGGGCGCCGCTGCCGCTGAGCGCCTGGGTGGACGACAGGGAGGTCGGCCGGGGGATTGCGGATCCGGCCCACGAGTGGCTGGTCTCGGGACCGTCCGGCACGGGCGGTGTGCGCGTCCTGCTGCCGGTCGCCACCCCGAGCCTGGACGAGAACGACGAACTGTTCGTGGACGCGGGCGTCCTGGGTACCTTCGAGGTCCGGGTCGGCTCCCAGGTCTGACCGGCGGCGCCGCTCCGAACGGCACGGAGCGCGGGCGGCGTCAGGGGGCGAACTCCCAGTGCCAGGGCTCGAACCCGCCGCGTGCCCAGGGCGGGTTGTCCCATCCGTGCGCGGGGGCGTGGGCCAGCATCCACTCGTGTTCGGGCGCCCCGACCTCGTTCACGCCCCCGCACAGGTCCACGGCCACCCCCAGCCCGTGCCGGCTGGTGCCGGGCTCGGCGGCCATCCCGGGCAGCATCTCCCGGAACAGGCTCACCTGCTCGTGGTAGGGGCGGTAGGAGTCGGTCACGCACATCGGCCGGCCGAACTCCCCGCGGTAGGCGCCGTCGAGTTCGATGAAGGCCTCGGCCGCGTCGGCCCGCAGCCGTTCTCCGGGCTGGGGGAGGGGGCACAGCACCGATTCCGGTATACGGCCGTTGGCGTGGTCGGCGTCGCCCGCCGTGCACCCCGTCCGCGCGTGCGACGGCGGTGGTTCCCACCCGTCCCCGCTTCCCGCGCCGCTGACACCACCCCGTTCGTCGTCATCGGTCGACAGGGCGGCGCGCGCGTCGTGCAGGGTCTCCTCGCGGCGCCGCTCCTGTCCGTCCGGGTCGCGTACCCCGACGAGCCGCGCCTCCAGGCGGGTCTGTTCGGCCAGGAGCCATCCCAGGCGCTCCTCCTGCTCGGTGACGGCCTCCTCGGCCTCCTCGCGGGCCGCGGCGGCGGCCTCGGTCGCCTCGGCCTGCTCCCGCGCGGCGGTGTCGGCCAGCCCGTGCACGGTCTCGGACGCGACCCGTGCCGCGCCGGCCCGGTCCAGGTCGGCTGCGCGGTGCTCCCCCAGCAGGTGCAGGAGGGCGCCGCGCTCGAGCATCCCGGAGGGGCCCTGGGAGCCGCCCCAGGCGTGCACCGGCCCCACGTCGGCGCCCATGTAGACCGCCGCCGCCTGGCGGGCCGCGGCGAGCCTTGCCTCCTCGCCGCGTTCCACCGCGGTCCCGGCGCGCTCGGCGGCCTCGGCGCTCCGCTCGGTCAGCTCGGCCAGGCGCTCGCGCTCCTCGCCGTAGCGCTCGATCTTGCCGAGGGCCTCCTGCCGGAGGACCTCCGTGTCCGCGCGCAGGGCCGCCAAGGCGACGCGCACGTTCCCGAGGGACGGTTCGCCGACGATCTCGTCGGCCGCGGCCCCGGGGGCGGCGGCCAGGGTGAGGAGCACCGCGAGGCCCATCGGAAGCGCGGCGGTGACCGAAATGGACCGGTTCCCGGGAGCGGGAGCCCTCCCGGCGAAAGGGCTCTTCGGCCGCCTTTCGCTACGCACGGTAGTCGCATGTGGGCAAGACGGGGCACGCATCTCCGCTTCCTCCTCAGGACCTGCGTCTACGTCCTGTCACGATGTCATGTCGGGGTCGTCTTGAGAGGGAAGCAGGTGGTGTGTCCAAAAAGTTACCTGGCCACTCGAGTGGGTTTCGGTCCCTGTGTCTGACCTGGGAGATTAGCCATAATGCCGACAATGAGGGCATTATGCTGTCAGGCGGACGAAGATGATCTTGTCGATCGCCGTCAAACGGTGGAAGCGATACCTTCGCACGCATTGGTACGCTATCCACCGCACGCGCACCTACTGAAGCTTTTGGGTGCGCGGAGCCTCTCCTCCCAGGCGAGTCCGGCGGACAGTCTTCACATCTCCCCACATTCCCCACCGCTCCTGGTTCGGTGGCCCACGTGGTCTCCACCGTTTTTCCCGAAGAGTCTTCGGCCGGAGCGGTCGGCCCCTGGGGTCCAACCAACCGCTCGAGGCGGTGACACGAAAGGTTGCGAGGGTCCGTGTCGACACGAGCGACAAAAGACGGGGCCAGCGCTCGGAGCGCGGCGGCGCAGGCCGAACACGCCGACGCCGCGCCCCAGCGCAGAGCCAACTGGTGGCAGCCACGCAACTGGCGGGTGCGCTCCCGACTGGTGGCCCTCATCGTCATCCCCACCGCCGTGGCGCTCGCGCTCGGTGGTCTGAGGGTCTACGAGGCAGCGGTCTCCACCGTCACCCACGCGCACATCGAGGACCGCGCCGAAGTCGGCGTCCTCATCGTGCAGCTGGCCAACCAGCTGGGTCGTGAGCGCACCGCCAGCGCGGTGTACATCTCCGACAACGCCGACCCCGCGCGGCGGTCCGACGATCTCAGACAGGAGATGGAGGACCAGCGCGACGCGACCCGGGACCTCCAGCAGAGCCTCACCGCCCGGCTCGACGACATCGGCGAGGTCGAGGGCTCCATCGCCAACAACCGGCTCACGGGTATGCGGAGCCAGATCGCGACCCTGGACGCCCTGCGCACCGAGGTCGACGAGACCCGAATCACGGTTCTGCCCGTGGTCACCAAGTACCGCACCATCTCCCGCGCGCTGACCGAGTTCAACCAGACGATCGCGGACGACACCGGCGACACCGACCTCCGCGAGAGCGTCCGGACGCTCACCGCGCTCTCCAACGCGCGCGACCAGCTCTCCTACGAGACCGCGCTGATGAGCCACTCGCTGGCCCGCGACTCGATGACCGGCGGTATCTCCGAGGCCATCGACTCCAGCCGCGCCCGGTACGAGAACGAGATCTCGAACTTCGTCCAGGCCGCCTCCACCGAACAGCGCGCCGTCTTCGACGAGCACTTCACCGGTCTGGAGGTCAGCCAGGTCTCCACCATGCGCATGCGCGTCATGTACCGTGCCGAGCGCTCCGACCCGCTGACCGGCGTGACGGCCAACGACGGGCCGGAGGCGTACAAGGAGATCGCCGACGTCGCCCTGGAGCGCCTCCAGACGGTCGAGGAGGAGATCGCCGAGGGCATCGCGGCCGAGGCCAACGACCTGCGCGCCGGCGCCATGATGCGCGCCCTCACCGACCTCGTCATCGTCGCCCTGGTGCTTCTCGCGGTCTTCGTCCTCACCTCCCTGGTGGTCCGCTCCCTGGTGCGCCCGCTGCGCACCCTGGAGGACGGCGCGCGCCGGGTCGCCGAGCGCGACCTGCCCGACGCGATCAACCGGATGCAGGAGGCCGGGTCGGTCCCCGACTCGGTCAAGGTCACCCCGATCGAGGTCGAGAGCAACGACGAGATCGGCGAGGTGGCCCGCGCCTTCGACGACGTCCACCGCGTGGCCCTGACCCTGGCCTCCGACGAGGCGGCCCTGCGCAGCAACGTCAACGCGATGTTCGTCAACCTGTCCCGCCGCAGCCAGACCCTGGTGGAACGGCAGCTGCGCCTGATCGACGGCCTGGAGCAGTCCGAGCAGGACTCCGACCGGCTGTCCGACCTGTTCCAGCTGGACCACCTCGCCACGCGCATGCGCCGCAACAACGAGAACCTGCTGGTCCTGTCCGGCCAGGACAACACCCGCAAGTGGGCCCAGCCCGTCCCGCTGGTCGACGTCCTCCGCGGCGCGGTCTCCGAGGTCGAGCAGTACGAGCGCGTCAACGTGCGCGCCCCCTCCCACATCTCGGTGCTCGGCCGCCCGGTCAACGACGTCATCCACCTCGTCGCCGAGCTGGTGGAGAACGCCACCTCGTTCTCCCCGCACGACACCGAGGTCCTGGTCAGCGCCAAGTCCCTCGACAACGGCGGCGTCCAGGTCGACGTCACCGACAGCGGCATCGGCATGGCCCCCGAGGACCTGGCGGCGATCAACGCCCGCCTGGCCGCCCCGCCGGTCATCGACGTCGCCGTCTCGCGCCGCATGGGCCTGTTCGTGGTCTCCCGCCTGGCCCACCGCCACGGCGTCAAGCTCCACATCGAGGAGGCCCACGGCGGCGGTACCACCGCCCACGTGATCTTCCCGCCGGACCTGCTGATCACCCCCGTGGAGGGGCAGCACGCCCTGGGCGGGGCGAACAGCCGGCCCGAGCTCACGTCCGGCGCCCCGGACACCTTCGCGGACGCCCAGGCGGCCTTCGCCTCCAGCCCGGCGGCTGCCGAGCCCGGCGACCCCTGGCAGACCCAGGAGACCGGGGCCGGAGCCGGCGACTTCGGCGGACTGCCCAAGCGCCAGCCCGGCGGCGGCCGGACCGAGGAGCACCCGCCCAGCGGGCAGGACCTCTGGCGCAACCCGGACTCCGACTCCGACGCCGACTCCGTCTGGGGCACCGCCAAGGGCTCCGGGGCCACCGGTACGAACACGGGAGCCAACGGCCGACCGGTCGTCGACCCCTACGACACGCCCGAGGACGACAACCAGCGCCCGCAGCCGGAGACCGGCGGCCGCAGCCTCTTCGACCCGGCCCCCCGCTCCGACGCGGGGAGCGACTCCCCCTTCCGGGACAACGGGTCCGTGGGCCGCTCCTCCGACACCGGTTCGTTCAGCCGCCCCGCCGACACCGGATCCTTCCGGCGCCCCGTCACCGACACCAGCGCCTTCCGGCGCCCGGCCGGTGCGACCGACTCCTACGACGGCTTCGGCAACAACGGGTCGACGTCGCAGAGCGGCGGACACGCCGACCAGAGCGTGTTCGGCAGGGACGACAACGCGGGCCGCGACGCGGCCGGCGCCCACGAGCGCCCGGCCACCCCGGCGCGCAGCGACGACACCGAGACCTTCCCGGCCGTCACCGACTGGAACGCCGGCAGCCAGCAGCCCCAGGCGCCGTCGACCGGCGACACCGGGAACTGGCGCTCGGGCGGCGGCGACACGCGCGAGGGCTACGGTTCGACCGCCTACCTCTCCCGCCGCTACGGGGGCGCCCAGGGGCCGAACAACACCGTCGTGCCGCCGAGCCCGTCGGGCGAGGACAACGACTCGCTGCCGATCTTCGACGCGATCGAGTCCAACTGGTTCAAGCGCCGCACCGGCGGACCCACGGTGGACACCACCGAGACCGGTCCGATCCAGCAGGTCGACCCGAACCAGGGCCGGCCGGCGCAGCCGACCCGGCCCGCCCCGCGCCCGCAGGCCGCCGCGACCGACAAGGACACCCGCTCCGAGCAGGAGTGGAACTCCGCCGCCGACCGCGGATGGAAGGCCGCGCGCACCGCGGCCGAGCCGCTCGCCGGCGGTCTGACGACCTCGGGCTTGCCAAAACGGGTTCCCAAGGCAAACCTTGTCCCAGGAACAGCCCCCAAGCCGGAGAACTTCAAGCAGATGCCCACTCGTAGTGCGGACCGTGTCCGAAACCGCTTCTCTGGTTTCCAGAAGGGTGTCCGTGACGGCCGCAACCAGCTCGGCGAAGGTGCGGAGGAGTGACCTCAGTGGAACCTGGTGGGACGGGGTCCCCCTTATTCGGGGAAGCTGGATGCAATAGCATCTACCGAGCTTCTCGGATGCGCCAAACCCATCGCTTGACCAGAGCAGAACACCAGACTCCCGGCCACCCCCACGGGAGGGGCCGGGCAGTTCCTAGAGGCAGTGCTGTCACATGCCGTGCCGGCGGTAGCAGTGCCGAGAGACCAAGCCGGCGAATTGGACAGGAGATCAGATGAGTCGACAGGTGAATGAACTCAACTGGTTGATCACTGACTTTGCCGACCGGGTCCCTGACGTCGCCCACGCGATCGTCGTCTCCTCAGACGGCCTTCCGTTGGCCTCGTCGGCGGGGTTCCCGGCTGACAGGGCCGACCAGCTGGCGGCTATCGCCTCCGGTCTGTCGAGCCTGACGCAGGGCGCGGCCCGGGTGTTCGAGGGTGGGGCGGTCGCCCAGACCGTGGTGGAGATGGAGCGGGGGCTGATGCTCATCATGGCCATCAGCGACGGCTCCTGCCTCGCGGTCCTGGCTGCCGCGGAAAGCGACCTCGGCCTGGTCGCGTACGAGATGACCCTGCTCGTCGAGCGGGCGGGGCGGGCGCTGACACCAACGGCGCGCACCTCGGGAATCCACTGATCCACCACCGACAGGAGGAAGTGGTGGCACCTCACAGTAGAGATGCCGGGAGCGCCTCGTGGTTCGGACAGCAGCCGGGCGGACCCCCTACCGGGGGAATGCCGGCTCTGCCGGGCGGCGGAGATGTTCCTCGACCAATCCAACAACAGTACGAACAACGACCCGCGGCGGGGAGCGCGCCCAGTTCGCTGGTCCGCCCCTACGCGGTCACCAAGGGACGCACCAAGCCGAAGTCCCAGCTTCCCCTGGAAGCTCTGATCTCGGCGACCGCCGCGGCCCGTAACGAGTCTGGGACGCTGACGCCCGAATGGCAGGCGATCAGCGACCTGTGCCGGGAATGGCGTTCCGTGGCGGAGATCTCCGCGCTGCTGCGGATGCCGCTCGGCGTGGCGCGGGTGCTTGTGGCGGACATGTCCGAGCAGGGACTGGTCCAGATCAGGTCCTCGCTCAACAACGAAGCCCGTCCCAACACCAACCTGCTTGAAAGGGTGCTCAGTGGACTTCGCAAGCTCTAGCCCAGCCGAGGAAGGCGGTGCTGGGGGGAACGCGATGACGTCGGTCAAGATCGTCGTCGCCGGGGGCTTCGGTGTCGGGAAGACGACATTCGTTGGCTCTGTCTCCGAGATCGTGCCGCTGACCACCGAGGCGGTCATGACCAGCGCCAGCGTCGGGGTCGACGACCTCGCCAAGACGCCGGACAAGCAGACCACCACCGTGGCGATGGACTTCGGCCGCGTCTCCCTCGACTCCGACCTGATCCTGTACCTGTTCGGGACACCCGGACAGCACCGGTTCTGGTTCATGTGGGACGACCTGGTCAAGGGCGCGATCGGTGCCGTCGTGCTGGTGGACACCCGCCGTCTGGCGGACTGTTTCCCGGCGATCGACTACTTCGAGGAGGCGCGCCTGCCGTTCATCGTGGGGATCAACGGCTTCGACGGCTACTACCCCCACGCCGCGGACGAGGTCCGGGACGCTCTGACGCTCAGCCCGGAGATCCCCATCGTCCAGGTGGACGCCCGTGACAAGGCCTCCACCAAGTCGACGCTCATCACCCTCGTCGAGCACGCCATCACGGTGGGGGACCCCGAGGGCGCCGCAGGACAGCCCACCTCCACGGGCGGTCAGAACTCCTGGCGTTAGCCCGCAGGCTTCTGGGCCAACCCGGGCCGGGGTCCCGCACAGAGCACGGCCCGGTTCCCGCGACGCGGGAACCGGGCGTCCGTGCTGGCATCATGGCGGGATGAGCTCTTCCTCCCCGTCCGACTCAGAGGCGATGACCCGGCGTTTCCGCGAGGTGGCCGAGCGTGTGCTCGACTTCCTCCTCGACGACGCCCCCGAGTGGGCGCTGGACCTGGGAGACCCCAGGGGCGCCGCCCGCCTTTCCGACATGTCGGTACAGGCCGACACGCACCGCGTCGCGGTGCTCACCGACGCCCTCGGATCCCTCGACGAGATCGACGGCGACCTGATCCCCACGGGCGACCTGGTCGACCTCGAGGTCCTGCGCTCGAAGATCAGCGCCGACCTGTGGCACACCGCGGAACTCCGCCCCCACACGTGGGACCCGCTCCTGTACTCGCCCGGAGAGGCCGTCCACGCCCTCCTGGAGCGCGACACCCTCCCCCTCCCCGAGCGCCTGGCCGCGCTGACCGCGCGCTGCGCCGCCCTGCCCGACTACCTCGCCACCGCGCGCGCCCGCCTGTCCGAGGGCCCGGGCATGCCCCGTGTGCACGTCGAGACGGCCCTGTCACAGCTCGACGGAGCCAGGGCCATGCTCACGTCGGGGGTGCCCGCCCTGGCCGCACAGGAGGCGTCAGCGGCGTCCGGGCTCGAACCGGAGCGGTCGGCCGCCCTGGCCGCGGTGGAGGACTACGCGGACTGGCTCAGGGGACAGCTCGACGGAGCCACCGCCGACCCGCGCCTGGGCGCCCGGGACTTCGCCGCGCAGCTCTGGTACACCCTCGACTCCGAACTGTCGCCGGAGGCGCTCCTGGTGCGCGCCGAGAGCGACCTGCTGGCCACGGAGGAGGCGATCGCCGAGGTCGCCGCCGAGTACGAGGGCCGTCCGCGACGCGGGGGCCAGGTCGCGGAGGTGCTGTCGGCGCTCGCCGCGGAGAACGCGACCGACGCCGACACCGTGCGCCCGGCCTGCGCGGACGCGCTCCTGCACCTCAACGAGCGGGTGCGGCAGCTCGACCTGGTGACGGTGTACGACGATCCCGTCCGGGTCGTCCCGATGCCCGAGGCGCGCAGGGGCGTGTCCGTCGCCTACTGCGACCCTCCCGGCCCCCTGGACCCGCGGGCCCGGGAGCAGCAGACGCTGGTGGCGGTCTCCCCGCCGCCCGCCGACTGGTCGGCCGAGCGCCGGGCGTCGTTCTTCCGCGAGTACAACGCGAGCATGCTGCGCAACCTCATGGTCCACGAGGCGGTGCCGGGCCACGCCCTCCAACTCGCCCACGCCGCCCGCCACACCGGCGGCACCCGGGTCGGCAACGTCCTCTGGAGCGGCACCTTCATCGAGGGCTGGGCGGTCTACACCGAGGAGGTCCTCGCCCGGCACGGCTGGTCGGAGGACCCCCGGGAGAACCTCGCCCTGCGACTGGTGCAGCTCAAGATGCGCCTGCGGATGATCCTCAACGCGATCCTGGACGTGCGCCTGCACGCGGGCGACCTGGCCGAGGAGGAGGCGATCTCCCTGCTGACCCGGCGGGGCCACCAGGAGGAGGGCGAGGCGGCGGGCAAGTGGCGCCGGGCCCAGCTCACCAGCGCCCAGCTGTCCACCTACTACGTGGGCTACGCGGAGGTGTCCGACATCGCCCGCGACCTGGCCGTCGCGCGCCCCTCGCTCGGTGAGCGCGAGCGGCACGACGCGATGCTCGCCCACGGCTCCCCGCCCCCGCGCCACCTGCGCGCCCTGCTCGGACTGTAGGGGGCGCGAGACGGACGGCCGGGGCCCCTTCCGGGGTCGGGCCCGCCGTCCGGATCGCCGCCGTGCCGCGGCGACGCGCCCGCCCCCGGGCGCTCCTATGCTTGGGAACGCGGAGAGTACGGGCAGGCGACGGAAACGGACGAGCCATGAGCGGTGCCGAGAACGGACGGGACGACCAGGGGGGAGCCCCCGGCGCGGGGACCGGCGCCCCGGACGGCTGGGACCGCCTGTGGACCCCCCACCGGATGGCCTACATCAAGGGCGAGGGCAAGCCCAGCGGCTCCCGCCCCGAGGACGGCTGCCCCTTCTGCCGCGCGCCCGGACTCACCGACCCCGAGGGGCTCCTGGTCGCCCGCGGCAAGAGCGCCTTCGTGGTCCTGAACCTCTACCCCTACAACAGCGGGCACCTGCTGGTGTGCCCCTACCGCCACGTCTCGGACTACACCGGGCTGGACGAGGACGAGACCGCGGAGGTCGCCGCCCTCACCCAGGCCGGGATCCGCGCCCTCACCGACGCCTACGGGCCCCAGGGCTTCAACGTCGGCATGAACCTCGGCAGCGCGGCGGGCGCGGGCATCGCCGCCCACCTGCACCAGCACATCGTTCCCCGCTGGGGCGGCGACGCCAACTTCATGCCCGTCGTCGGCCACACCAAGGTGCTGCCCGAGATGCTGGAGCAGACCCGCGCGAAGCTGGCGGACCACTGGCCCCGCGACTAGGCGGACCCGCTCGGAGCACCGACCGCGCGGCGGCCCGACGGCCGCGTACCCGCGCGGCCACGGCGCCGCCTCCAGCCCGGTCACGGGCGGTCCGGTGGCGCGCCACCCCCACCGGACGCGGTTCCCACCCCAGGAGCCGTTCCCGCCCTACGATCACAAGAAGCCATGCTGAGAATCCTTCGCCCCATGACCTCCCGGGTCACCGCTCCGCTCGGCCGGAGCCTCGCCCGGATCGGCCTCACACCCAACCTCGTGACCATCATCGGCGCCGCCGGCGTCGTGATCAGCGCGCTCTACTTCTACCCCCGCGGCCAGCTGTACGCGGGATCGGTCGTCATCACCGTGTTCGCGCTCTTCGACATGCTCGACGGAGCGGTGGCGCGTGCCAACGACAGCGGAAGCGCGTTCGGCGCCTTCCTCGACTCGACACTCGACCGCGTGGCGGACGCCTCCATCCTCGCCGGGCTCACCTGGTGGTTCATCGGCGGCGGCGACGACCCGCTGCTCGCCGGACTGACCCTGTTCTGCCTGATCAGCGGATTCATGGTGTCCTACATCAAGGCGCGGGCCGAGGGCCTGGGCGTCAACTGCGACGTCGGCGTCGCCGAGCGCACCGAACGCCTGGTGATCATCCTGGTGGCCGTCGGGCTCAGCGAGCTGGGCGTGCCCTACGTCCTGGCCGGCGGCCTGTGGCTGCTCGCGGGCATGAGCCTGCTCACCGTCCTCCAGCGCCTGGTGGAGACCCGGGCCCGCCTCAACGACCCCACCTACGTCGACGTCACCAGGGCCGAGGAGCGCGGGGCCGAGGGCACCGGCGACACCGTCGGAGAGGCCTGAGGGCCGCGTGAGGAAGGACGGGGAGCACGACGTGGACGAACGCTGGGCGGACGTCGCCTACACGGCGGGTTGGGAGCTGGTCCAACGCGCGCCCGAGGGGGCGGGCCGGGCGGCCTTCCAGCGTCTGGCCGACCGCTCCTGGCGCACCCACGACGGCGGGACGCGCGGGCTGGAGCGCAACCTGCGCCGCCTGCTCGGCCCCGGCGCCACCGACGTCCGGCTGCGCGCGCTGTCCCGGGCGGGCATGCGCTCCTACATGCGCTACTACTACGAGATGTTCCGACTGCCCGCGATGGACGAGCGGTACGTCCTCGGCCGAACTCGCTCCACCGGGATCGAGGTGTTGGAGAAGCACGTCGCCTCGGGTCGCGGCGTGGTCGCCGCGCTGCCCCACATGGGCAACTGGGACCACGCCGGGGCCTGGATGACCCTGAGGGGGACCCCTCTGACCACCGTCGCCCAGCGGTTGCGCCCGGAGAGCCTGTTCCAGCGGTTCACGGCCTACCGGGAGTCGCTGGGCATGGAGGTGCTGCCGCTGACGGGAGGCGGCGACACCGTGGCGACCCTGGCCCGACGGCTGCGCGACGGCGGGCTGGTGTGCCTGCTCGCCGACCGCGACATCAACGGCACCGGCCTGGAGGTGGACTTCTTCGGGGAGCGCGCCCGGATGCCGTCCGGGCCCGCCGCCCTGGCCCTCAACACCGGGGCCGCCCTCATGCCCGTCTCGCTCTGGTACGACGGCCCGTACTGGAACATCCGCATCCACGACGAGGTCCCCGTCGCGGAGGGGGCCACCCGCGCCGCACGCATCCAGGACACCACGCAGGAGCTGGCCCGGGTCTTCGAGGGGGCGATCGCCCGGCACCCCGAGGACTGGCACATGCTCCAACCGGTGTTCAGCCGCGACCACGACGAGGACCGGGCGCGGCGCCTGGAGGCCGAGGGAACCGCCGCCCTCCGGGCGCTCGGCCACCGGGACGGGTGAGGCGCGCATGCGGGTGGGTCTCGTCTGCCCCTACGCCTGGGACGTCCCGGGCGGGGTGCAGCAGCACGTCGGAGACCTCGCCGAGGCGCTGACCGGCATGGGGCACCAGGTGTCGGTGCTGGCCCCGGTGGGGGACGCGGAGGGGGCGGAGCTGCCCGACCACCTCGTCAACGCGGGGAGACCGGTCCCGGTCCGCTACAACGGGTCGGTGGCCAGGCTCAGCTTCGGCCCGCGCACGGCGTCCCGGGTGCGCCGCTGGATCGCGGAGGGCGGCTTCGACGTCCTGCACGTCCACGAACCCTCGGCGCCCAGCGTCTCCCTGCTGGCGTGCTGGGCGGCGGACGGCCCCCTGGTCGCCACGTTCCACACCTCCAACCCGCGCTCACGGGCGATGGCCGCCAGCTCCCGGGCCCTGCGCTCGGCGACGGAGAAGATCAACGGCCGCATCGCGGTCTCCGAGGCGGCCCGGCGGACCCTCGTCGAGCACGTCGGCGGCGACGCGGTGCTCATCCCCAACGGGGTGGCGGTGCGGTCCTTCGAGCGCGCCTCCGCCCTGCCCGGCTGGCCCGGCGAGGGCGGGTCCCTCGGTTTCCTCGGCCGTCTGGACGAACCGCGCAAGGGGCTGTCCGTACTGCTGGACGCCTTCGCCCTGATGGCTCCGGAGCGCCCCGGCCTGCGGCTCCTGGTCGCTGGGCCCGGGGACCGCGAGGCCGCGCTGGCCGCCGTCCCCGACGACCTGAGGGCGCGCGTCGTACCCCTCGGCCGCCTGGACGCCGCGGACAAGGCGCGCGCGTACCGCTCGGCCGACGTTTTCTGCGCCCCCAACCTGGGCGGGGAGAGCTTCGGCATCGTCCTGACCGAGGCGATGGCGTCCGGAGCGGCGATCGTCGCCAGTGACATCCCCGCCTTCTCCGCGGTCCTGGAGGGCGGCGCCGCCGGGGACCTGTTCTCCGCAGGGGACCCCGCCGACCTGGCCGCCCGCGCGGGAGCGCTCCTGGACGCCCCGGAACGGCGCCGACGGCTCTCCCGGGCCGCCCGCCTGGCGGTGCGCGCCTACGACTGGGAGACCGTGGCCGCCGACGTCGCACGCGTGTACGAGACGGTGCTCATGGGGGACAGGGCGGGCCGCGGACGCCGCACGGGTGTGCGCCTGGACACCGGACCCCGCGCCACCGCCCTGCTGCGGCGGGGGTCGGTGTGAGCGTGGCAGGAGCACCGGGAACAGGAGCACCGGGAAGAGGTGACCGGCCCTGAGCGGGGACGTCGCCCCGGTCGCGGCGGTCGCCGGGGCGGTCCTCGCCCTGGCGCTGTTCGGGTTCTACCTGTCCTGGAGGGCCACGCGGCTGCACCGCCTGCACCACCGGGTCGACGTCGCCCGGGCCGGGCTGGACGGGGCCCTGGTGCGCCGCCGGTCCGCCGTGCTCGCGCTCGCCGCGGCTGGATGCACCTCCCCGGCCGGCGCCCGCGGGCTGGAGGAGGCGGTCGAGGTCGCCGGTGAGGCGGGGGAACGCAACCTCGACCTCGCGGAGAGCACGCTCTCCCGGGTGCTGCGGGCCGTGCTCGAGGACACGGGGCCCGGGTGCGCGCCCTCGGCGCTGCCCGTGCTGGCCGAGGTGGAGGCGGCCGCCAAGGGCGTCCACATCGCCCGCACCTTCTACAACGACGCCGTCTCCGACACCCGCCGGGCCCGCCGCTCCAGGCTCATACGCGTGTTCCGGCTGTCGGGCACCGCGGCCCTCCCGGACTACTTCGAGATCGACGACCAGCCGCCCCGGATCCCGCTCCCGCCGGTCCGCCCCGACACCCTGTAAGGCCGCGACCTCCGAAAGCACCGATCTGGCCAAAGCCACCGAAAGGGGGTGGAACTAGAATGGGAGCCTGATCGCCCCCCTGGGTGCGCGGCGCCGACGGCGCCCGCGTATCGTCACGCGCGGCCGCCGACACCGCTGCCCGGCGACAGCAGGCCCCAGCGACAACTCGACGAACGGGAGTCCACAACCGTGGCCAACAACGCATCGAACAGCTCCGGCGCAGTGGTCGGTACCCAGCGCGTCAAGCGCGGCATGGCCGAGCAGCTCAAGAACGGCGTCATCATGGACGTCGTCACGCCCGAGCAGGCCAAGATCGCGGAGGACGCCGGCGCCGTCGCGGTCATGGCGCTGGAGCGCGTTCCCGCAGACATCCGCAAGGACGGCGGCGTCGCCCGCATGTCCGACCCGGACATGATCGACGGCATCACCGCCGCCGTCTCCATCCCGGTCATGGCCAAGGTCCGCATCGGACACTTCGTCGAGGCGCAGGTCCTGGAGTCCCTCGGCGTCGACTTCATCGACGAGTCCGAGGTGCTCACCCCCGCCGACGAGGCGTACCACATCGACAAGTGGGCGTTCACCGTCCCGTTCGTGTGCGGCGCGACCAACCTCGGCGAGGCGCTGCGCCGCATCGCCGAGGGCGCGGCCATGATCCGCTCCAAGGGGGAGGCCGGCACGGGCAACGTCGTCGAGGCCACCCGCCACATGCGGTCCATCCGCTCCGAGATCAAGCGCCTCGGCACCCTGGACGAGGCCGAGCTCTTCGGCGCAGCCAAGGAGCTCCGCGCCCCGTTCGAGGTCGTCAAGGAGGTCGCCGGGCTGGGCAGGCTCCCGGTGCCCCTGTTCTCCGCGGGCGGCGTGGCCACCCCGGCCGACGCCGCGCTCATGCGCCAGCTCGGCGCGGAGAGCGTGTTCGTGGGCTCGGGCATCTTCAAGTCGGGCGACCCCGCCAGGCGCGCCGACGCCATCGTGCAGGCGACCCTGCACTACGAGGACCCCGCCGTGATCGCCCGCGTCTCCCGAGGACTGGGCGAGGCCATGGTCGGGATCAACCTGGACGAGCTGTCCGACGCGCAGCGCTACGCCGGCCGCGGCTGGTAGTAGCGGCGCCCGTCCGGCCGCCGACGACCCGGGCGGGGAAGCGGGACCGCGTGTCGGCCCCGCCTCCCCGCCCCGCTCCCGCCAGTCAACGAGTGAGGCCGTTCTTGAGCAGCAGACCCACCATCGGCGTCCTCGCCCTCCAAGGCGACGTCGCCGAACACCTGCGCGTCCTCGACACCCTCGACGTGCACACCGCCAAGGTGCTCACCCCCGCACAGCTCGACACCGTGGACGGCCTCGTCCTCCCCGGCGGGGAGTCCACCACCATGTCCAAGCTGGCCGTCAGGTACGGACTGCTGGAACCGCTGCGCAAGAGGGTCCGGGCGGGCCTGCCGGCCTACGGCACCTGCGCCGGGATGATCATGCTCGCGGACCGTGTCGAGGGGGCCGTCGAAGGCCAGGAGACCGTCGGAGGGATCGACATGACGGTGCGCCGCAACGCGTTCGGGCGCCAGACCGAGTCCTTCGAGGCGCCTGTCGACGTCGACGGCCTGGACGGCGCGCCGTTCGACGCGGTGTTCATCCGCGCCCCCTGGGTGGAGTCGACGGGGCCCGAGGTCACGGTGCTCGGTAGCGTACCGGGCCCCGACGGGGCCGGTAGGATCGTCGCCGTACGACAGGGCGGCCTGATGGCCACGTCCTTCCATCCCGAACTGACCGGCGACGCGCGCATCCACCGCCTCTTCGTCGACCTCGTGAAAGGACATGCATGAGCGGCCACTCCAAGTGGGCCACCACCAAGCACAAGAAAGCCGTCATCGATGCCAAGCGCGGCAAACTCTTCGCCAAGCTGATCAAGAACATCGAGGTGGCCGCGCGTACCGGTGGTGGGGACCCCGACGGGAACCCGACGCTCTACGACGCCATCCAGAAGGCGCGCAAGAACTCGGTGCCGCTCGACAACATCGAGCGCGCCCGCAAGAGGGGCTCCGGTGAGGAGGCCGGCGGCGCCGAGTGGCAGACCATCATGTACGAGGGCTACGCCCCCGGCGGTGTGGCGCTGCTCGTGGAGTGCCTGACCGACAACCGCAACCGCGCGGCCTCCGAGGTGCGCGTGGCGGTCACCCGCAACGGCGGCAACATGGCCGACGCCGGATCGGTGTCGTACATGTTCAACCGCAAGGGCGTCGTGATCGTCCCCAAGGAGGGGACGACCGAGGACGACGTGACCCTGGCGGTCCTGGAGGCCGGGGCCGAGGAGGTCGAGGACCTGGGCGAGGCGTTCGAGATCGTCTGCGAGGCCACCGACCTGGTGCCGGTGCGTACCGCGCTCCAGGAGGCGGGCATCGACTACGAGTCCGCGGACTCCAGCTTCCTGCCGACCATGGAGGTCCCGGTCGACGCCGAGACCGCCAAGAAGGTCCTGCGGTGCGTGGACGCCCTGGAGGACTCCGACGACGTGCAGAACGTCTTCACCAACGCGGACATCCCCGACGAGGTCATGGCCGAACTCGGTTAGGCGACGGCGGATCGGGGGACCCCGGTCCTCCTCCGCCCGTGCGTTCCGGAGACGGTTCGACACGCCTTGAGGACCCCGGGCCGGGGGTCGAACGCCGGTGGCCGCGCCCAGCACAGGGGCGCGGCCACCGGCGTTCGTGCCGGAGCCGCCCGCGCGCGGGAGCGGACGGGATCAGCCCCCGCCCCTCCGGAGCAGGTCGCGGACCTGCTCCGGGGCCTCGTGGGGCACCAGGTGGCCCGCGCCCGCGACCACGTGGACGTCGGTGTCGAGGAGCCGGCGTGCGGCCCCGCGCAGGAGAGCGGGGGAGAGGACTCGGTCGCGGGACCCCGTCGCGACGGTCACCGGGACCCCGCGCCAGTCGCGGAACTCCTCGCCCCGCAGCAGGCCGGGCACCGTGCCCGTCCGACAGTGCCGTCCCACCAGGGTCATCCACTCCGCGAGCGGTCCCGGACCGGCGGGCCCGCCCCACGCCCGCAGGAGCCGCGTGCTGGTGTCCTCGCCGGGGGAGAGCCGCCACGCGCACGTGGCGCGCAGGCGGCCGGTGTCCCTCACCGGGGCGGCCAGCCCCGCCGGGTTGAGCAGCAGGAGGCGGTCCACCAGCGGCGACGGCAGGGACGACAGGACGGCGGCGGCTCCCAGCGCGTGCCCGAGGAGGACCACAGGGCGGTCCGTGACCTGGGGCAGCAGGGCGTCGAGCCACGCGCCGTAGGCGGCGGCCCGCCCCCCGAGGGGGCGGTGGGGGCAGCTCAGCCCGGGCTCCCCGGGCAGGTCGGCGAGGATCACCGTGCGGTCCCGGGCCAGCAGCCGTGCGGTGCCGGTGAGGGCCGCCGAGCTGAGGCCCGCACCGGGCAGGACCAGGACGGGTACGCCCCGGCCGCCGTCGAGCACGTGGACCCGGGTGCCGTGGCCGTCCGCCTCGATCCGGGGCAGGGGGCGCATCCCCGGGCATGCGGCCAGCTCCCTCTCACACCACGAGCGCACGGCGGCCTCGCCTGATCTGGAACGGTACACGCGCACGTGCGCCGGGAACCGGGTCGACATCTCTCACCTTCGGCGGAACGACGGCACACACGGAGACCCGGACGGCCGGGAGCCGTCCGGGGTGCGCCGGGACACGGGGAACGGCCCGGCCCCGGGATCGGGGCGCGGGCCGGAGGGACAGGGAACCGACAGGGGGCGCGGTCGGCGGCGGAACCACCGCCGCGGCACCCACGCGGGCCGGCACGCGGCCACGGGGCGGCGGGACGAGAGGCCGCACCTCCTCGGAGGGCTCTGCGGCGGCGGCCTGCCCGGCGGGCGTCCGCGCCGGGACGGCGCCTCGCCCGCGTACGGGCCGGACGGGGGACGGACGTGTGGGACGGCCCGGGCGGTGCCGTCGGGCGAGGGCCGCCGCGCTCGTCCGGTCCCTCGCGGTCCGCCCGTCAGGTGGGCGGGGGCCTCCCCTGCGAGCGCCTCGACGCACCACCGGCCGGCACCCGCCGCACCGTGCCGCCGCGTCCCCTGCCCGCCATCCCCGTGCCCCCTGTCATCCGTCTGATCACTCCCCAGAC
>NZ_JAUZMY010000030.1:0-92635 GCF_036327455.1 Nocardiopsis codii | reverse complement strand
CGCGGGCCACCGCGGGGGGGGGGGGGGGCCCCCGGGGGGGGGAGCCCCGCCCGCCGTGCGCAGCCCCGACCACCCTCCCGGCGCCGCTCCCGCGGGTTCCCGTGCGCCCCATGACCTGTCCCACAGAACGAAACCGCCGACGTCGTGTCGGATCGGGAATGTCCCGGCCCCGTGGGAGGTTGGTCTACCTCTGGGTGGGTTCGAACAAGTTCCCCCGCGGACCCCGCCCACTCCCACGACCGACCACCCACACGACAACGCGAGGACACCTGTGACCGGGCAGCCCAACCCATCCGTAGCCGAGGAGAACTCGGCCGGCCAGCGCGGCGGCGCGGAGCCGCGCACCGCCGACCGACTCGTCATCCCGCTGCTCCTCGTGTCGGCGTTCGTCGTGATCCTCAACGAGACGATCATGGGCGTGGCCCTGCCCGCGCTCAACAGGGACCTCGGGATCTCCGTCTCCACCGGGCAGTGGCTGACCTCGGCGTTCATGCTCGTGATGGCCGTGGTCATCCCGGCCACCGGCTTCCTGCTCCAGCGGTTCCACCTGCGCCAGGTGTTCATCGCCGCGATGACCCTGTTCAGCGTCGGCACGCTGATCTGCTTCCTCGCACCCGGCTTCGGGATCCTCCTGACCGGCCGGGTCGTCCAGGCCGTCGGAACCGCGATCATGATGCCGCTGCTCATGACGACCGTGCTCAACCTGGTGCCGCCGGAGCGCCGCGGCCGCACCATGGGCAACATCTCCATCGTCATGTCGGTCGCCCCCGCCGTCGGCCCCACACTCGCCGGCTTCATCCTCAGCGCCCTGGACTGGCGCTGGATGTTCGGGCTCGTCCTGCCCATCGCGCTGCTCGGCCTGCTCCTCGGCTCGCTGTTCATCCGCAACGTCACCGAGCCCCGCCACGCCAGCATCGACATCCTCTCGGTCCTGGTGTCGGCGTTCGCGTTCGGCGGGCTCGTCTACGGGTTCTCCAGCCTGGGCGAGGGCCACGCCACCGCCATCGTGCCCCCGTGGGTCGCGATCACGGGCGGCGCCGTCGCCCTGGTCCTGTTCGTGTGGCGCCAGCTGCGCCTCCAGCGCGACGACCGCGCCCTGCTCGACCTGCGCGTGTTCCGCTCGCGACAGTTCTCGATCTCGATCGGTCTCGTCGGGGTCAGCTTCATGGCCCTGTTCGGCACGCTCATCCTGCTGCCGCTCTACATGCAGAACGTGCTCCAGCACGACACGCTCGTCACCGGCCTGACCCTGCTGCCCGGCGGACTGACGATGGGCCTGCTCGCCCCGGTGGTCGGGCGCCTCTACGACCGGTTCGGTCCGCGCCCCCTGGTCATCCCCGGTGCCGCGGTCGTCTCGCTGGTGCTCTGGTGCATGACGCTCTTCGGCACCGACACGCCGCTGGGCTTCGTGGTCGCCACGCACGTCCTGCTGAGCGCTGGCCTGGGCTTCATGTTCACGCCGCTGCTCACCGGCGCGCTCGGTTCGCTCAAGCCCGACCTCTACTCGCACGGCAGCGCCGTGGTCGGCACCGTGCAGCAGGTCGCGGGCGCGGCCGGTACCGCGACGTTCATCGCGGTCATGTCCGCCAGCTCGGCGAGCCTGCTCACCGACGGGCTCCCCGAGATCAGCGCGCAGGCGGGCGGCATCCACATCGCCTTCCTCCTCGGCGCGACGATCTCGGTCCTGGCCTTCGCGGCGACCTTCTTCGTGCGCCGCGTGGAGGCGGGCACCGCGGAGGGCGCCCCGGTCGCCCATTAGGGCGTGTTCCGTGGATGCTTTCGGTTGACTCGGCGCTTGCGCCGATAGACGCGAGCGGCTTCCGGGCCATCTCTCGCAAGACGGGTGGCGCAGGTCAGCCCGGGTTTGGCTGTCGGAGCGCAGTCGGCGCGGCGAGAGGCAGCCCGGGGGACGCGAGCCCGGAATGATCCGCGGAACGCGGCCTGGGCACCGGCAGCGTACGGCGGCCGCGCACGGGACTCCCGTGCGCGGCCGCCGTCGTCTCCGGAGCGGCCCCTGTCCCACGCGGGGCCGCGTCCCCGGGCAGGAGGTCGCCGCGGGGGAGCCGACGCCGCGCCGTCCGCGGTGCGTTCGGCCCGCCCCCGGAACGCCCCTGGATAATCGGGGCACGGGGCCGCGCACGGCGGCCGCTGCCGGAGGGGGAGAGACATGGGCACGAGGCGAACGCACGCGGTCCGCGCCGTGATGCTCGGCCTGGCTGCGGGATCGCGCTCCGCGCTCGGAACCGCCGCGCCCCTGTGGGCCACCTCGTCCGGTCTGCGGCGGGTGGCCCTCGCCGCGGGTGTCGCCGGGGAGATGGTCGTGGACAAGGCCCCCGCCGTTCCCAGCCGCCTTTCCGCGTCGAGCCTGCTGGCCCGCTCCGCCAGTGCGGGGGCCGGCGGCGTCCTGCTGGCGCGGGCCCGCTCGCGTCCGGTCGTCGTGAGCACGGTGCTCGCGGTCGCGGCGGCGCCCCTCGGCGCGCTCGCGGGCGCCGGGTGGCGGCGGTGGTGGACCGGCAGCGGGCGCTCCCCGTGGATCGGCGCCCTCATCGAGGACGGCTGCGCGCTCGCCCTCGCCAGGGCCGCCTGCCGCGGATCGGACGGGGAGTCCGCGGTGGACGACGGTCCCGGCCCGTTGCGGAACGGCCGCTCGCGGCTCCGTCGGAGGGCGGGTTCGGCACGCCCCCGCACCGGGTAGGTGACCCGGGCAGAGCACGCATCCGACCCTGGGGACACACATGGCACGCCTGATCGACCTGCACGGCACCGCGATGGAGGAGTTCGACCGCCGGGTCCGGGCGGTCACGCTCACCGACTGGGCCCTGCCCACGCCGTGCGCGGACTGGGACGTCCACGACCTGGTCAACCACCTCGCCACCGAACAGCTGTGGGTCCCGCCCCTGCTCGGCGGCGCGCGGATCGAGGAGGTCGGTGACCGCTTCGACGGTGACAACCTCGGCGAGGAACCCGCCGCCACCTGGGCGGTCGTCTCCCGTGAGGCCCGCACGGCGTGGCTCGCCCCGTCCTCCCTGGAGAGCACGGTCCACCTGTCCTTCGGCGAGGTGCCCGCCGAGATCTACCTCTGGCAGATGACCTTCGACCTGGCGGTGCACGCCTGGGACCTGGCCCGCGCCATCGGCGCGGACGAGTCCATCGACCCGGACCTTGCCAAGGAGCTCCACGCCTGGGCGTCCGACCAGGACTTCGGACCGGGGAGCATGTTCGACGCGCCGGTGCGGGTCGGCCCCGACGCCACGGTCCAGGACCGCCTGATCGCCCTCACCGGACGCCGGCCCTGACCCGCCGCGGTGCGTGTGACCCGGCCGGGACCCACGCCCCGAACCCGATCCGGAGCCGCACGTGCGCGGTGTGTCCGGACGGGGCGTCCTCGTCGTGGAACAGGACGACGGGGGCCGCACACGCGGGCGGGGGCGTTTCCGCCCGCTCCTGTGCGGGGGCGGACCCGGGTCCCGCGGGCGCCCGCTGTCCACCGCGCGTCAGACGGGCAGGGCCGCCACGGATCCGCGCACGGCGAGCGTCACCGGCAGCCGCACCGACTCCTCCTGGGGGTTGAGCAGCAACCTCATGACGCTGCGCCCCAGCAGTTCACGGTCGAGTCCCACCGTCGTCAGGCCCGGATCCAGCAGGGCGGACGTGGGCAGGTCGTCGTGGCCGACCACGCTGACGTCACGGCCCACCCGCAGCCCCAGCGACCGGGCCGCGTCGTAGACGGCGGTGCCCAGGTAATCGGAGTTGAAGACCAGCGCGTCGTGCTCCGCGGCGGAGATCCGCTCGGCGGCCATCCGCGCCACACTGGCGTGGTCCAGCGGGCACCGCACCACGGTCCCCTCGATGCCCCACTCGGCGCACCGCCGCAGGAACTCCTCCTCCCGGCCCCAGTCGGCGGCCAGCTCCCGCGGCGCCATGACGAGTGTCGCCCTCCGGTGGCCGCGCTCGCGCAGGTGCCCCAGCGCCAGCGTGACGGCGGCACCGTCGTCCGGACCCACCGTGGGAACCCGCGGGGCGCCCTCGGGAGCCGACAGGTCCGGGGTGCAGTTGAACGCCACGACCGGGATGTCGGTGTTGTTCGGCAACCAGGCCGACAGCGGGCCCCGGCGCCCGATCGGGGCGATGGCGATTCCGCCGACGGCCTCCGCCGTGAGCCTGCGGAGCGCGGCGGCCTCGCGCGCGACGTCGTAGTCCGAGCTCATGATGAGGAGGAGGGCGCCCTCCTCGTGGGCCTGGACCTCCATGCCGCGCAGCACGTCGAGGAAGAAGGGGTTGCGCATGTTGCGGATGACCACCCCGTACGCCGACCGCTTGCCGGTGCGCAGGGCCCGGGCCCTGCCGTCGGCCTGGTAGTCGAGGTCGGACGCCGCCGCGCGCACCCGTTCCACCGTCCCGGGAGCGACCCGCCCTGTGCCGTTCAGGGCGAAGCTCGCCTGGGCGACGGAGACCCCGGCTCGGGCCGCGACGTCGCGCAGCGTCGCGCGCTTGCGGGGACTGGACATGTGCTTCCCTCCGGGTGCCCCACGGCGGGGCTCAGACGATTATCCCGACGCCGCAGACCCTCCGGGGACCGGTCGCCGCCACCGGTCGGCTCCGCCGTGCGGCACCGCTGTCGCGCCGCCGGGAGCCCCGGCCCGGTACCGCGGCCCCCGCACCCCGTGCACGGTACCGCCCGGCGCACGGACGCCGGAGGCGGCGCCGCGGTTCCGGCGCTCGGGGCGGGAGGTGCGTGGGCGCGCTCGTGTCGCTCCCGGTTCCGACAGTGTTCTCCTCCAGGACACGGATCACGACACCGCAGGTCAACTGGCTGGTGAATCGTTTAACCAACGGGGTGCTCCCCACCCCGGCCCGGGCCCTCCGGGGCCGCCCGACCATCAACGGAGAACCCCCATGTCCCGAACCCGCCGACGCACGGTGGCAGCGGGTGTCGCCGCCACCGTCGCCACCGTCTCCCTGGCCTCCTGCGCGAACGTGGAACCGCCCGCGGGCAGCGCCTCCGGGAACGGCGAGATCGTCATCACCTACAACTCCCCGAGCGAGTGGGGCAACTACGGGGAGGTCCTCCGCGCGTTCACCGAGGAGACCGGCGTCGAGGCCCCCAACGACCCGAAGAACTCCGGGCAGGCCCTCGCCGCCCTCCAGGCGGAGCAGGGCTCGCCCGTCGCCGACGTCGCCTACACCGGCATCGCCTTCGCCGAGCAGCTGGTGGGCGCGGGCGTCCTCCGGAGCCACGTCCCGGAGGGCTCGGAGGACGTCCCCGAGGAGCTCAGGGACCCCGACGGCGCCTGGACCACCGTCCACACCGGCACCATCGCCTTCATCGTCAACGAGGACCACCTGGACGGTGCGCCGGTCCCCACGAGCTGGGACGACCTCCTCGACCCCGCCTACGAGGACAAGGTCGGCTACCTCGACCCCACCCAGGCCGCCGTCGGCTACTCCGCCGCGACCGCCGTCAACCTCGCCCTGGGCGGCTCCCTCGACGACTGGGGGCCGGGACTGGACTACCTCGGAGCACTCCGGGACAACGGCGCGAGCACCTCCGCGCAGACCGCCACGGCCAAGGTCGCGCAGGGCGAGATCCCCATCCTCGTCGACACCGACTTCAACGGCTACAAGCTGCGCGACGAGGGCGCCAACGTCTCCGTCGTCATCCCCGAGGAGGGCTCGCTCCAGATCCCGTACATCGTCGGCCTGGTCGACGGCGCCCCCCACGAGGAGAACGGCAGGCGGCTGCTCGACTTCTACTTCTCCCAGCAGGGACAGGACCTCTTCGCCGCCGGGTACATGCGCCCGGTGACCGGCGAGATGCCCGCCGAACTCGCCGACAGGGTGCTCCCTCCCGAGGACTACGAGCGGGCGGCCACCATCGACTACATCGAACAGGGCGCCCGGCAGCAGGAGTTCATCGACCTCTACCTGGACGAGGTCGGCTTCTAGTGCCGACCCGTCAGCCGCACCGCGTCCGCACCGCCGCCCCGCCGGGGTGGGTCGCGGCCGTCCCCGCCCTCACCGTCATCCTCCTGTTCAGCGTCTACCCCGTCGCGGTCATGGTCGTGAACTCCCTGGGCGCGGGCCGGCCGCCGGCCGACGGCGGGCCGACGCCGGAGCACTACCAGCGGGCGCTGTCCTCGGACGCGGTCCGCGAGGCACTGGGCAACTCCGTCCTCATCGCGGGGGGCTCGGTGCTGTTCACCCTCGCCATCGCGCTCCCCGTGGTCCTGCGCCAGGCACGCGAAGACCGCGAGGGGCGCGGCAGCGCCACCGCCGACGCCCTGCTCACCCTGCCCATCGCGCTGCCCGGCATCATCATCGGCTTCTTCGCGATCGTCCTGACCGGACGCACCGGCCTCCTCGGCCTGGTCTGGGACGGGTTCTCCGGGCTCGCCTACACCTTGCCCGGCCTCCTCGTCGCCTACGTCTACTTCGCGCTCCCGCGCGTCCTCGGCCCGCTCCGCGGCGCCGCCGCCACCCTCGACCCCGTCCTGACCGAGAGCGCCCGCACCCTGGGCGCCTCCCGCGCCAGGGTGTTCCTCACCGTCACCCTCCCCCTGCTGCTGCCCGCCACCATCGAGACCGCCGGCACCGCCGTCGCGGTGGCCCTGGGCGGCTACGGCACGGTGGCCACCCTCTCCGAGGGCATACGCCTGCTCCCGCTCAACGTCGTGAACGAGCTGACCACCGGGTACCGCCTCGCCGCCTCCTCCACCCTCGCCGTGCTGCTCGCGGCCATGGCCGTCCTCGCGCTGGTCCTGGGCCGCCTCCTGGCCCGGGTCGCCCGGAAGGCGGTGGCGTCATGACACGCCTCATCACACGACTGACCTGCGCCTTCGTGGCCGTTCCGATTCTGGCCACCCTGATCGCGGCCACCAGCGCCGACTTCTCCCAGGGCCCCTGGGGCGGCGGCGCCACCCTGGACTGGTTCGCCTACGCGTGGCCGCCGCTCGCGCCCGTCATCGGGCGCAGCCTCGCCGTCGCCGTCCTGGTCGTGCTCCTCAACCTGGCGGTCGGAGGCCCCCTGGCCTGGTGGGTGGCCCGGTTCCCGTCCGCGCTGACCAGGCTGACCGGCTACCTCGTGAACGTGCCCCTGGCCGTCCCCGGCATCGCGCTCAGCGTCGCGCTCGTGGGCACCTACCCGCTCCTGCGCCCCAGCGGACTGCTCCTCGTCCTGGGACACCTGGTCTTCACCCTGCCGTTCACCCTGGCGGCCCTCGTCCCCGCGCTCGCCGACGACGAACTGCGCGCCAACGAGGGGGTCGCCCGCAGCCTCGGCGCCCGGTCGGTCCGGGTCCTGTGCACCGTCACCGTCCCGGCCTGCCTGGTCGCCGTCACCCAGGCGGTCACCATGGTGTTCGCGCTGTCCTTCGGAGAGTTCAACATCAGCTTCTTCATCAACCCGCCCGCCACGCCGACCGCGCCCTTCGCGCTGTTCGACGCCTACTCCACCCAGCGCCTCGAACTCGCCTCCGCGCAGTCGATGATCTTCATCGCCTTCGTGGCTCCGGTGCTGACCGCCATCGTCCTGGCTCGCCGATGGGCCCCGAGGAGGACCCCGTGAGTACCCAGACCGCAGCCCCCGCCCGCACCACCGGGTCCGGTCTCTCCGTGGACGCGCTCACCGTGCGCTACGGAGCCACCGTCGCCGCCGAGGACATCAGCCTCGACGTCGCGCCGGCCGAGACGGTCGCCGTCATCGGCCCGTCCGGGTGCGGCAAGAGCACCACCCTGCGCGCCGTCGCCGGCCTGGTCCCGGTGCACGGCGGCACGGTGACCCTCGCCGGGCGCGACGTCACCGGTCTCGACCCGGCCCGGCGCGGCATCGGCCTGGTCCCGCAGAACTACGCCGTCTTCCCGCACATGAGCGTGGCGGCCAACATCGGCTACGGGCTGAGGGCCCGACGCGCGCCGACTGCCCGCAGGGAGGCCCGGGTGCGCGCGATGCTGGAGCTCACCCGGCTCACGGACCTCGCCGCCCGGCGACCCGACCAGCTCTCCGGCGGGCAGCGCCAGCGGGTGGCCCTCGCGCGGGCCCTGGCCATCGAGCCCGACGTGCTGCTGCTGGACGAGCCCCTCGCCGCCCTCGACCCGCAGCTGCGCGGCGGACTCCGCCGGGAGCTGTCGTCGATGCTGGCCGCGACCGGGTGCGCCACCCTGATCGTCACCCACGACCAGAGGGAGGCGCTGTCGCTCGGGTCGAGGATCGCCCTGCTCCGGGAGGGCCGCCTGGTCCAGTTCGACACCCCGCAGCGCCTGTGGGAGGACCCGGCCGACGCGTTCGTCGCGGACTTCCTGGCCAACGCGGTCCTGCTGGACGTGGACCGCGACCACGACCACGTCGCGGCCCTCGGCGGCCGGTGGCGCGTGCCCGTCCGCGATCTCGCGGTGCGGCCGACCGGCCACGGGGTGGAACGCCTGCTCCTGCGCCACGACAGCTTCACCCTGGCCGACGGCCCCGGAGAGGGGACCCTGGAGGCCGAGGTGACCCACTCGGAGTTCGGCGGCGACGCGGTGCACCTGACCGTGCGCGCCGGCGACCGCAGCCTGGGCGTACGCGTCCCCCCGGACGCGCGCATCGGCCGGTCGGTGCGCCTGGCGGTCGCCCCCGGCGGCGCGACCCTGCTGACCCCCCACGCCTGACCCCGTCCCACGGCCCGCCCGCCCCCGCGGACCGGGCCACGGCAACGAGAGGAACACGCATGCTCGAACTGGAGATCCTCGGATCCAACGCGACCGCCCCCACCCGGGAGGGGCCCGCCTCCAGCTACCTGCTCCGCACGGAGACCGGGGTGGTGCTGGTCGACGCGGGGCCGGGGTCGCTCCTGGCGTACTGCGCGCGCCACGACCTGGCGGACCTGCGCGGCATCGTGGTCACCCACATGCACGCCGACCACAGCCTCGACCTGATGGCGTGGGCGTACCGGTGGACGTTCCCCGAGGTGCTGCCGCGGGTCCCGCTGTTCTTCCCCGAGGGGGAGCGGGAGAGGCTGGCGGCGTTCGACGCGGTGTTCGGCATCCCGACCCTGCCGACGATGAACAGCCCCATCGCGCAGTCGTGGGACCTGCGGGAGATGCCGCGCGACGGGACGACCGTCCACACGGTGGACGGGGTGGCGTTCCGGTCCTACGCCGCGCACCACAGCGTGCCGTCGGCGGCGCTGCGCTTCGAGGCTCCCGGCGGGCGCACCGTGGCGTTCTCCTCCGACACCGGCTACTGCGAGCCGGTGGTGGAGGCGGCGCGCGACGCGGACCTGTTCGTGTGCGAGGCCACCTACCTGGAGGCCGACGAGCAGGCCCTGCACGGTCACGGGCACCTGACCGCGCGGCTGGCGGGCGCCCTCGCGGCGGAGGCCGACGCGCGCCACCTGGTGCTGACGCACTTCGCCAGCCCCGCCCTGTGGGACGAGGGCAGGGCCCACGCCGCGAGCGGCTACTCCGGGAAGATCAGTGTGGCCGTCCCCGGAACGGTTTTCTGACCGGAACCTCCCGCGGATCCGGGCGGATCCGTCACCGGGCCCGCCCGGTCCCGCGTCGGCGCGGGTCCGCCCGCCCTCTCGCGGGACGGGGAGCGCGGGAGGCGCGGCCGGCTCCGGGTCCGGCCGCTTCGCCCCGCCGTGGCGGCTTCGCCGAGCCACCCTCTTGTCACACAATGTGACGAAGCCTACGAGGGGAAGGAACATCCGGTGGACGCCACGATCACCCTGCGCGTCGACGGTGAGGAACGCCGGCTCACCGTCGACACCCGCACCACCCTGCTGGACGCCCTACGCGACCGCCTGGAGGCGACCTCGCCCAAGAAGGGCTGCGACCACGGCCAGTGCGGCGCCTGCACCGTCCTCCTGGACGGCCGCCGCATCCTGTCCTGCCTGGCCCTCGCGGTCGCGCACGACGGGGCCGACGTCACCACCGCCGCCGGTCTGGCACGCACGGACGAGGGCGCCGCAGGGGGAGGGCTCCACCCCGTGGCCCGAGCCTTCGTCGACCACGACGGGTTCCAGTGCGGCTACTGCACGCCGGGGCAGGTCTGCTCGGCGGTGGGCATGCTGCGGGAGGCCGCGGCCGACTGGCCCAGCCACGTGACCGCGGACCTCGACGCCCCGGTGCGGCTGGACGACGAGGAGATCCGCGAACGCATGAGCGGCAACCTGTGTCGCTGCGGCGCGTACACCAACATCGTCGCCGCGATCCGGGAGGCCGCACGGTGAGGCCCTTCGACTACACACGCCCCGACGGGCCCTCGGCCGCCGTCGCACTGGTCGCCGCCGACCGCGGCGCCGCCTACCTCGCGGGCGGCACCAACCTGGTCGACCACATGAAGCTCGGCGTCGCCTCGCCCACCAGGCTCGTGGACGTGCGCGGCGTGCTCGGAGACCGGGTCGAGGAACTCCCCGACGGGCGGATCCGGGTCGGCGCCGCCGTGCCCAACAGCGACCTGGCCGCCCACCCGGCGGTCCGCCGGCGCTACCCGGTCCTCTCCGCCGCCCTGCTGGCCGGCGCCTCGGGACAGCTGCGCAACGCCGCCACCACCGGCGGGAACCTCTTCCAGCGCACGCGCTGCCCGTACTTCCAGGACACCACCACGCCCTGCAACAAGCGCGAGCCCGGCACGGGCTGCCCGGCGCTGGAGGGGCACGGCCGCGACAACGCGGTCCTCGGCGCCTCCGACTCCTGTGTGGCGACCCACCCCTCCGACATGGCGGTGGCGCTCGCCGCACTGGGCGCCGAGGCGCGCGTCCTCGGACGCGGAGGGGAACGCGTCGTGCCCATCCCCGGCCTGCACCGGCTCCCCGGCGACGAACCCGACCGCGACACCGTCCTCGACCACGGCGACCTGGTCACCGCGATCGACCTGCCCCACCTGCCGACGGCCGCGCGGTCCGCCTACCGCAAGGTGCGCGACCGGGCCTCCTACGCGTTCGCGCTGGTGTCCGTGGCGGCGGCGCTCGACGTCGTGGACGGCACGGTCGCAGACGTGCGCATCGCCTTCGGGGGACTGGCGCACGTGCCCTGGCGCGCCCACCGCGCGGAGGAGGCGCTGCTCGGCGGGCCGGCGACGGAGGAGGCGTTCCGCGACGCCGCCCGCGCCGAACTCGCCGACGCGCGCACCGGGCGCGACAACGCCTTCAAGGTGCCCCTGGCCGTCAACACGCTCGCGTCCACGCTGCGCGGCCTCGCCGCCGGGGAGGCACGATGACCACCCCGCCGACCACGCCCGCCGTCGGCCGGCCGCTGGCCCGCCTGGAGGGGGAGGCCAAGGTCACCGGGCTGGCGCCCTACGCCTACGAGCACGCCCTCACCGACCCGCTCCACCTCGGCCCCGTCCTGTCCACCGTCGCCCGGGGCCGGATCAGGTACGTGGACACCGCGCGCGCGGAGGCGCTCGCTGGGGTGCGCGCCGTCCTGACACCCGCCAACGCCGAGCGACTCGCCGACACCGAGGACCGGGAGTTCGCCGTCCTCCAGACCGACGAGGTGGCCTTCCGCGGCCAGTTCGTGGCGGCCGTGGTCGCCGACACCCCGGAGACGGCCCGTGAGGCGGCCGGCCTGGTGAGTGTCTCCTACGACACGGTTCCGCACGACGTGACGCTGACCGCCGACCACCCGGGCCTGTACCGGCCGGACGGGGTCAACGCCCATCCCGACGCGGACACCGAGCACGGTGAACCCGACGCCGCACTCGCCCGTGCCGCCGTCGTCGTGGACCACACGTACCGGACCCCCATGGAGCACAACAACCCCATGGAGCCGCACACCACCGTCGCCCTGTGGGACGAGGGGGCCGGCCGCCTCACGCTCCACGACTCCACCCAGGGCGCCCATCCCGTCAGGCGGACGGTCGCGGGGGTGTTCGGGCTCGACCCTGAGGACGTCAGGGTGATCGCCCCGTACGTCGGGGGAGGGTTCGGGTCCAAGGGCTCGGCCCACGCCCACAACGTCCTCGCCGCCATGGCCGCCCGCGCCGTGCCGGGAAGGCCGGTGAAGTTCGCGCTGACCCGGCGGCAGATGTTCAGCCTGGTCGGCTACCGGACTCCCACCATCCAGAGGGTGAGGCTCGGAGCCGACCGCGAGGGGCGCCTGGACGCCCTCGTGCACGAGGTCGTGGAGCAGACCTCCAAGGTCAAGGAGTTCGCGGAACAGACCGCGGTGTGCTCCCGGATGATGTACGCCGCCCCCCACCGCCGCACGTCGCACCGGCTGGCGCCGCTGGACGTGCCCATCCCGTTCTGGATGCGCGCGCCGGGTGAGGCTCCGGGGATGTACGCGCTGGAGTCGGCCATGGACGAGCTGGCCCAGGCGTGCGGTGTCGACCCGGTGGAGCTGCGCCTGTGCAACGAACCCCCCGCCCACCCGGAGACGGGGGAGCCCTGGTCGGACCGGGCGCTCGTCCGGTGCCTGCGCGAGGGGGCCGAGCGCTTCGGCTGGCACGCGCGCGACCCCGCACCGGGGGTCCGCCGCGACGGCGACTGGCTGCTGGGAACCGGGGTCGCCTCCGCCGTCTATCCGCACCTGGTGAACCCGGGGTCGGTGGCCGAGATCCGGTACGGCGAGGACGGCCGCTACCGGGTGGGCATCGGCGCCGCCGACATCGGCACCGGCGCGCTGACGGCCCTCACCCAGATCGCCGCGGACGCGTTGGGGCGCCCCCTGTCCGAGGTCGTCGTCGCGATCGGCGACACCGACCTGCCGGAGGCCTCCGTCGCCGGCGGATCCAGCGGAACCACCTCCTGGGGGGCGGCGGTCGTCGCCGCGGCCCGGGCCTTCCGGGACGAGCACGGCGCCGATCCCGCCCCGGGCGCGGGCGCACGCGGGACCACACCCGAGGACACCGCGACGCCGGGCTACGCGCAGTTCTCGTTCGGCGCGCACTTCGCGGAGGTCCGGGTGCACGCCGACACGGGGGAGGTCAGGGTCCCGCGGATGCTGGGCCTGTTCTCGGTGGGCAGGGTCGTCAACCCGCGCACGGCGCGCTCCCAGCTCCTCGGGGGGATGGTCATGGGCCTGTCGATGGCGCTGCACGAACAGAGCGTGGTCGATCCGGAGTTCGGCCACGTCGTCAACGGTGACCTGGCCGGCTACCACGTCGCCGCGCACGCGGACGTCGCCGGTCTGGAGGCCGACTGGCTGGAGGGGAACGACCCGCACGCGGGACCCCTGGGGTCGCGGGGCGTGGGGGAGATCGGCATCGTGGGGGCGGCGGCGGCCGTCGCGAACGCCGCCCACCACGCCACCGGCGTGCGGATCAGGGAGTTGCCGCTCACCCCGGACCGCTTCCTGCGCTGACCGGAGGGGGCGGGGGGGGGACACCCCGCGGGGCGCCCCGCCCGCAGGAGGTAGGCGGCTGGGGGTCGGCCCCCGGAGGGGGCGCCGGGGGCCGACCTGGGGAGAGGGTCAGCGGTCCCCGGCCGTGGCCGGGGAGGAGGAGAACCGGTGCGGCCCCTGGAGGACGCCCTCGGCTTCCATGACCCTAGGTGACCACACTCCCGTGGTGCGCGGTATGCGATTCCAGAAAAAAAGTTCAGGAATTCAGGAAACGACCACGGCCTCGGACCCACGGGGCGGCCCGGCGCCCCCGATCGGACGGGCGTACGCCCAGAGGGCCCGTGTTTCGGTGCGCACGGAGAGTTGTTCCCGCCCATGAAAAAACCCCGTGTGCGCCTCGGTGACGGGTCCGGGGCGCACACGGGGAGGGGTCCTGCCGGAAGGGGGCTACTCGTCGCCGCTGTAGGAGTTGTACTCGTTGGCGCGTTCCTGGCCGGACATCGCGTGGATGGCGTCCATGACCTCGTCGGCGATCACCCGGCGGGCCTTGCCCGGCGCGAGGTGGTCGTAGCCGATGGAGAAGTCCAGGGGTTTGCCGAAGCGGACGGTGAAGGGCCGCGGGCGCGGCATGGACGTCCCGATCGGCTGCACGTCCTGGGTGCCCGACAGCGCCACCGGCACGATCGGGGCCTTGGACTCCATCGCCAGGTGCGCCACACCGGTCCGCCCCCTGTAGAGGCGTCCGTCGCGGGAACGGGTGCCCTCGGGGTAGATCACGCACGCCTCGCCCTTGCGCAGCCGGTCCAGCATCAGCTCCAGGGACATCATGGCGCCGCGCGCGTCGGAACGCTCCACGGGCACCGCCCCCAGCGAGGTGAAGACGGTCCTGGTGAACTGCCCCTTGAGGCCGGCGCCCTCGAAGTAGGACGCCTTGGCCAGGAAGCGCACCGGGCGCTGCGTCACCGACAGCGGGATGATGATGCTGTCCACGAACGACAGGTGGTTGCTGGCGAGCAGCACCGCGCCGGTGTCGGGGATGTTCTCACGGCCCTCGATGGTCGGGCGGCACAGGGTACGGGCGAGTGCCGATGCCGTCTGCCGCAGCGCACCGTAGAGCACGTGGTCTCCCTCACGAGGTTGGTCGGATGCCGAGTCCAATGTAAGGGCGACCGGTCGGTAACAACGGCACCGGGTGACGGGAGTGCTCCAGGTCACCGTTTCGGGGGTGATATCCGTACCCGGGGCCGTCGGTGCGGCCGGACCCGCAGGTCCGGGCCGGTGGACGCGGTCAGCCGACGCGGCGCCACTCGGTGTTGGCGCCGCACACGACCAGGCAGGGGCGCTCTCCGGGAACCCGCCCGGCGAGCCAGGCGGCGAAGGGCACCGCCGCCGCCGGTTCGGTGGCGATCCGGAACTCCTGCCACAACCGGTCCTGCGCCTCGACGATCTCGGCGTCGTCGACCAGCGCGGGGGTCACCGGGTTGGCGCTCAGCACCTCGAACGGGACCCGGCCCAGGGTGGCCGCTCCCAGGGCGGAGGACGCCACCGAGTCCACGGGAGTCTCCACGGGGTGGCCCGCGGCCAGGGCGGCGTGCAGGCTGCGGCAGCCCTCGGGCTCCACACCCACCACCTCGCGCCCGCCCGCGCCCAGGCGGACCCCGGCTGCCAGCCCGCCGCCGCCGACCGCGACCACGATCGTGTCGCACTCGGGGGCGTCCGCGGCGATCTCCAGTCCGATCGTGCCCTGACCGGCGACGACCAGGGCGTCGTCGAAGGCGTGGAGGTAGCGGACGCCCTCCGCGTCCGCGCGGGCTCTGGCGGCCTCGGCGGCCACGGCGTAGTGGTCTCCGAGTCTGACGATCTCGGCGCCGGTGGCGGCCAGCGGCGCCGCCTTGGCCTCGGGGATCGTCTCGGGGACGTACACCGTGGCGTGCAGGCCCAGCAGACGGGCGGCGGTGGCGACGCCGAGCCCGTGGTTGCCGCCGGACGCGGTGATGACCCGCTCGGTCGGCTCGCCGCCGAGGAGCGCGTTGAGGGCCCCGCGCAGCTTGAACGCCCCCGTGCGCTGGAGGTACTCCAGTTTCAGGGTCAGCGGCCGGCCGTCCACCTCGGTGTGCATCACCGGGGTGCGCCGGGCGTAGGGCGCGATGCGTTCGGCTGCCGCACGGACGTCGGTGGCCGTGGGCGTGAGCGCTGCGTGCGCGATCTTGGGGCTCATGGTTCCACTCTGCCGCTACTCACGATTAACTTAAAGTTGGGTCTGCTAAAGATCGGTAAGCAGAACTTTGTGTCAGTTTCTGTTTGTGGGGGAGGTCGCCGTGCTGGACGCCAACCGGCTGCGCGTGCTCGTGGAGATCGCGCACGCGGGATCCATCGCCGCCGCGGCCGAACGGCTGTCGTTCACCCCGCCCGCCCTGTCCCAGCAGCTCACCAAGCTCGAACGCGAGGTCGGCTGCGTCCTGGTCGAGCGCGGTCGCACGGGCGCCACCCTCACCGAGGCCGGACTGGTGCTGCTCGCGCACGGCGAACGCGTCCTGGGCGAGCTGCGCGACGCCGAGACCGCCGTCCGCGCGGTCGCGGGCGTGGCCCCCGACCGCCTGTCCCTGGGGGCCTTCGCCAGCGCGGGCAAGGTCCTGCTGCCCGCCACCCTCGCCGCCTTCGGCCACGAGCACCCGCACGTGCGGCTGTCACTCTCCGACATCGAGCCGCCCGGAGGATACGGCCTGGTCACCGCCGGTGAGCTGGACCTGCTCGTCACGCACCGCTACCCGGGTGTGCCGCTTCCCCGGGCCGGAGGGCTCCACCGCGAACGCGTCCTCGTGGACCCGCTGCTGGTGGTCGCGCCCACCGGCCACCCCGTCGGCGACCGGGACCTCGGGCTGGCGGACCTGGCCGACGAGGAGTGGATCTGCGGGGCGCCGGGCATCCACAACCGGATCAGCCTGGACACCGCCGCGGCGGCGGCGGGAGTCCGGCTGACCGTGGCCTACGAGACCCGCGACTACGAGGTCGCCCTGGCGCTCATCGAGGCCGGGGTCGGGGTGGCGCTCGTCCCGAGCAGCATCCTGGGCGCCGCCCGGCCGGGCCGCTGGGTGAGCCGCCCGCTGCGCGACGCGCGCCTGGCCAGGGAGATCTACGCCGTGCACAGGCGCCGGCCGACCGGTCCCGTCCACGCCATGGTCCAGATCCTCCGGGAGGTGGCGGCCACCGCCCCGGGAGCCGCCCCGGACCCGCGCTGAGGGCTGACGGTCCGCGGACCCGGAAGGCGCACGCCGGGTCGGGCGGAGCCCGGCCCCGGACGCGACGGGATCACAGCGGCGGGGCCCCGGGCGGGAGCGGGGCGTTCCACCGGTACCGCAGCGCGAGGATCCGCACGGTGAAGCAGACCAGGGCGCCGGCGATCGCGACCCAGCCCGTGCCGAACCCGAGCACGTTCGCGACCACCACGAACGCGGCGCCGAGCATCGCCGGGATGGCGTACAGGTGGGAGTTGGCGCTGAGCACCGTCGGCACGCGGTTGAGCAGCACGTCGCGGACGGTCCCGCCGCCGACGCCGGTGATCGCGCCCAGCAGGACGGCCTGGAGGGGGCCGAACCCCAGTTCCAGCGCCTTGGTCGCGCCGATCACCGCGAACAGGCTCAGACCGGCCGCGTCGAACAGCAGGATCGGCTTGGACAGGTGCCTGAGCTGCCGGCTGAGGAAGAAGGCCGCGGTGCCGCCGGCCAGCGCGGTCGTGATGTAGCGCCAGTCCTGGAAGGTCGCCGGGGTCACCCCGAGCAGGACGTCGCGGATGATGCCGCCGCCGATGGCCGTCACCAGGCCCAGGGACAGGACGCCGACGATGTCGACCCGGGCGGTGCGGATGGCCGTCAGCGCCCCGTCGATGGCGAACGCCAGGATGCCGACGAGGTCGAGGACGAGGATCAGGTTCTGCGTGGACATGCGCGTGCGCCGTGGAGGCGGTTCCTTCCGGGGCGGACCGGTTGCCGACCCGCAATTCCATCACGTCCGGAGTCCGGCGGGGGACGTTGGGGGAGTGACCCGCCGCACGCCGGTAGGGGCCCGTTCCCGCCCCGGACCTGCGGGGAGCCGTTCACCGCGTGCGGTCGGCCCCCGGTCGAGCGGGCCCTCCGGTGCGCCGGAGCGCGTGTCGGCCCTTCCCCCGGACCCCGGACAGGGGACACCATCGTGGTTGACCCACCGGGCAGCAGGCGGAACGAGGCACATGGAACACCTGGACGCGATCATCATCGGCATGGGACCGGGCGGCGAGACCGTCGCGAGCCGCCTGCTCGAAGCGGGCAGACGGGTCGCCGTCATCGAACGCGAACTCGTCGGGGGCGAGTGCGCCTACTACGCCTGCGTCCCCACCAAGGTGCTGCTGCGGCCACCGGAGGCGCGCGAGGAGGCCGCCGGCGCGGCGGGACTGTCCCGGCCCGACCTGGACTGGCCCCGCCTGCGCGAGTACCGCGACCAGATGATCCGCCACCTGGACGACACCAAGCAGGTCCAGGGGTACGAGGACCAGGGCGCTCTCGTGTTCAAGGGGGAGGCGCGCTTCGTCGGCCGCGACCCGTGGAGGGTGGCGGTGGGCGACACCGAGCTCACCGCCGAACACGTGGTCGTCGCCACCGGATCGGAGGCGGTGCGCCCGCCGATCGACGGACTCGACTCCCTGGACGCGTCCAGGGTGTGGACCAACCGGGAGGCCACCACCCTCACCGAGATCCCCCGCAGCGCCCTGGTGATCGGCGGCAGCGCCGTGGGTGTCGAACTGGGGCAGTTCCTGTCCCGGATGGGCGCCGCCGTGACGATCGTCCAGCGCGGACCCCGGCTGGTGGACCGCGAGGAACCGCGGCTGTGCGAGCTGATCAGCGACCAGTTCGCCCGCGACGGGGTCTCCGTGCACCTGGGCACGCAGGTCGCCTCGGTGGCCAGGGACGGCGACGGAGTGCTAGCCACCCTCGACAACGGCGACCGCTTGCACGTGGAGGTGGTGGTGCTCGCCTCCGGGCGCCGCCCCCGGACCGACGCCCTAGGCCTGGGGGCGGTCGGCGTGGAGACGGAGCGCGCCGGCCTTCCGGTGGACGGGCGCTGCCGGGTGGAGCCGGGCCTGTGGGCCATCGGCGACGCGACGGGCGTGTCGATGTTCACCCACGTGGCCAAGTACCAGGGGCGGGTCGCCGCCGACAACATCCTCGGCGCCGGGCGCACCGCCGACTACACGGCGGTCCCGCGCGTGATCTTCTCCCAGCCCGAGATCGCCGGGGTGGGGCTCACCTCGCGGCAGGCCGCGGAACAGGGGATCGACACGGTCACCGCCGAGGCCGACCTTCCCGGGTCCCTGGCCCGGCCCTGGACCTACGCGACCGATCCGCGGGGCACACTGGGGCTGGTCGCCGACCGCGGGCGCGGCGTCCTGGTGGGCGCGTGGGCGTTCGGGCCGCTGGCGTCGGAGTGGATCCACACCGCCGCGCTGGCGATCCGCGCGGAACTTCCGGTGGCGACCCTGCTCGACTCGATCCCGCAGTTCCCGACCTTCAACGAGGCCTACCTGATCGCCCTGGAGAAGTTGGACATGTAGCGGGGCCGGGACCCGGCACCTCAGCCGGAGGGGGTCAGGTCGGCCTCCTCCTCGGCCTCCACACTGCGGTTCCACTCGGCCTTGGAGGCCTGCCAGCCGTCCTCGTCGCGGCCCAGGCGCCAGTAGCCGGAGATGGACAGCCGCTCCTTGGGCAGCGCGTACTCGACGCGCAGGAGGCGGCGCAGTTCGCGGACGAACCCGGCCTCACCGTGCACGAACGCGTGCACGGTGCCGCCGGGGAGGTCGAGCGCCCGTACGGCGGGGACCAGGACGGAGCCGACGGGCCTGTCGCCGCGGTGCAGCCAGTGCACGCGGACGTCGCCGGGCGCGTCGAGCTTCTGCTCCTCCTCGGCCCCCGAGACCTCGACGAACACGTGGGCGGTGCGGCCCGCCGGGAGCTGCTCCACGGCGGCGGCGATGGCGGGCAGGGCGCTCTCGTCCCCGGCCAGCAGGTGCCAGTCGGCGTCGGGGGCGGGGGAGTAGCCGCCGCCCGGGCCGAGGAGGCACAGCCGGTCGCCGGGTTCGGCGCCCGCCGCCCAGACGCCCGCCAGGCCGGTGCCGCCGTGGTGGACGAAGTCGATGGTCAGGCGGCGGGAGACGGGATCCCAGGACCGCACGGTGTAGGTGCGGGTGACCGGCCACTCCTCCCGGGGGCGCTCGGCGCGGATCCGGTCCGGGTCCAGGGGCTCCGGGTCGCCGGGAGCGGGCGGCGGGAACAGGAGCTTGACGTAGCTGTCGGTGTGGCCCCCGGTCGCGAACTCGGAGAGCCCGTCACCGCCGAACACGATCCGGACCATGTGCGGCGTGAGCTGCTCGACCGCCTCCACCCGCCCCGTGTGCACGGTCCTCTTCGGCCGTTCCTGCCGCTCTGCCATGGCGTCCCCGTTCTCGCGTCGTGGGTTAGGCAAGCCTAACCACCTCACACGGTAGGGCACCCTGCGCCAACAGGGCAAACCGCCTCGAACCATCCGCCCCTGCAGGTCCGGGGCCCGGGCCGGCGGGTGACGGCCCTCCGCTGTCCGGGGCCTGGCAGCGTGTGCGGGCCCGCGCCCCCGGGCGCCGTGCGCTCGCGGGGCACGGGCCCAGCCCCTACGCCGCGTCGGTGCGGTCCCGGTCGCGGTCCGCGCCCCCGTCCCTGTCGCCGTCCACGCCGACCCGGGTGAACGCCCCGTGCACCGCGTGGTCCTCGTCCGTGACCCCCGTGCGCAGGGCCGCCAGCCAGGCCGCCCCGCCCACCGTGCAACCGGCCGGGACGATCTCCGACCCCGCCGTGCCCAGCGTCAGCTTGCGGGTGAGCGCCGAGCGCACCGGCTCCGAGTGCGAGAGCACGCCGCCCGCCAGCACCACGGGCAGCCGCTCGCCGGGGTTGCGCACCTGGTGCACCGAGTGCGCGAGGTGGCCGGCGGCGGCGTTCACGATCACCTCGGCAGCCGGGTCGCCCACCGCGTACGCCTCGCTGACCAGCGGTGCGAGCGCCGCGAGCAGGATCGGGGGTGCGGCCGTCAGGGTCCGCGCGAAACTCCGTGCGTGCTCCTGGAACAGAGAGGCATCCCCGTCCACCGGCCGCTGACCGGGGATGACCCGCTTGGCCACCGCCCGGGCCAGAGGGCTGAGCTCCCCGCCCCGGGACAGCTGCCGTGCCGTCTCCTTGGCCGCCTGGTGCCCCATCCAGAACCCCGAGCCCTCGTCGCCGATCAGCCACCCCATGCCGTCCGCGGACCGGGTCCGCCTGCGGTCGTCGATCCGGGTGGCGATCGCCCCGGTCCCGGCGATCAGCACCGTGCCGTGCGCGGACGGCGTCCCCGAGGCGAAGGCCACCTCGTCGTCCCCGGTGAAGAATCCCCTCCCCGGGGCCAGCCCTGCCTCGGACAGGGCGCGTTCCATCCTCGCGCGCACGATCCCGTCGCGGAGCGCGGAGACGCCGGCGAGGCCGACCACCCCGGCCGCCACCGCGTCGCGCGCCCCCGGGCCGGCCTGGTCCAGGGCGTCGGCGATCGCCCCGGCGAGCCGGTCCGCGGCCTTGTCCACGCCGTGCGCGTTGGGATTGGCCCCTTCGGACCGGGCCTGGCCCAACCGCTCACCGGACAGTGTGGCGACCAGCGCGCGGGTGGCGGTACCGCCCGCGTCCACCCCCACCACGAGTCTGTGCCGGCCGTCGCGGGCCGGGGGGTCGGATCGGGTCGTGAGGGAAGAGGTCGTACGTTTCACACGGTAGAACTGCCCCCTGGAGCGGCGGGTTACTCCTCGGGCTCCGCCCTGTGGAAGCCGCACACGGCCGTACCCGCGCCGGGGGTCCCGCGCGCCCCCGCGCCGTCCGGGGCCCGCCGCCGACCGGCGGTCCCGGGCGGATCGGAGCCGCCGGGGAACGGCCGGCAGGAAGGGAGCGGGGCCGGGGCCGGATCGCCGGTTCCGACATGCGCGAAAACAAGTGGCGCCGCGCCGGGCGCTGCTGAGAGGGTCTGCTCATGGCAGGCGCTCACCACCACGGTCCCCCTCACGACGACGGCCCGGCGTGGACGGTCCGGGGCAGTACACAGGAGGAGTACCCGGAGTTCGCGGCGGTCTTCGCGGAGGCCATCGGCATGCCCGCCCAAGAACTCCTGGACGTGGAGCGGGACTTCCCCAGTGCGGAGTACGACCGCTCCCTGGTCGCCCTGGACGGTGAGCGGATCGTCGGCACCACCATGGCGTACTCGCTGACGCTCAGCGTGCCCGGAGGCCCCCGCCGGGCGGCGGGGATCACCGATGTGGGCGTGTGGCCCACGCACCGCCGCCGGGGCGTGCTCAGCGCGCTGATGCGCCGCCAGCTCGCGGACATCCGGGAACGGGGCGAGAAGACCGCGGTCCTCTGGTCCTCGGAGGGCGGCATCTACGGCCGCTTCGGGTACGGTCCGGCCATCCAGCAGTTCCACGCGACCGTCCAGCGGGCCCACGCCGTGCTCCGGCCCGACGCCCCCCGCGACCGGGCCCTCACCGTGGAGCTCACCGACCCCGGCGCCGTCCGCGGCGAGATCGAGGAACTGCACCGGAGGGCGGCCTCCCTCCGCAACGGCCAGGTCCTCAGGAAGACGGGGTGGTGGGGACAGCTGCTCCACGACGCGGAGCGGGACCGCCGGGGGGCCGGACCGCTGCGGGCCGCCCTCGTGCGCGGACCCGACCGGGCGGAGGGCTACGCCCTCTACCGCGTCCTGCACAAGTGGGAGGACGGCATGCCCCGGGGCGAGGTCCGGGCCAAGGAGGTCGTCGCCGCCGCCCCCGCGGCCCGGGTGGCCCTGTACGAGCACCTGTTCTCACGCGACCTCGCCACCGGGACGTTCCTGGGGAACCTGGCCGAGGACGACATCCTCACCACGCTGCTGGTCAACCCCCGCCACCTGGCGCGCACGGCGTTCGACTCCCTGTGGGTGCGCCTGGTGGACCTTCCCGGGGCCCTGGCCGAGCGCTCCTACGCCACGCCCCTGGACACCGTGCTGGAGGTCACCGACCGGTTCGCCCCGTGGAACGCCGGGCGCTGGCGGCTCGCGGCCGACGCCTCGGGCGCCCGTGCAGAGGCGACCGACGCGGCTCCCGACCTGGCACTCGACGTGTCCCACCTGGGGTCCGCCTACCTGGGGCGCGGCCCACTGACCGCTCTCGTGGACGCGGGCCTGGCCACCGAGCACACACCGGGGGCGGCCGCCCGCCTGGACACCGCGATGCACGTGCCCCGCGCACCCCTGTGCGACACGGATTTCTGACCCAGCGCCACGACACGAAGAGCAGGCATACCGGCATGACACAGAACACCGACGCCACCAGACCCGCCTGGACCGTGCGCGGCACCGACCGGGACGAGTACCCGGAGGTGCTCAGGGTCGTGGGAGAGGCCCTCCTCATCGGCGAGGACCTCGACGCGATCACGGAGCGCATGCGCCCCCTCCACGACGCCGCGGGGTACGACCGCGTCCTCGTCGCCGTGGAGGGGGAGGGGCCCGCGGAGGAGGTCGTGGGCTCCACGAACCACTTCCCCTTCGAGATGGCGCTGCCCGGAGGGCCCAGGGCGGTCGCGGGGGTCACGGGCGTGGGCGTGTGGCCCACGCACCGCCGCCGCGGTGTGCTCAGCGCGCTGATGCGCCGCCAGCTGGCCGACATCCACGCCTCGGGCGGCAGGTACGCGGCCCTGTGGGCCTCGGAGGGCGCCATCTACGGCCGGTTCGGCTACGGGCCCGCCGTGACCGAGGTGGAGACCTCCGTCCAGCGCCAGTACGCCGGGCTCCGCCCGGACGCGCCCCGCGACCCCGCCCTGGTCGTCCGCCTCGCGGACCCGGGCAGGGTCCGCGACGACCTGGCGCGCGTGCACCGCGAGGTGGCAGCGGCCCAGATCGGACAGTTCCGGCGCGAGGAGCACTGGTGGGACAAGTTCCTGCGCGACAAGCCCGACGCGCGGGACGGCAGGAGCCCCCGGCTGGCAGCTGTCGTGAGCGGCCCGGACGGCCCCCTGGGGTACGCCCTCTACCGCACCCTGAACAAGTGGGAGGATGACGGGTCCGGTGGCGAGGTGCACGTCGAGGAGGTCGCCGCGACCGCCCCCGCCGCCTGGACGGCCCTGTACGAGCACCTGTTCAACCGCGACCTGACCAGCAGGATCTCCTTCGCCTTCCTGGCCCAGGACAACCCGCTGCGCCACCTGGTCGTCGACCGGGACCGCGTCGTTCCCAAGCTCTACACCTCCCTGTGGATGCGGTTGGTGGATGTTCGGGGAGCTCTCTCGGAGCGCTCGTACGCGGCTCCGGTGGAGGCGGTGGTGGAGGTCTCCGACCGCTACGCGCCGTGGAACGCGGGCCGGTGGCGGATCGGCGCGGACCGCGGAGGCGCCCGTGTGGAGCCCACACAGGACGCCCCGGACGTCTCACTGGACGTGTCCCACCTGGGCGCCGCCCACCTGGGGCAGACCTCCCTCACCGGGTACCTGCGCGCGGGGCTGATCACCGAGCACGTCCCGGGGGCGGTGGCCGGACTCGACGCCGCCCTGCACCGGGTGGACGCCCCGTTCTGCGGCCGCATCTTCTAGGAACGGTGACGATGACGACGAACACGGGACCGGGCGCCGGATCCGCCCCGGAGTGGACGGTGCGCGGTATCGACCGCACGGAGCATCCGGAGGTCGTCAGGGTCGTGGGCGAGGCGCTCCTGTCCTCGGAGGACCCCGCGGCCGGCCTGGAGGAGCGCCGCGCCCGCTGGGACGTGCTCGGCTACGACCGGTTCCGGGTCGCTGTCGAGGGCGACCGGATCGTCGGCGCCACGAACCACTTCCCCTTCGAGATGGCGCTGCCCGGAGGGCCCAGGGCGGTCGCGGGGGTCACGGGCGTGGGCGTGTGGCCGACCCGCCGCCGCAGGGGCGTGCTCAGCGCGCTGATGCGCCGCCAGCTGGCCGACATCCACGCCTCGGGCGGCAGGTACGCGGCCCTGTGGGCCTCGGAGGGCGCCATCTACGACCGGTTCGGCTACGGAGCCGCGTCCATGGAGATGTCCGCGACCGTCCGGCTGCCCCACACGGCCCTGCGCGCCGACGCGCCGAGGGACCCCGCACTGGAGGTGGAGCTGCACCAGCCGGGCGAGGTCCTCGCGGAGATGGCCCGCGTGCACCGGGAGGTGGCGGCCGTCCAGGTCGGCCAGTTCCAGCGCGACGACCTCTGGTGGTCGCGGATCATCCGCGACGTCCCCGAGGAACGCGCCGGGAGGAGCCCTCTCAAGGCCGCCGTCGTGCGCGGTCCCGACGGGCCGCTCGGCTACGCCCTCTACCGGACGAGGGCCGACTGGGAGTGGGGCGTCGGCGGTCCCCACGGAGAGGTGTTCGTCAAGGAGCTCACCGCGACCGCCCCGGCGGCGCGGACGGCGCTGTACGAACACGTGCTCTCCCGGGACCTGACCACGGCGACCCATCTGAAGGACGTCGCCGTGGACGACCCGCTGTGGTCGCTGGTGGTGGACCGCCAGCGCATCGCCGCGTCGGTGCACACCGCGCTGTGGGTGCGGTTGGTGGATGTTCCGGGGGCTCTGTCGGAGCGCTCGTACGCGGCTCCGGTGGAGGCGGTGGTGGAGGTCTCCGACCGCTACGCGCCGTGGAACGCGGGCCGGTGGCGGATCGGCGCGGACCGCGGGGGCGCCCGTGTGGAGTCCACGCAGGACGCCCCGGACGTCTCGCTGGACGTGTCGCACCTGGGCGCCGCCTACCTGGGACAGCACACGCTCTCCTCGCGGGTGGCGGCCGGCGTGGTCACCGAGCACACCCCGGAGGCGGCGGAGAGGCTGGACGCGGCGCTGAACGTCCCCCGCGCGCCGCTGTGCGGGATCGTCTTCTGACAGTCGTGTCCCGTGGAGGCGCCCGCTCCCGTCAGCGGGAGCGGGCCCCTCCACACCGGCCCCGCCCGATCGCCACGCCCCGCGCGCGGTTTCCACACGCGCGGCGCCGGAGACGAGCGGCATCCCGCTCGTGCTCCTCTTCCTGTTCGTTCTGCTCACCCTCGTCGACGCCGTCGGACCCTGTTCCTCCAGGTCCCGTCGGCGCCGGAACGTCGGTTCCGCGGCGCCGCCCGCACGGGGGGATACTGGTCGCCGCGGCGGCGCCGGACCGACTCTCCCGCTCTCACGGCACCGGTGGTGCGGGCGGTGCGCGTGCGTGGAGACCGGAACGGCAGGAGGACGTAACACGTACGTTATTGCCGATTGCGATGCTTCCGTGCAGGTTTCCGGACAGGCGGTCAGCCTGCCGGGGGCGCCCACAGTTCGACGACAGGGAGACACACTCTGATGACCGACACGATCCAGGCAGTCCTGGATACCATCGTTTCCTTCGTGTGGGGACCCTTCTTCCTGATACCCCTGCTCCTGGTCGTGGGCGTCTACCTCACCGTCAGACTCGGCGGGCTCCAGTTCCGCGTGCTCGGCCACGCGCTGTGGCTGGCGCTGGTCCGCCGCACCGAGGGCGGCCAGGCCAAGGGCGACATCTCCCACTTCCAGGCGCTCAGCACCGCGCTCGCCGCCACCGTCGGGGTCGGCAACATCGCGGGCGTCGCCCTGGCGATCGGCGTCGGAGGGCCGGGAGCCCTGTTCTGGATGTGGGTCACCGGTGTCCTGGGCATGGCCACCAAGTACGGCGAGGCGCTCCTGGGCGTCAAGTACCGCCGCCCCGACTCCAAGGGGGAGATGAGCGGCGGCCCGATGTTCTACCTGCGCCACGGGTTCGCCGAGAAGTTCGGCCCCGGCAGCGGGGGAGCCAAGCTCGGCCTGGTGCTGGGCACCCTGTTCGCGCTGTTCGGCGCCGTCGCCTCCTTCGGCATCGGCAACATGACGCAGGCCAACGCCGTCTCCGGCCAGCTCGACTCGACGTTCGGCGTGCCCACCTGGCTCTCTGGGATCGTCATGGTCGTGCTGGTCGCCGCGGTCATCCTCGGCGGCATCAAGAGCATCGGCCGGTTCGCCGCCGGCGTCGTGCCGTTCATGATCATCGCCTACGTGCTCGCGTCCATCTTCGTGCTGGTGCTCTACGTCACGGAGATCCCCGCCGCCCTCGCCCTGATCTTCACCGACGCCTTCACCGGTACCTCGGCGGTCGGCGGCTTCCTCGGGTCGGCCTTCATCCTCGCGGTGCAGCAGGGCATGGCCCGCGGCATGTTCTCCAACGAGTCCGGCCTGGGCACCGGCGGCATCGCCGCCGCCGCGGCCAAGACCGCCCACCCGGTCCGGCAGGCCATGGTCTCCATGACCCAGACCTTCATCGACACCATCATCGTCGTCACGATGACCGGCCTGGTCATCATCGTCACCGGCGCCTGGAGCTCGGAGGCGAACACCGGCGACGGCGCGCTGATGACCAACTGGGCCATGAGCGAGGCCTTCGGCTCCGTGTCCCCGGGCCTGGCCCCGGTCGGCGGCGCCATCGTCGCGATCAGCCTGATGTTCTTCGCGTTCACCACGCTGGTCGGCTGGTCCTACTACGGTGAGCGCTGCATGGACTACCTGGTCGGCCGCAGGGCGGTCTTCCCGTTCCGCGTCGTGTTCGTCCTCGTCGTGTACGTGGGCGCCACCACCGAACTGAGCATCGCCTGGGCGTTCAGCGACGCGGCCAACGGCCTGATGGCGATCCCCAACCTCATCGGCCTGCTCGTGCTCACCGGGGTCATCGTCGCGGAGACCAAGAAGTACTTCGCCGACCCGGACTGGAAGAACCCGGACCTGGTGGACGCCCGCCAGCAGTGACGGGGGCGCCGGAGCGGATCCGGACGGGGTGAACGGGGGCGCGGTCGGGACCGCGCCCCCGTTCCGTGTTCCGGGAGCCCGGGGGACACGGCTCCGCCGGGGAGGGCGCCGTGCGGGACGAGGGGCCGGCCCCCCGTCCCGCACGGCGGCGGTCCGCATGGATGCCGTGAGGATTCACCACCGGTTCCGCATGGAAGCCGTTAGGAGCGGCATCGGCGCAGTTCCAGGGGTTTTGTATGGGTTTCAGGCCTTCGAGGCCCGTGCCCCGGACAGAGGGGCACATCCTTCACCCCAGGGAGTCGCCCCGTGCTCGATGTCGTCTACGTGCTCACCGCGCTCGCCGCTTTCGCGCTGGTCGGCGTGATCGGCCGGGGGGTCGCGAAGCTGTGATCGCCTTCGACCTCCTCGCGGCCGCGCTCGCGGCGGCCGCGGTCGCCTACCTCGTGTACGCCCTCGTCAAACCGGAGCGGTTCTGATGGCCGTCCTCCTCGCGGTCCTCCCCGCCGCCGCCGTCGCGCTGGTCCTCGCCCTGCTGTACCGGCCCCTCGGCGAGTACATGGCGCGCGTCTTCACCTCCCCCCGCGACCTCGCGGTCGAGCGGGGCTTCTACCGGCTCATCGGAGTGGACCCCGCGTCCGGGCAGTCGTGGCAGGCGTACCTGCGCGGGGTGCTCGCCTTCTCCGCGGTCGGCCTGCTGTTCCTGTACCTGCTCCAGCGGCTCCAGGCGTTCCTGCCCCTCTCACTCGGGCTGCCGCCCGTCTCCGAGGGGCTCGCGTTCAGTACCGCGGCGTCGTTCGTGACGAACACCAACTGGCAGTCGTACTCGCCGGAACTGACCATGGGCCACCTCGTGCAGTTCGGCGGGCTGGCCGTCCAGAACTTCGTCTCGGCCGCCGCGGGCCTCGCGGTCGCCGTCGCCCTGGTCCGCGGACTGGCGCACCGCCGGTCGGGCACGATCGGCAACTTCTGGGTCGACCTCACCCGCGCGACGCTGCGCATCCTCCTGCCGATCTCCCTGGTCGCGGCCGTGGTCCTGATCGCGGGCGGTGTCGTCCAGAACCTCGGCGGCCTCACCGAGGTCCGGACCCTCGCCGGCGCGACGCAGACGATCCCCGGCGGAACGGCGGCCTCCCAGGAGGCGGTCAAGCTCCTGGGCACGAACGGCGGCGGCTACTTCAACGCGAACTCCGCGCACCCGTTCGAGAACCCCTCGCCGTGGACCAACCTGTTCGAGATCGTCCTCATGCTGGCGATCCCGTTCTCGCTGCCGCGCACCTTCGGCCGGATGGTCGGAGACCACCGGCAGGGCTACGCCGTCCTCGCCGCCATGGCGGCGATCTTCGCGGTCTCCCTCACCGCCCTCACCGCCCTGGAGCTGAACGGCGCCGGAGCGGCGCCCGAGGCCGCCGGAGCGGCTCTGGAGGGCAAGGAGCAGCGGTTCGGCGTCATCGCCTCCGCCCTGTTCGGCTCGGCGAGCACCCTGACCTCCACCGGTGCGGTCAACTCGATGTTCGACTCCTACACCGCCCTCGGCGGCATGGTGCCGATGGTCAACATGATGCTCGGCGAGGTCGCGCCCGGCGGTGTCGGCTCCGGCCTCTACGGGATGCTGGTGCTCGCCCTCCTGGCCGTCTTCGTCGGGGGCCTCCTGGTCGGCCGCACCCCGGAGTACCTCGGCAAGAGGATCGGGCCGCGCGAGATCAAGCTCGCCAGCCTGTACATCCTCGTCTCCCCGACCCTGGTCCTCGCGGGTACGGCGCTCAGCTTCGCCGTGCCCGCCGTCCGCGCCGGCGTGGAGGCGACGTCGATCCTCAACCCCGGTCTCCACGGCCTGTCCGAGGTGCTGTACGCGTTCACGTCGGCGTCCAACAACAACGGCTCGGCCTTCGCCGGGCTGACCGCGGACACGCCCTGGTTCAACACCGCGCTGGGCATCGCCATGCTGCTGGGACGGTTCGTCCCTATCGTGTTCGTCCTCGCCCTGGCCGGAGCACTCGCCGCCCAGGACAGGGCGCCCGCGACCGGCGGCACCCTGCCCACACACAGACCGCAGTTTGTCGGCCTGCTGATCGGCGTCACCGTCGTGGTGACCGCCCTGACCTACTTCCCCGTGCTCGCGCTGGGCCCCCTGGCGGAAGGACTGTAACCGACCATGACCACGACATCCCGCACACCCGTCGCCGAGGCGCCGCCGAGCGCCGACCCCGCGACCGGAGCCCGCCGCAGGGCGTTCGGACCGGCCCAGGTCGCCGCTGCGCTCCCCGGGGCGCTGCGCAAGCTCGACCCGCGGATCATGTACCGCAACCCCGTCATGTTCGTCGTCGAGGTCGGGGCCGCGCTCACCACGGCCATGGCGGTCGCCGAACCCTTCCTCGGAGGCCCCGAGGCGTCCGGGGGCTCGCCGATCCCGGCGGGCTTCACCTGGGCGATCGCCGGCTGCCTCTGGCTGACCGTGGTCTTCGCCAACCTGGCCGAGTCCGTGGCCGAGGGCCGGGGCAGGGCCCAGGCCGACAGCCTGCGCAGGACCCGGACCAGTACCGCGGCGAACCTGGTGGTCGGCTACGACCCGGAAGCCGACCCCTCCGCGGAGGACACCGGGACACGCCCCGTCTCCTCGGCCGACCTCGCTCCCGGGGACGTCGTGGCCGTCTCGGCGGGAGAACCGGTCCCCGGCGACGGCGACATCGTCTGGGGCATCGCCTCGGTGGACGAGTCGGCGATCACCGGGGAGTCCGCGCCCGTGGTGCGCGAGTCCGGCGGCGACCGCAGCGCCGTCACCGGTGGCACCCGCGTGCTCTCGGACCGGATCGTCGTCCGCATCACCTCCAGGCCGGGGGAGACCTTCGTCGACAGGATGATCGCCCTGGTCGAGGGCGCCGAGCGGCAGAAGACCCCCAACGAGATCGCGCTCAACATCCTGTTGGCGAGCCTGTCGGTCGTCTTCGTGGTCGTCGCCCTCACCCTGCACCCGATCGCCTCCTACGCCGGGGCGCCGGTCAGCGTCCCCGTCCTGGTCGCGCTGCTCGTGTGCCTGATCCCCACCACCATCGGCGCCCTGCTGTCCGCCATCGGCATCGCCGGCATGGACCGCCTCGTGCAGCACAACGTGCTGGCCATGTCCGGCCGCGCCGTCGAGGCCGCCGGCGACGTGACCACCCTGCTGCTGGACAAGACCGGCACCATCACCCACGGCAACCGGCGGGCCAGCGAGTTCGTGCCCCTGGAGGGCGTGCGGAAGCCGGACCTGGTCCGCTCCGCGGCGCTGGCCTCCCTGGCCGACCCCACCCCCGAGGGCACCTCCGTGGTGGAACTCGCCCGCGCCGAGGGGGTGGTGGTGGACGCCGCGTCACCCGGCGAGGTCGTCCCCTTCACCGCCCAGACCCGGATGAGCGGTGTCGACCTGCCCGACGGCACCCAGATCCGCAAGGGCGCGGGCTCGGCGGTGCTCGCCTGGGTCCGGGAGACGGGCCCCGTGGGCCCCGTCGTCCGCACGGAGCTGGAGGACCGGGTCGGACGGATCTCCGACAGCGGGGGCACACCGCTGGTCGTGGCGGTGCGCAGGCCCTCGGGACACATCGCCGTGCTGGGCGTGATCCACCTCAAGGACGTGGTCAAGGAGGGCATCGCCGAACGCTTCGCGCAACTCCGCGAGATGGGCATCCGCACCGTGATGGTCACCGGGGACAACCCCCTGACGGCGAAGGCGATCGCCGCCGAGGCCGGGGTGGACGACTTCCTCGCCGAGGCCACCCCGGAGCAGAAACTCGCCCTCATCCGCAGGGAGCAGCAGGGGGGCAGGCTCGTCGCGATGACCGGGGACGGCACCAACGACGCCCCCGCGCTGGCCCAGGCCGACGTCGGCGTGGCGATGAACACCGGCACCTCGGCGGCCAAGGAGGCCGGGAACATGGTGGACCTGGACTCGGACCCCACCAAGCTCATCGACGTGGTCCGCATCGGCAAGCAGCTGCTCATCACCCGGGGGGCGCTGACCACGTTCTCCGTCGCCAACGACATCGCCAAGTACTTCGCGGTCATCCCGGCCATGTTCGCCGGGGTCTTCCCCGGTCTGGGCGCGCTGAACGTCATGGGCCTGGCCTCCCCCGCGTCCGCGATCATGTCGGCGATCGTCTTCAACGCCGTGATCATCGTGGTCCTCATCCCGCTCGCGCTGCGCGGTGTCCGGTACCGGCCCCTGCGCGCGCCGCAGATCCTCAGCCGCAACCTGCTGGTCTACGGCCTCGGCGGAGTGGTGGCCCCCTTCGCCGGCATCAAACTCATCGACCTCGCCGTCAGCCTTCTTCCCGGTTTCTGACGGCCCCGAAGGGAGACACCCACCATGGGTTCCACACGCGTCCTGCTCCGCCACCACGGAACCGCCCTCCGGGCGTTCCTGATCCTCACCGTCGTCCTGGGCCTGGTCTATCCGCTGGCCGTGACCGGCGTCGGCCGGGTGCTCCTGCCGGAACGCGCCGACGGCTCGCTCGTCAGGGCGCAGGACGGCACGGTCGTCGGCTCGTCCCTGATCGGGCAGTCCTTCACCGGCGCCGACGGAGCACCGCTCCCCGAGTGGTTCCAGTCCCGGCCCTCCGCCGCCGGCGACGGACACGACGCGGGGGCCTCCGGAGGCGGCAACCTCGGCCCGGAGAACCCCGACCTCGTCGCCGCCGTCGAGGAGCGCAGGGCGGCCGTCGCGGAGTTCGAGGGGGTCGACCCCGAGAGCGTCCCGGCAGACGCCCTGACCGCCTCGGGCTCGGGACTGGACCCGCACATCAGCCCCGCGTACGCACTGCTCCAGGTGCCCAGGGTCGCGGAGGCGAGGGGTGTGACGGAGGCGGATGTCCGGGACCTGGTCCGGCGTAGTATCGAGCCCCGGGATCTGGGATTCCTGGGAGAGGAGAGGGTCAACGTCCTGGAGTTGAACCTCGTTGTCGACGGGTGGGGAACACGAGCCTCATGAGGAAGGGACGGCTGAGGGTCTTCCTCGGCGCCGCTCCGGGCGTCGGCAAGACCTACACCATGCTCGAGGAGGGCAGGCGCCTGCGCGACGAGGGCGGGGACGTCGTGGTCGCCGTCGTCGAGACGCACGGCCGCTCTGCCACGGCCGCGCTGGCCGAGGGCGTCGAGGCGGTGCCGCGCCTGACCGTGTTCCACCGGGGCGTCGGCCTGGCCGAGATGGACCTGGACGCCGTCCTGGAGCGCGGACCGGCGACCGCCCTGGTCGACGAGTACGCGCACACCAACGCGCCCGGCTCCCGGCACGAGAAGCGCTGGGAGGACGTGTCGACGCTGCTCGCGGCCGGGATCGACGTCATCACGACCGTCAACATCCAGCACATCGAGTCCCTCAACGACGTCGTCCAGCAGATCACCGGCGTCCCCCAGCGTGAGACGGTCCCCGACGAGGTGCTGCGCGCCGCCGACCAGATCGAACTGGTCGACCTGGCCCCGCAGGCCCTGCGGGACCGCCTCGCGGCGGGACACGTCTATCCGGCCGAGCGGATCGACGCCGCACTGTCCAACTACTTCCGGCTGGGCAACCTCACCGCCCTGCGCGAGCTCGCCCTCCTGTGGCTGGCGGACGAGGTGGACAGCGCGCTGAAGGACTACCGGGCCGAGCACCGCATCGACACCACGTGGGAGGCCCGCGAGCGCGTCGTCGTCGCCCTGACCGGCGGCCCCGAGGGGGAGACCCTGCTGCGCAGGGGCGCGCGCATCGCCGCGCGCTCCTCCGGGGGCGAGCTCCTCGCCGTGCACGTCAGCAGCCAGGAGGGGCTGCGCGAGGGCCGTCCCGAGGCGCTCGCCGCACAGCGCTCCCTGACCGAGAAGCTCGGCGGCACCTTCCACCAGGTGGTCGGTGACGGCATCCCCGGGACGCTCGTCGAGTTCGCCCGGGCCGTGAACGCCACCCAGCTGGTCATCGGCATCAGCCGCCGCGGACGCCTCGCCACCGCCCTCACCGGCCCCGGGATCGGCGCCACCGTCATCCGGGAGTCCGGCGGCATCGACGTCCACATCGTCAACCACGCCGCGGCCGGAGGACGGTTCGCCCTGCCGCGCCTGGGCGGCGCGCTCACGGCCCGGCGGCGCGTCCTGGGGTTCGCGCTCGCGGTCCTGTGCGGCCCGCTCATCACCTGGCTGCTCGCGGGCCAGCGCAGCGCCGAGTCCATCGTCATCGACGTCCTGACCTACCAGCTGCTGGTCATCGTCGTCGCGCTCGTCGGCGGCATCTGGCCCGCGCTGTACACCGCCGTCCTGTCGGCGGTCACGCTGGACTACTTCTTCATCGACCCCCTGCACACCATCTCGATCGACCACCCGGTCCACCTGCTCGCGCTGGTCCTCTACGTCGCCAACGCCGCACTGGTCAGCTACATCGTCGACAAGGCCGCGCGCCGCACGCGCGCGGCCCGGCGCGCCAGGGCGGAGTCCGAGCTCCTCGCGACGATCGCCGGCAGCGTCCTGCGGGGCCAGGACGCCCTCCAGGCCCTGGTAGACCGGACCCGGGAGGCCTTCGGGCTCGACGCCGTACGGCTGCGCTCCGGGGACGGCGTCCTGTGCACGTCCGGGCAGCCGCCGCAGGGCGGGGAGCCCACCCTCGTGCACGTCGGTGAACGCGCCGCCCTCGAACTCCACGGCGCCGACCCGGGCGCGTCCGAGCGGCGGCTCCTCGGAGTGATCGCCGCGCAGATCGACGCGGCGCTCGAACACCAGGACCTCAGAGACACCGCCAGCGAGGTCGGCCCGCTGGCCCAGAACGACCAGGTCCGCAGCGCCCTGCTGTCGGCGGTCAGCCACGACCTGCGCAGACCCCTGACCGCGGCGACCACCGCGGTCAGCAGCCTTCGCTCCTCCGAGGTGAGCTGGTCGCCGGCGGACCGCGACGAACTGCTCGCCACCGCGGAGGAGAGCCTGACCACCCTCACCGGCCTGGTCACCGACCTCCTCGACGTCAGCCGCATCCAGGCCGGGGCGCTCGTGGTGGCGCTCGCCGACACCGACGTCGACGAGGTCATCCTGCCGTCCCTGGACGAACTCGACCTCGGCCCGGCCGACGTCGACCTCGAACTCGACCCCGACCTCCCGACCGTGCGCGCCGACGCCGGCCTGTTGCAGAGGGCCATCGTGAACGTCCTCGCCAACGCCGTACGGTTCTCACCGCGGGGCCTCAACGCGCGCGTGGCCACGAGCACGTTCGGCGACACGGTCGAGATCCGCGTCATCGACCACGGGGGCGGGGTCCCACCCGAGCGCAGGGACCAGCTGTTCGTGCCGTTCCAGCGTCTGGGCGACACCGACAACACGACCGGCCTCGGCCTCGGCCTCACCCTGTCCAAGGGCTTCGTGGAGGGGATGGGCGGCGGCCTCACCGCAGAGGACACCCCCGGCGGAGGCCTGACCATGGTCATCTCCCTGCCCGTCGCCGACGGGCACGCCTGTGGAAGGAAGGGCCAGTGAAGATCCTGGTGGCCGACGACGACCCGCAGATCCTCCGCGCCCTGCGGGTCACCCTGCGCGCCCGCGGCTACGACATCGTCGTCGCGACCAACGGGACCGACGCCCTCCGGGCCGCGGTCGAGCAGCGCCCCGACCTGTACCTGATCGACCTGGGCATGCCCCGCCTGGACGGCGTCGGGGTCATCGAGGGCATCCGGGGGTGGACGAGCGCCCCCATCCTCGTCGTCTCCGGGCGCACCGACTCCGTGGACAAGGTCCAGGCGCTGGACTCCGGGGCGGACGACTACATCACCAAGCCCTTCGCCATCGACGAGCTGCTCGCCCGGGTCCGCGCCCTGACCCGCAGGGGCGTCGGCGGCGACGCGGACCCGGTCGTGCGGGTGGGGGACCTGACCATCGACCTCTCGGCCAAGACCGTGACCCGCCCCGGCCCCTCCGGTACGGAGGTCGTCCGGCTGACGCCCACGGAGTGGCGCCTCCTGGAGGTCCTCATCCGCCACTCGGGCAAGCTCGTCACACGGCAGACGCTCCTGTCGGACATCTGGGGGTCCGAGCACGTGCAGGACACCGGCTACCTGCGCCTGTACATCTCCCAGATCCGCAAGAAGATCGAACCCGAGCCGAAGTCGCCGCGCTTCCTCATCACCGAGCCGGGCATGGGGTACCGGTTCCGGCAGGGCGGCGCCGACGGAGGGAACGGCTGAGCCCCGCCCCGGCCGAGGGCTCCCCGGCCGGGGGAGCGGAGCGGCGGCCCCGCGGGTCAGGCGGTCAGGGCCTTGACGAGCCGGTCCACGTCCTCCTCCGTGTTGTACAGGTGGAACGACACCCTGAGCCGACCGTCGCGGGTGGACGCCGCGATCCCGGCCTCGGCGACCCGGCGGGAGGCGTCCTCGGACACGGCCAGGGACACGATCGCCGACCCGGCCGGTGCGAGGTCCAGCGCCGTGAGCAGCCGGTCGCCGAGCCCCGCGTCGTGCTCGCGGATCGTCTCGACACCGACCTCCTCGACCAGCTCCAGGGCGGGCGTCAGCCCGACCCACGAGAACCACACGGGGGGCAGGTCCAGGCGCCTGGCCCCGTCGGCGAGCCGCAGGGGGCCTCCGTAGAGGGCGTTCCACGGCTCGGGGGCCGCGTACCAGTTCGCCGCCAGGGGGGCGAGGTCGGCGAGTGCCTCCGACGTCCCGGTGAGGAAGGAGCAGCCGCGCGGCCCCAGCAGCCACTTGTAGGCGCTGCACACCGTGTAGTCGACCCGCTCCAGGGGCAGAGGCAGCCATCCCGCCTGGGTGGTGTCCAGCATCAGCCGGGCCCCGTGCCCGGCGCAGGCGGCGAGCAGGTCCTCCAGCGGGGCGACGGCGCCGTCGGAGGACTGCACCGCCGAGACGGCGACCAGGGTCGTACCCGGGCCCACCTCGTCGGCCAGCCGGTCGAGCGGCACCTCGCGGACCCGGACGCCGTACGGCTCGCGGGCGAGGAAGGGGTGGACGACCGAGCTGAACTCCCGGGCGGCGGTCAGGACCTCGGAGCCCGGCGGCAGGCTCGCGGCGATCGTCCCGACGAACTGGGAGGCGTGGGCGCCGATCGCGACCCGTTCCACGGGGACGCCGGTGAGGCGGGCGTAGGCGCCGCGGGCCGCCGCGATACCGGGATCCGCGTCCCCGGGGGAGAAGCGCCCGGCGCCCACCGCGCGCAGGTGCCGTTCCAGGTCGTGGAGGGCCGTCCGCGGGGTCAGCCCGTGGGTGGCGGTGTTGAGGTACGTGGTCTCGGGAGAGAACTGCTGCTGCGCCGAGCGCAGGCGGTCGCGGCTGGAATCGTGCATGGTCCGATGCTCGCCGTCCCGGGGACCGCGCTCAAGGGCCAATCCGGGCCGGAACGGACTCCGCGGCGCCGCGGGGGCCGCCGCGGGCGTGCGGTGGGCCGGGAGGGGCCCGGGGCGCGGTCAGCTGCGGAACTTGGCCTTGGCCTCGGTGGACCCGGCCATGAGCTTGTTGAGCAGCCGGACGAGCTCCGTGCGCTCCTCGGGTTCGAGGGCCGCCGCCCAGGCGGTCTCGCGCCGGTTGTGCGCGCGGAACCCGCCGAGGATCGCCCCGTACCCGGCCTCGGTGAGGGTGAGCTGGAGGGCGCGCCGGTCGTGGGTGGCGCGTTCGCGGACGATCAGCCCGTCGCGTTCGAGGGTGTTGAGGAGCGCGGACAGGGCCGCCCGGCTCATGCCGGAGATCTCGGCCGTGGTCTTGGCCTCCATGGGGCCCGCCAGCCACAGGGCGAATATCACCCTGAACCCGGGCCAGGTGAGTCCCCGCGGGCGGTGGACGGAGGACTCCAGGTCGTAGATGACCATGCTCGTGGCCCTGTTGAGGGTGAGGACCATGCGCATGGCGTCGGCGTTGACGGAGGGGAGTTCCTCCTCGGCCTTCTGCACCGCGTAGTCCACGAATGACCAGAAGGTGAGATCGCTTGGGGGTGCGGTGTCATGGGTCACGCCGCCAAGCCTAGACCCTGGAGGGCCGCAGGGCCGTGGCCCGGGGAATTCCCGGCCCCGCGTCCGGTCCGCGTCCGCCTCCGTGTCGCGTCGACCCGGAGGGTCGCTTTGACGCCCCGGGCCGCGGTTCCCGCACCGCCGGACGGGGTGCTCCGCGCTCGTCCGCGCGGGGAGCCGGGAGGGCGGCGGGGCGCCCCGTCGCTCCGACGGGGCGGTGAGCGGTGCGTGAGGGAAGGGCGGGTGCGCGGCGTCGCCGGCGGTGGTGCGCGGCGGATCTCTGGGTAGCCTGGGGGTGTGATCTGTATCACGGGCCAGGCGGCCCCACGTCTCTTGGTCCTGTGGCGTGGCGCACGTTAGGGTCAGAATCATCAAACCTTTGATCAATTGGGTGGCCGCGGTCATCCTGAGCGAGTGAAGGGTCCTCAGACCATGGCAGCCAAGCCGTTCGCCTCATCCGCCGACACCGAGGCCAAGCCGCAGACCCTGGAGGTCCTGGCCGACGGGGTCTACGCGCTCACCGCGGAGGGCGACCCCAACGTCGGCGCCATCGAGGGCGAGGACTTCGTCGTCGCCTTCGAGGCCCTCGCCACCCCCGCCGCCGCGCGCGACTGGCTGAAGATCCTGCGCGAGCAGACCGACAAGCCCGTCCGCTACCTGGTGCTCTCGCACTACCACGCGGTCCGCGTCCTCGGGGCGAGCGCCTTCGACGCCGAGATCATCCTCACCCACGAGAAGACCCACGAGCTCATCCGCGAGCGGGGCGAGGAGGACTGGGCCAGCGAGTTCGGCCGCATGCCACGCCTCGCCAAGGACGCCGACTCCGTGCCCGGCCTGACCTGGCCCACCCAGACCTTCGCCGACCGCACCACCATCGACCTGGGCGGCGACAGGGGAGAGCTCGTCCTGGAGTACTTCGGCCGCGGCCACACCGAGGGCGACATCGTCGCCTGGCTGCCCCGGCAGAAGATCCTCTTCGCCGGCGACCTCGTCGAGGCGCAGGCCGCCCTCTACACCGGCGACGCCTTCCACAAGGACTGGGCCGGGACGACCCTGGACCGGGTCAAGGCCCTCGGCGCGGAGATGCTCGTCGGCGGACGCGGCGCGGTCAGCCGGGGCCGCGACGAGGTCGACGCCGCCATCGAGCAGACCCGCAACTTCCTCGACGTGATGATCCGCGAGGTCGGCGCCGTCCACGAGCGCGGCGGCACCCTCAAGGAGGCCTTCACCGCCACGCACGCGGCCCTGGAGGACGACTACGGCCACTGGCCCATCTTCGAGCACTGCCTGCCCTTCGACGTCTCGCGACTGTGGGACGAGTTCCGGGGCATCGAGCGGCCCGTCATCTGGACGGCCGACCGCGACCGCGAGGTGTGGGCCCAGCTCCAGGGCTGACCGCCGGCCCGGGTCCCCGGCCCGGGCCGTGCCGCGTCCCGCCGGGGCCGGCCCCGACCACCACCCACCGACTCCGCGCCCGGACCGGGGCGCCCACGCCGATCGGAGCCCGACATGCGACCTCCTGCTCCACGCGCCCCCGCCGACGCCGGCACCGATCCCGTCCTGGTGCTCGGAGCGGGACCGGTCGGCCAGACCGCGGCACTGCTGCTGGCCCGGAGGGGCGTCCCCGTCCTGCTCGTGGACGGCCGACCCGAGCGCGACGCCGTCGGCTCCAAAGCCATCTGCCAGCAGCGGGACGTCCTCGACGTGTGGGACTGGCTGGGGGCGGGCGGGCTCGTGGAGGAGGGGCTGACCTGGGACACGGCCCGCACGTTCTACCGCGAGCACGAACTGTTCAGCGTCCACCTCGCCGACCCGGGTGCCTCGCCACTTCCCCCGTTCGTCAACATCTCCCAGTCCCGGACCGAGGAGGTCCTGGACGAGCGCCTGGCCGCGGCCGGGGTGCGCACCCGCTGGAACCACCGCGTCACCGGCATCGCCCAGGACGAGCAGGGCGTCACCGTCGAGTGCGACACCCCCGAGGGGCCCGCCCTCCTGCGCGGCTCCCACGCCCTGTCCTGCCTCGGCGCCCACGGCGGCGTGGTCCGCGACGCGCTCGGGCTGTCCTTCGACGGCACCACCTTCGAGGACCGCTTCCTCATCTGCGACATCCGCGCCGACCTGCCCGGTTGGGAACGCGAACGCCGCTTCTACTTCGACCCCGAGTGGAACCCCGGCCGCCAGGTCCTCATCCACCCCTGCCCCGACTCGGTGTACCGCATCGACTGGCAGGTCCCGGCCGACTTCGACCTGGAGGCGGAGGAGGCCGACGGGAGCCTGGACAGGCGCATCCGCCAGATCATCGGGGACACGCCCTACGAGATCGTGTGGCGCTCGGTGTACCGGTTCCACACCCGCGTCGTCGAACGCATGCGCTCGGGACGCGTCCTGCTGCTCGGCGACAACGCCCACCTCGTGGCGCCCTTCGGCGCGCGCGGGCTCAACTCCGGCGTCCAGGACGCCGAGAACGCCGCCTGGAAGCTCGCCTACGTCCTCGCCGGGTGGGCGGACGAGGAGCTCCTGGAGAGCTACCACGCCGAACGCCACGCCGCCGCGCAGGAGAACGCCGAGGTCACCAGCGCCACCATGCGCTTCCTCGTCCCCCATGACGACGACGAGCACCACACCCGCGTCACCGTGCTCGAACGCGCCCTCACCGAGGACTCCGCCCGGGCCCTGGTCGACTCCGGCCGACTCGCCGAACCCTTCTGGTACACCGAGTCCGCCCTGACCACGCCCTGCCCCGAACGCCCCTTCGGCGGACGGCCGCCGCGGGGGACGACGCCCTCCCCGTGCCCGGGCGTGATCCTCCCCGACGCCCCGGTCGGCGCCCCCGGAGCCGCACCGCCCGGCACGGGTGCGGTGGAGCGCATCCGGCCGCTGCTGCGCGAGGGGCTGACCCTGCTCCTGGGCCCGGCGCCGGACGGCCTCGACCCGGACGGGTTCCTGGAAGGCGCGCGCGCCGCCGCGACGCAGGCCACCCGCGCCCCCGTCACCGCCCTGTACCTGGACGCCGTCGACACCACGGGCGCGCTCGCCGCGGCCCTGGCGCCCGAACCCGGCCAGGTGTGGCTGGTCCGCCCCGACGCCCACGTCGCCGCCGTCGTCCCCGGCCACGACCCCGGAGCCGTCGGCGCCGCCGTCCGCACCTGCCTCGGTCTCACTGCCGCGGACGGACCCGCGGCGGGCGGGGCGCCGCGGTCCCGGCGCGAACGCCCCGCCCCGACAGCCTGACTCGGCCGCCCGCCACCGGGCACGGTCCCGGCACGGGCCGGGGGACCGCAGACCAGCTCCGACCAGCACCCGAACCAGAACCGGACAGCACGGGTACGACCACCGTCGTGACCGTCTCAGCCCACGGTGAGGAGAGAACACCGCCATGGCCCACTACCGCCAGATCGGCGAGGTGCCGCGCACCCGCCACACCCAGCACCGCAACCCCGAGGGCGGCCTGTACTACGAGGAGCTGATGGGGGAGGAGGGGTTCTCCGCCGACTCCTCGCTCCTCTACCACCGGGCCATCCCCTCCGCCATCGTCGACGCCGCCGAGTGGGAGGTGCCCGACCAGGCCCGCGTCCGCAACGCGCCCATGGTCCCGCGCCACCTCCGGCTCCACGACCTTTTCACCGGTGAGGACTGGAAGGCCGCCGACGTGGTCGAGTCGCGCCGCCTCGTCCTGGGCAACGACGACGTGCGCATCTCCTACGTGGTCGCGGGCGCGCCCTCCGAGCTGTACCGCAACGGCATCGGCGACGAGTGCGTGTACGTGGAGTCCGGCACCGCCCGGGTGGAGACCGTGTTCGGCCTCCTGGAGGTCGGCCAGGGCGACTACGTCATCCTGCCCCGCGCCACCACCCACCGCTGGGTGCCCACCGGCGACCAGCCGCTCCGCGCCTACGTGGTGGAGGCCAACAGCCACATCGCCCCGCCCAAGCGCTACCTGTCCAGGTACGGGCAGCTCCTGGAGCACTCGCCCTACTGCGAACGGGACCTGCGCGGCCCCTCGGAGCCGCTGCTGGCCGAGGGCCGGAACGTCGACGTGCTCATCAAGCACAGGGGCGACGGCCCCGGCGGCATCTCCGGGACCCGGTACACCTACCCCGAGCACCCGTTCGACGTCGTCGGCTGGGACGGCTGCCTGTACCCGTACGTCCTCAACATCGCCGACTTCCAGCCCATCACCGGCCGCGTCCACCAGCCGCCGCCCGTCCACCAGGTGTTCGAGGGCCACAACTTCGTCATCTGCAACTTCGTCCCCCGCAAGGTGGACTACCACCCGGGGGCCATCCCGGTGCCCTACTACCACTCGAACGTGGACTCCGACGAGGTCATGTTCTACTGCGGCGGGAACTACGAGGCCCGCAAGGGGTCCGGCATCGGCCAGGGGTCCATCTCCCTGCACCCCGGCGGACACTCCCACGGACCGCAGCCCGGCGCGTACGAGCGCAGCATCGGCGCCGAGTTCTTCGACGAGCTCGCCGTCATGGTGGACACCTTCCGCCCGCTCGACCTGGGCGAGGGGGGCACGGCTGGCGACGACGGCGGATACGCGTGGACCTGGGCCGGAGGAAAGAGGGAGCGGTCGTGAGCGGTGTCCTGTACCGGAAGCTGTTCGACGACGCCGCGCTGTTCCCGCCCGGCAACGCGCCGATGGGCGAGGCGCTGCCCGCCCACCGGGCCCACCTGGCGGGCCCACGGGCCGCGTACGTCGGACCCTTCCTGGTCTCCGACGCCCGCGTGGCCGAACTGCGCACCGTCCTGGGCAGGGAGCGCAGGGACGGGGACGACCGGCACGCGAACCCCGGGGACCCCGGGCGGGAGGACTCCCTCGCCCCCCTCGCGGTGATCGTCACCGTCCCGGGCGGCGCGGAGGAGGTGGGGACGGCGGTCGCCGCCGTCCGCGCCGATCCGGCGCTGCGCCTGGCCGGAGTCGAGGTCGCCGCAGCACCCGGCACCACGCGCGAGGCGGCGGAGGCGCTGCGCACCCACCTGCCCGACGGCGCCGAGGGGTTCGTGGAGGTCTCCCGCGAGGGCGACGTGCGCGCCGACCTGGTGTCGCTGGTCGGCACCGGCCACAACGCCAAGTTCCGCACCGGGGGACTCACCCCCGAGGCCCACCCGGGCGAGCACGAGCTCGCGGCGTCCCTGTACACGGCGGTCGAGCTGGGCGTGCCCTTCAAGTGCACCGCCGGACTCCACCACGCCGTCCGCCACACGACCCGGGAGGGGTTCGAACAGCACGGTTTCCTCAACGTGCTGCTCGCGACCCACGTCCTCCTCGGCGGCGGCGGCGCCGAGGACGCCGCCGGCGTCCTGGCCGAACGCGACGGGGCGACCGTGGCCGGGCTCGCCGCCAAGCTCACCGACGAGGAGGCCGAGAACGTGCGCGGAGGATTCCGTTCCTTCGGCACGTGCAGCGTCACCGAGCCCCTGGAGGACCTGGTCGTCCTGGGGGCCCTGCCCGCCTCCCGGCCCCGGTGAGCCGCCCGTTCCCGACCGGTCCCTGACCGCTCCCGGGGCGGTCCGGTCCCTGACCGCCCCCGAACCACCGACCGTCCACTCCCAGAAAGCACCGCTCATGCCCGACAGCTGGCTCGACCTCGACCCGGACGCGCAGTTCGGCCTGGCCACCCTGCCCTACGGGGTGTTCAGCACCGGCCCCGACACCGAACCGCGCGTGGGCGTGGCCGTCGGAGGACACGTCCTGGACCTCGGCGGCGCGTCCCGCGCCCTGGACGCCCCGTTCACGGACACCGTGGACCGGCCCAGCCTGGACACCCTGCTGGCGGCCGGGCGACCGGTGTGGGACCAGGTGCGGTCCGCCCTCACCCGGTGGCTGACCGACCCCGCCCACGCCGACGCCGTCCGCCCGCACCTGGTGGACCGGTCGACGGTGCGCCTGCACCTGCCGTTCACCGTGGCCGACTACGTCGACTTCTACGCCTCGGAGTACCACGCCACCAACGTGGGCCGGATCTTCCGCCCCGACCAGGAGCCCCTCACCCCGAACTGGAAGCACCTGCCGATCGGGTACCACGGCCGCTCCGGCACCATCGTGGTGTCGGGCACCGACGTCGTGCGCCCCACCGGCCAGCGCAAGCCGCCGACCGAGCCCGCCCCGGTGTTCGGGCCGTCGGTACGCCTGGACATCGAGGCCGAGGTCGGCTTCGTGGTGGGCACGCCCAGCCCCATGGGCGAGCGCGTGGAGGTGGACTCCTTCCCCGACCACGTGTTCGGCGTGTTCCTGCTCAACGACTGGTCCTCGCGCGACCTCCAGGCCTGGGAGTACGTGCCGCTGGGGCCGTTCCTGGGCAAGTCCTTCGCCACGTCCGTCTCCCCGTGGGTCGTCCCCGTCGCCGCCCTGGAGGCGGCCCGGGTCGAGCAGCCCGCCCAGGACCCCGAGCCGATGCCCTACCTCCGAGGGACCCGGCCCTGGGGGCTGGACCTGTGTCTGGAGGTCCGGCTCAACGGGCACGTGGTGTCGAACCCGCCGTTCGCCCAGATGTACTGGACGGCCGCGCAGCAGCTCGCCCACATGACCGTCAACGGCGCCTCACTGCGCACCGGGGACGTCTTCGCCTCCGGCACCGTCAGCGGCCCGGAGGCCGGCCAGCGCGGCTCCTTCCTGGAGCTGACCTGGAGCGGGAAGGAACCGCTGCGGCTGCCCGACGGCACCGAGCGGGCCTTCCTGGAGGACGGCGACGAGGTGGTCATCACCGCGACCGCCCCCGGGCCGGACGGGACCCTGGTCCACTTCGGAGAGGTGGCGGGGCGCATCCTCCCCGCCCGGTAACCCGCAGGCACCGCGTCCACGGTCGCGCCGACCGCAGGCCCGGCGCGGCCGTTCGCGTGTGGACGGGGCCGCCTCGCGCCCCGGGCCGCGTTGTCCGGGCGGACGGCGGTCGGGTTCACTGGCGGCATGGTGAACTCCGAACAGCCCCGGCAGAACCCCGACATCGTGCTCTTCGACCTCTTCGACCTCTTCGGCGTCATCGCGTGCCACCAGTCGGCGGAGGGCAAGGACCGGCTGGTGGAGGCGGCGGACGCCCCCGGGCCCGCCTCCGCCTTCTGGAAGGCGTACTGGGACCTGCGGCCCGACTACGACCGTGGCGACGTGGACGGTCCGGGCTACTGGGGGCGGATGGCCCGGGCCCTGGGGGCCCGCTTCGACGACCGGCGGGTCGCCGCCCTGGTGGAGGCCGACATCGCCAGTTGGAGCGCTGTCGACGCCGCCATGGTCTCGCTGGTCGCGGAGCTGGCGGACTCGGGCCGGACCGTGGCGCTGCTCTCCAACATCCCCGAGGAGCTCGCGGCCCACTACGAGGCGGAGCAGCCCTGGTTCGGGCGCTTCCGGGTGCGGGGCCTCTCCTGCCGCATCGGCCACGCCAAACCCGAGGAGGGCGCCTACCTCTGGTGCAGGGAGGCCCTGGGAGCGGACGCGGGGCGCATCCTCTTCGTGGACGACCGGGAGGAGAACGTCCGCGCGGCGGAGGGGACCGGCATGCGCGGCCACGTCTTCACGTCGCGCGACCGTCTGGTGCGGGCCCTCGGCCGGTAGCGGCCGTACGGCGAACGGGCCGGACGGCAGCAGCTGCCGTCCGGCCCGTTCGCGGGGGAGCGGGGGTCCTCGCCGCCTACCCGGCGGACGTCACCCGGCCGGTGATGGCGTCCAGGTCGTCGTCCCGGGTCTCACGGCTGATCAGCAGGGCCACGAGGGTGATCACGCCGACCAGGACGAGGTAGCCGCCGACCCAGGCCAGGCCGAAGGTGCCCGCGAGCCAGGTCGCGATGTAGGGGGCGAACGAGGCTCCGAGCAGGCCCGCCATGTTGTACGCGACCGAGGCGCCGGTGTAGCGGACGTTGGTCGGGAACAGCTCCGGCAGGACCGCCGCCATGGGGCCGAAGGTCAGGCCCATCAGGGACAGGCCGATGATCAGGAAGGCCATGACCCCGACCGTGCCGCCGCTGCCCATCATCGGACCCATCGCGAAGCCGAAGACGATGATCGCGACGGTGACCACGATGAGGGTGGGCTTGCGGCCGAACCGGTCCGCCAGGAGTCCGGAGATCGGTGTGAACAGCGCGAAGAACACCACGCCGATCATCAGGAAGACCAGGAAGTGCGAGCGCTCGTAGCCCAGGCCGGCCTCGGGGTCGGTGCCGAAGCCCAGGGAGAACACGGTCATCAGGTAGAACAGCACGTAGGTCGCGACCATGATCAGGGTGCCCAGGACGACCGCCCGCCAGCTGGTGCGGAACAGTTCGACGATGGGGGTCTTGACCCGCTCGCCGGACGCGACGACCTTCGCGAACGCGGGGGTCTCGTGCAGGGTCAGTCGCACCCAGAGGCCGACGACGATCAGCAGCGTCGAGAGCAGGAACGGCACCCGCCAGCCCCAGGCCAGGAACGTCTCGTCGCTCATGGTCTGGGTCAGGATCAGGAACACGCCGTTGGCCAGGAAGAACCCGATCGGTGCGCCCAGCTGCGGGAACGTGCCGTAGAAGCCTCGCTTGCCGGCGGGGGCGTTCTCGGTGGCCAGCAGCGCCGCGCCACCCCACTCACCGCCCAGGCCGAGCCCCTGGCCGAACCGGCAGATCGCCAGCAGGACGGGGGCGAGGACGCCCACCTGCGCGTAGGTGGGCAGTACGCCGATGCCGACGGTCGCGATGCCCATGGTGAGCAGGGACGCCACCAGCGTGGCCTTGCGGCCGATCCGGTCGCCGAAGTGTCCGAACACCCAGGAGCCGATGGGGCGGGCGACGAACGCGATCGCGAAGGTGGCCAGCGACTGGAGCCGCGCCGCCAGCATGTCGCCCTCGGGGAAGAACAGCAGCGGGAAGACCAGGACCGCGGCCGTCGCGTAGATGTAGAAGTCGTAGAACTCGATGGACGTGCCCACGAGGCTGGCCGTGAGGACCTTGCGCTTGGGGTTGGTCGGTGGTTCGGCCAGGTCTGGTGAGCGTGGGGCGACGTCCGTCATGGGACTTCTTTCCAGGTCAGTGCGGTGTTGATGGCTGGATGCTAGTCGCGGTGGACACTATGTGAAACATTTGTCTCGCTATGTGGACAATGGGAGTGCTTGCGTCCACCCGTCGGCACGGGCGTGGAGCGTGCGCGGGCCGCTCGTTCCGGGCGTTGCCGTCCCGCTGGGTGAGACGTGTCACGCGGGGCCGGCGCGCCCTCCCGTGCGCCGGGAGGGGCGGAGTCGCAGCGGGCCGCGGTCCGCGGCGCACGCGCGGCGTGGAGGCGTTCGGCGGAAGACGCGTCCCCCGCCTCACCCGCGGGGCACGGTCCCCGTGGACACCACCCGCGTACAGTTCGCCCGGAACCGCTTGACCAGCTCGCCGTTGGGGCGGTCACTGCGCTCCACCCACTCCCGGGCGGCCTCCTCGGTCGCCCCGCCCGACACCTGGCGCCGGTGCAGCCTGCGCTCGCGCAGCCCGTCGTCGGCCTCCACGTACCAGAGCTCGGCGAACAGCCCCCGCAGCGCCGCCCAGGGCTCGTCGTCGCTCGCGAGGTAGTTGCCCTCGGTCACTACCAGGAAGGTGTGCGGATCGACCACGTGCCGGGCGGCCACCGGCTCGTGCAGGGCCCGGTCGTAGTCCGGGACGTAGACCGGATGGTCCGTCTCGGTCAGCAGCCGGCGCACCAGCGCCGCGTACCCGTGCGCGTCGAAGGTGTCCGGCGCCCCCTTGCGGTCGAGCCGGCCCAGGCGGTCGAGCTGGGCGTTGGACAGGTGGAAACCGTCCATGGGCAGGTAACCGGCGGTGCCGGGCCCCAGGACGCGGCCGATCTCGGCCACCAGGTGGCGGGCGAGCGTCGACTTCCCCGCGGCGGGAGGGCCGGTCAGGCCGAGCACGGCCCTGCGGTCCCCGCCCGCGGCGGCCTCCCGGGCCAGGGCGAGAGCGTCGGCGACGAGCTGTTCGGGCATGGGCACGAGCCTATGCTCCGGAGGGCCCCTGCGTCCGCCCCGCCCCCGGACCGTTTCCGGTGTCCGTCACCGGGACGGGCGCGGCTGGGAGGGGGCACGGCGGGGAGGCCGCGCCGTCCGACCGCAGGCCCGACAGGCACACCCCGACCACGGTGTCGGCGAGTCCGGCCAGGGGGACGGCGGGATCCATGAGCCACTGGACGAGGCAGCCCTCGATCGCACCGACCACCACGGTCGCCTCGGGTTCTCCGATCCCGGGGCGCAGGTCGCCCTCACCGGCGGCCTCGCGCAGCAGGCCGGCGACCGCGCCCCGGTACTCGCGGTAGACCGTCGCCATGTCCAGGGGGGCGGCGTCCCCTCTGTGGCGGCCCGCCGCCCAGAGGTCGACCATCACGCGGGTGAGCTCGGGTTCGTCCGCGAGCATGGCGACCGCCGAGCGCACGAGGCGGGTGAGCCTTTCGACGGCCGGGACCCCCTCCGCGGTGGTGTGTCCGAGCACGCCGGCGGAGCGGTCGGCCAGCCGTGCGAAAGCGGCGGCCAGCAGGTCGTCTCTGCTGCTGAAGGAGAGGTAGACGCTGCCCTTGGCGATCCCCGCCTCGGCGGCGACGTCCTCGATCCGGGTGGCGGCGAACCCCTGCCGTGCGAAGACGCGCACGGCCGCGGACAGGATCTCCTCACGCCGCGCCGACCGGTCGACCCTCTTCGGTGCCATGGGCTCCCCTCTCCGCCTCCCCCTGTGCCGCTCCGGGGAGCATATGGCCCAACAGGAGCTTGACGAGCATGACGGGGGCCAGCCACGCCAGGGCGTCGGGCGCCGGCAGGAACAGCAGCGCGGCGGCCGAACCGGTCCCGGTGGCGCAGAACGCGACGGGCACGCGCAGGGGGAGCGGTGTGAGGCCGACGGCCACCGCGCAGGCCAGGGCGTACAGGTACAGGGCGGCGGCGGCCCACCAGGCGAAGCCGGGCACGAACAGGGCCAGGGCGAAGGGCTGGAGGTGGAGGGCCACGAACCCCGCGTGGTGGCGGAGGCCGCGTCCGGGCGCGTGGTGGCGACGTTTGGCCGCCGAGGTCGAGGTGGCCGCGGCGCCGCCGAAGAAGTCGAAGGCGACGAGCCCGGTGACCGCGGTCGCCGCCGGGGGCAGGCCCGCGGCCAGGCAGGCGCCCACGGCCAGGGCGGTGCCCGCCAGGGCTGAGACCAGGGTGGCGGCGACCTCGCCGGGGGAGGGGTCGGAGCCGACCAGGGCCGCCGTGGCCCGCCGCCGGGTACGGGCGAGGGGGCCGGGGCGTGACGTTCTCCGGGGGGTGGCGCGCGGCCCGTGTCCGGGTGCGGCGGGCGCGAGGGGGCGGGGGCGGTCGGTCGTCACGGCGTCTCCGATCCTTGAATGACTGACTGGTCAGTCATAATAACGTTTGGAGAGCCGCATGAGAAGGGGCCGGCGCCGGAGGATCTCCGGCGCCGGCCCCCCGCAGGTCGTACGGGACACGACCGCGGCTGTCGGGAGTACGGCTCAGGGGGCGTGGCCCACGTAGGCCAGGGCCTGGCGCAGCAGCACCCCCTGGCCGCCCGTCATCTCCTCGCGCAGCTGCGCGCTGGTCGCCTCCTCCGGGGTGAACCACTCCAGGTCCAGTGCGTCCTGCCGCGGCTCGCAGTCTCCCGAGACCGGGACGATGTAGGCCAGTGCCACCGCGTGCTGGCGCGCGTCGTGGAACGGGGTGACGCCCGGGGTGGGAAAGTACTCGGCGACCGTGAACGGCTGCGGCGAACCGGGGATGCGCGGCAGGGCGACCGGGCCCAGGTCCTTCTCCAGGTGCCGGAGAAGGGCGTCGCGCACCCGCTCGTGGTACAGCACGCGGCCGGAGACGACCGAGCGCTGGAAGCTTCCGTCGGGGGTGGCGCGCAGGAGCAGGCCGACATGGGTCACCTGGCCCGCCTCGTCCACCCGGACGGGTACCGCCTGGACGTAGAGGACGGGCATCCGGCCCCGGACGCTCTCCAGTTCCTCGGGGGCGAGCCAGCCGGGCTGTGTGTCGGCGGTTTCGGTCATCGGGTGCGCGGTGGGTGCCCCCCGGCCGCGGGGCCGGGCTGCGGTCACCGCTCCCTCCCTTCGTCTTGCTGTCCCTGAGGTCGGCCCGGGGGTCCCGCCCGTGGGCGCGGACACCGGGTGTCACATGTACTGCTTCTACCGCATTCACGACCGTAAAGCACGGTGCGGAGCGGGTTTCGGGAGTGTCCGAGAGAGATGAGGAAGGGTCCGGAGTCGCGGACCCCGCCGCCGCGCGACCCGGCATCTCAGGACAGGGTGACACCAACCTGTCCGGGTGGCTACATCGGCGAGATTTCGCGGGTTTTTCTCATGGAAAGCCTCCCAGGGCTTCTCTGTAGAGGCTACGATCTCGTACGCGGTTGCGTAGTGGAAAGGTTACGTCCGGTGAGAGGTGGCCCGAGTGGTGATGGATGCCCGGTTCTCTGCCCAGGAGCGTTTCCGCTGTACAGGTGTGACGGTCGTACCCGTCCACGGCGAGGTCGACCTCGCCACCGCCGACCGCATGCGCGATCGGCTGCTCCAGGCCGCGCACGCCTCACGGTGCGACTGCCTGGTCGTGGACATGTCAGGGCTCGACTTCTTCGACGCGAGCGGTGTGAGCGCCCTCGTGTCGGTCTTCAGGACCCTCACCGCTGAAGGGCGCCACGTGGTGCTCGCCGAACCCGCGCCCATCGCCGCGCGCGTGCTCGAGGCACTCGGCATGGGGCGCCTGTTCGAGATCTACCCGATCCTGGAGATGGCACTGACCCACACCAGCGGACTTCGGGTCAACGGCGACCCGATCGGCGACACCGTCCCCGGCGGACAGTGAGCCGACACAGGCCCGGGGCCCCGTGACACGGGGCCCCGGACCGGTGCACGACGGTCAGAGCGGGCCCGGGGCGCCGTCCCCGCCCTCCGGGCCCCCGTCGCCGCCACGCACCAGGAACGGCGCCAGGAGTCCGGGGACCGCCTCGTCGGCCCAGGCCAGTCCCTCGCCCAGCCCCACGTCCACCGCCGCGTACGTCCCCGCGCCGGCGGCCGTCGTCGCCGCCACGTCCGCCAGGCCCAGCCTCCGCTGGAACGGCGACCGGGTGATCCGCCAGCCGATCACCGCCGACCGCTCCAGCGTCACCGTCCTGCGCACCGCCATTCCCTGCCGGACCACCAGGTAGCGCGGGTGCAGCCCGTGGCCGAGCCCCCGGTAGGAGCCGAGCGCGTACCAGAACGCCGCCGCGCCGGCCAGGACCGCGGCCACCGCCCAGCCCCAGGTCGGCGCGGTCTCCGCGGCGCGGACGGCCAGCGGCACGGGCATGATGTACTCCTCGATCCTGCGCGCGGCCTCCCACCACGCCGCGGACGCGAGTGTGTGCAGCCAGGCCAGGGCGCCCGCCAGCACCAGAGCGAGCACGGTGACGTATCCCGCACGCGTGAACCGGCGGCGCAGCGCCGCCCTCGGGTGGGCGTTCAGGGGGGCGTCCAGGGGCGAGTCCTGCGTCTGCATCAGGTCGGCGGCCAGCCCGCGCGCCAGCCGGCGCGGCATCGACGGGGACAGGCGGCTCTTGGCCTTGGCCGCCTCGTCGTCGGCGGAGCCCAGCCCGGTCGCGACCGCCCGCACGTCCGCGCCCCCCGCCGAGCGCAGCAGGAACGGTTCGTGCAGGGTGACACCGTTGAGGCGGCGCCCCTCCACCGACAGGGACACGCTGGTGAGCAGGCCGCGGCGCAGCCGCACGGTGCCGTCGGCATCACGGGTGAGCCGGTAGTCCCACCAGGTCTCCACCGCCACGGCGGTCACGATGAGCACTCCGGAGACCAACAGGCCCAGCAGGGCCAGGGGCGCCACGAGCAGGACCTGGGACACGACGAACGAGGCCATCTCCTCACCGCTGGGCAGGTTCGCCCGGTCGGAGATCCACCGCCAGGGCGCACCGTTGGCCTGGGCGTTCGCGCCCAGGAGCGTGACGATGACACCGAGGCCGATGCCCACGGTCGCGGTGGTCACGGGGGCGAAGGCGAACCAGCGCCGGTCGAGCCTGGCCAATTCGACCTCGAACTCCCCGTCCTCCGCGGAGGGGCTCCCGCCGTCGGCGGCGGTGCTCCCGGCGGGCCGGGGGGCGCCCCGGTACAGGAGTTCGCGGCGGAGCGACTCGCCCTGCCCCGCGGTGACGTAGGTCAGTTGGAACTGCTCGGCGCCCTCCGCGACCTTCTCACCGGTACCGACCGTCACCGAGCACAGTCCGAGGACCCGCGCGTAGAGGGGCGCAGCGACGTCCACGCTGCGCACGCGCTCGCGGGGGACGGAGCGGTACGCCTTGGCGATGATGCCGGACCGCATCTCGATGCGCTCGGCGGTGACCCGGTAGCGGGTCGCGCGCAGTCCCAGCAGGTCGAGGTAGGTCAGGAGCCCGAACAGGGCGAGCGTTCCGCCGAACACCGCGAGGCCCCACAGGGCCTGTCCCACGACCACCAGGACCACAATGGCGACGATCGCCGCGAAGAACAGGAACGCGCCCACGACGAGGGCGTTCGCCCACACGCTCAGCGGGTGCAGCCCCTGCCAGCCCTCCGACTCCGGGGTGTCCGCGCCGTCGGCACCGGCGGGGGAGCGGGTCTGCGCTCCGGCGGCCTGCCCCGCGTCGGGGGAGCCGTCGTGCGCCGGGAGGTCCGCGGGTGGGGGCGGGGGCCCCGGGGCGTTCTCCCGCGGGGGGCGTCCGTTGTCGTCGGGGGGGTTCATGTCGCGTCTCCCGGGGTCGCCTGGGTGGTCTCGGTGAGCCGTTCGGCCACCTCGGTCGCCTGGGCGTGGTCCAGTCCGGCGATCTCGATCGGACCGGCCGCCGACGCGGTGGTCACGGTGATGCTGGACAGGCCGAACATCCGCTGGAGGGGCCCCCGGGCGGTGTCGACGGTCTGGATGCGCGACATCGGCGCGACGCGCCACTCCTGCCAGATCCACCCGCTGGAGGTGTAGACGGCGGTGTCGGTGACCTCCCACCGGTGGACGCGGTAGCGCCACTGCGGCATGAGGAAGGTGATCAGCAGCCCGATCCCCCCGACCACGCCGGCGGCGACCAGGAACCAGATCCGCGGAGCCTCCCAGATGACCGCGGGAACCACGAGGGGCGCGGTGAGGCCGACGGTCACGGCCAGTGACCGCGTCGTCCACCACCGGATCGCCCGTCTGTCCACGCGGTGGTGCGGCGGGCGGAGGCGCGGGGCGTCTGTGCTCATCGCGTCCATGTCTCCTCTCATCAGGGCCCTGGAGGCCGTTCGCTATTAAAAGTGATATCACAATGCTATGCTCGAGTCATCACCTTGAAGAGAACGGAAGATGAGATGGCCGAAACCAGCCAGCCGGTCGTACCGGCGCCCCAGTACCGAGAGAACACCGCGAAGAGCCGCGACGGGATCCTGTTCGCCGTGATCAGCGTCGTGCTGATCCTGGTCGGGGCGGGTGTCGCCCTGTCGCCGGTCATCGGGCTGCCCGGCCCCCTGGTCGCGGTCGGCGTCGTCGTCGGCCTGGTCGGCCTCGGCCTCCTGTTCGGGCTGACGATGGTCGCGCCCAACGAGGCCCAGGTCGTCCAGCTGTTCGGCCGCTACGTCGGCAGCATCCGCACCGACGGCCTGCGCTGGGTCAACCCCTTCACCCTGCGGAAGGGGATCTCCACCCGCATCCGCAACCACGAGACCTCCGTCATGAAGGTCAACGACGCCTCCGGCAGCCCCATCGAGATCGCCGCCGTCATCGTCTGGCAGGTCGAGGACACCGCGCGGGCCTCCTTCGAGGTGGACGACTTCGTCGAGTTCGTCTCCATCCAGACCGAGGCGGCGGTCCGCCACATCGCGGGCCACTACCCGTACGACTCCTATGACACCGACACCAGCCGCTCCCTGCGCGGCAGCGCGGACCTCATCACGGAGGAGCTCTCCAAGGAGGTCGGTGAGCGGGTCGAGGCCGCGGGCGTCAAGATCGTCGAGTCCCGGTTCACCCACCTGGCCTACGCGTCGGAGATCGCCCAGGCGATGCTCCAGCGCCAGCAGGCCAGCGCGCTGATCGCGGCCCGGCAGGAGATCGTCGAGGGCGCCGTCGGCATGGTGGACCGCGCACTCGCCCGCCTGTCGGCGGAGAATGTGGTCGAGCTGGACGAGGAGCGCAAGGCCGCCATGGTCAGCAACCTGCTCGTGGTGCTGTGCTCCGACCGTCCCGCCAGCCCCGTCGTCAACACCGGGACCCTGTACCAGTAAACCGGGTGAGGTGGCCGTGCCCGATCGTAAGAAGGTGCTGCTGCGGCTCGACCCCGCCGTCCACGACGCGCTCGCGCGGTGGGCCGGGCAGGAGCTGCGGAGCACCAACGCACAGATCGAGTTCCTCCTGCGTCGGGCGTTGGACGACGCGGGACGGATGCCGAAGGAGGCCGGGGTCATCCCCCGTCGCGGCCGACCGCGCAGGTCCAGGCCGGAGGAGGACGATTCCGCGGAGGAACCCCGTGACGGGGGAACCCCCGGCCCTGCCGAGGAGTGACACCCCCCGCGAACGGCGGCGCCGGGCACCCCAGGGTGCCCGGCGCCGCTCGCTGTGGACCGTCAGTCCTCGGCCGGGGGCTCCTCGGCGCCGCCGATGTGCGCGCGCCAGTCGCCGTCGAGCCTGAGCAGCCACTGGGGGACGATCCGGACCGGGAACGGTGCGTCCGTCTCGAAGACCTCCTCGCCGAACGTCGCCGAGACCTCCGTGTACTCGCCGTTCTCCAGCCGCAGTTCGATGATGCTCGCCTTGTCACTGTCGGGCGTGATGACCCAGTACGAGGGGATGCCGAACTCCGCGTACTCGCGGCGCTTGGTGTGGTGGTCCCGGAAGACGCTCTCGGGGGAGACGACCTCGACGGCCAGTACCGGAGGCTTCGTCGTGTAGGGCATCTGGAAGTCCTCGTTCCGGATCACGGCCACATCCGGGATCCGGTGCCGTGTCCGCTCCGAGTCGAGGGTCACCCCCGGACCGTCCATCACGAGCATCCCCACGGGGGCTGCGTAGCTCAGGTGGGCGGTGAGGCGACCGGTGGTCAGAGTGTGCAGGCTGGCGGGTGCGGGAGACACGTCAAGCCGCCCGTCGACCAGCTCGTAGCGCCGCCCGTCGTCCGGCGTGTGCTGTAGGTCGTCCACGGTGAGCGGCCCTGGCCCGAGGTGGGTCTTGCCGATAGTCATAACTGCCATCATGCCTCCTCATTCGCATGAGGACCAGGATCCTGGAGAAGGGGGCGGGTGTGGGCGGGAACGTCGAAACCCGTGAATAGCAGCCCCCTTCTCTCGGCTTCCGTGGTCGGCCGTAACCCCGGAGCGGAACCGGGCCCCGCGCCCCGTCCCGCGACCGACGGCCCGCCTAGCCGAGGGCGGACGCGGCCGCCCGGCCCGCGATCCGGCCGGAGAAGAGGCAGCCGCCCAGGAACGTGCCCTCCAGGGCCCGGTAGCCGTGCACCCCGCCTCCGCCGAACCCGGCGACCTCCCCGGCCGCGTACAGGCCCGGCAGCGGCGTGCCGTCCGCCCGCAGCACCCGCGAGTCCAGGTCGGTGTGCAGACCGCCGAGTGTCTTGCGGGTGAGGATGTGCAGGCGCACCGCGATCAGCGGACCTGCCTTCGGGTCCAGGATCTGGTGCGGGGCGGCCACCCGGGCCAGCCTGTCGCCCCGGTAGGTGCGCGCCGAGTGGATGCTCATGACCTGGAGGTCCTTGGTGAAGGTGTTGGCCATCTCGCGGTCGCGCGCCACCACCTCGCGGGTGACGGTGTCGGCGTCGAGCACCCCGTCCCCGGCGACCTCCCGCATCTTCCGGATGAGCGCGGGCAGCTTGTCGGCGACGACGAAGTCCGCGCCGTTCTCCTTGAACGCCTCCACCGGGCCGGGTGCGCCGGGGAGCACCCGCTTCAGGACGAGCTTGAGGTCCTTGCCGGTCAGGTCGGGGTTCTGCTCCGATCCCGACAGGCCGAACTCCTTCTCGATGATCTTCTGGGAGAGCACGAACCACGTGTAGTCGTGGCCGCTCCGCATGATGTGGTCCAGGGTGCCCAGGGTGTCGAACCCGGGGAAGTAGGGCGCGGGGAGGCGTTTGCCGGTCGCGTCCAGCCACAGCGACGAGGGGCCCGGCAGGATGCGGATCCCGTGCCTGGACCAGATCGGGTCCCAGTTCTGGATGCCCTCGGTGTAGTGCCACATGCGGTCCGGGTTGATGATCTGCCCGCCCGCTCGCTCGGTGATGCCGAGCATGCGCCCGTCCACGTGCTCGGGCACGCCCGACAGCATGTGCTTCGGAGGGGCGCCCAGGCGCTCGGGCCAGCTCCTGCGGACCAGGTCGTGGTTGGCGCCGATCCCCCCGGAGGTGACGACGACCGCCTGCGCGGACACCTCGAAGTCGCCGACCGCGTCACGGTTGCTCGCCTGGCCGCGCGCGATGTCGCTGGGGGCGAGGACGGCGCCGCGCACCCCGGTGACGGTCCCGTCGGTCACCACCAGCTCGTCCACCCGGTGCCGGAAGCGCAGCGAGACCAGGCCCCGTTCGGCCGCAGCGCGCACCCGGCGCTCGAAGGGCGCGACCACGCCGGGGCCGGTGCCCCAGGTGATGTGGAAGCGGGGGACCGAGTTCCCGTGACCGTCGGCCAGGTAGCCGCCGCGCTCGGCCCAGCCCACGATGGGGAAGATCCGCAGCCCCTGCGCGTGCAGCCAGGAGCGCTTCTCCCCGGCGGCGAAGTCCACGTAGGCCTCGGCCCACCTGCGGGGCCACTCGTCCTCGGGGCGGTCGAAGGCGGCGGTGCCCATCCAGTCCTGGAGGGCGAGTTCGCGGGAGTCCTTGACGCCCATGCGCCGCTGCTCGGGGGAGTCCACGAAGAACAGGCCGCCGAAGGACCAGAAGGCCTGGCCGCCGAGGGACTGCTCGGGCTCCTGGTCGAACAGGACCACCTTCTTGCCCGCGTCGGCCAGTTCGGCGGCGGCGACCAGCCCCGCCAGCCCGGCTCCGACGACGATCGCGTCGGCTTGGTCGGCTCCGCTGCTCATCTGGTTCCTTCCCCTCGGGTGGTCCGCGCCCGGAGGGCGGGCACGGCGTGCGCGATGGTGACGACTGTGCCCGGCCGGGCCGCCACCGACAAGGGCGCCGTGTGTCCCGCGCCACATCATTTGTCACCCTGTGACAAACGGGGAGCGGCTTCCGCGGTGTCGTGGCCGAGCGCCTCCGGTCACGGCACCGCGGCGGGCCGGCGGGCGCGGGCCCGCGGTGTCAGGCGCCGAAGCGGACCAGGGACCGCCCGCCCCGGCCGCGGCGCATGCGCTCGAAGGCCTCCGGCACCCCCTCCAGGGGGATCTCGTCGGTGACCATCGCGGCGAGCTTCAGCTGCCCGGAACGCACGTGTTCGGCGATCAGCGGGATGTCGCGCCCGGGGTCGCTGGAGCCGTAGACGCATCCGCGCAGGGTGCGCCCCTGGTGGAACAGCTCCAGCGCGTTGAACGACACCTCGTCGTCCAGTGCGCCCACACCCACCACCGTGACCGTGCCGCCGCGCCGGGTCGCGTCCCACGCCGAGCGCACCACCCGTGCGGAGCCGACCACCTCGAACGCGTGGTCCGCTCCCCGGCGCCCCGTCAGCCCGCGCACGGCCCGGGTCAGCGTTTCGTCGGCGACCAGGAAGTCGGTCGCGCCCAGCGACCGGGCCAGTTCCTCCTTGTCGGGGGAGACGTCCACGGCGATCACCGGGTCCGCCCCGGCCAGGCGGGCGGCCTGCACCACCGAGAGCCCGACCCCTCCCAGGCCGAGGACCACGGCCGACTGCCCCACACGCACGGAGGCGGAGTTGTTGACGGCGCCCCAGCCGGTGAGAAGCGCGCACCCCAGCACGGCGGCGACCGCGGGATCGATCCCGTCGGGCAGCGGGACGACTGCGCGGGCGGGGACGACGGTGGCCTCGGCGAAGGCTCCGCAGCCCAGGCCCGGGTGGACGGGGGTGCCGTCGGTCAGTTCGGCGTACGGCCGGGCCGCGCCGTCGAGGGCGTGCTCGCACAGGTGGGGCTCGCCCTGGAGGCAGAACCAGCACTCCCGGCAGGCGGGGGCCCAGTTGAGGATGACGTGCTGGCCGGGCACGACGCCGGTGACGCCCTCGCCCACGGCCTCGACGGTTCCGGCGCCCTCGTGACCGAGGACCGCCGGCCACTTCTGCGCCAGGGTCCCGTCGGACAGGGACAGGTCGGAGTGGCACACGCCCGCCGCGGCGATGCGCACCCGGACCTGGCCGGGGCCGGGGTCGGGAAGGACCAGGTCGCGGATCTCGGGGGGCGCGCCCTGGGCGGAGAAGACAGCGGCCTTGACGGTCGTACTCATGGGAGGAACTCCAATCGAGGATTGCCGCGAGAGTAGCAATACCGACCGGTCGGTCCGAGCTCTGGGGGCGCGTGTTGGACGCCTCCGCGCCGCCGGTGCTGGCGCGGCCGGGCCGCTGACGGCCCCGCCGCGTCGGCCTGACCCCTCCTTTGCCTCCTGTGGGAGGCGTCTTGCCAGGTGGGAGTGATGATGGGAGGCAGAGGGAGGGATCATGGTCAATCCGGTTTGGGTGGGGACCCTGATGTTCGGTCGGGTGCCGATCGGCATCCGCCTCTACAGCGCCCGCGAGCGCAGGGGACCCGTGCTGCACCAGTTCCAGAGGGGCACCGCCGACCGCATCCGCTACCTGCGCGTCAACGAGCGCACGGGGGAGGAGGTCGCCGTCGAGGAGGTCGTGCGCGGGGCCCGGACCGGGGTCGAGGACGAGTACGTGATCCTCGAACCCGAGGAGCTGGAGGAGATCCTGCCGAGCGGCTCGCGCACCATGGAGATGGGCGAGTTCCTGCCGGAGGGGGCCGTGGACCCGCTCTGGTACGCCTCCACCTACTACGCGGCACCCCGCGGGGCCGCCGACACCGAGCCCTACCAGCTGCTCTACGCCGCACTGGACAGGACCCGGCGTGTGGGGGCGGCCACCGTCGTCCTGCGCGACCGCGAGTACCCGGTCCTCATCCAACCCCACCGCGGGGTGCTGTCGGCCTCCACCCTGTGGTGGCCCGACGAGGTCCGGGCCCCGGACGACGTGATGCCGCCCGTCGCCCGCGCCGAACTCGGCAAGGGCGAGCTGAAACTGGCGGAGGAACTGGTCAGGGCCCTGTCCGCGGAGTGGGACCCCGACGACTACGAGGACAGCTACGGCCGGCGGCTCACCGAACTGGTGCGGGCCAAGGCACGGGGGACCACGTTCTCCCACCGCCCCGACCGCACGGACGGCCGCGGGGGCGTCGGCGCGATCGGCGAGGCACTGCGGCAGAGCCTGCCGACCCGCCCCCACAAGCGGGGGCGCGCCCCCGTGCCGCGCACGCCCACCACCGTCCGGGCCGAGGCCAGGAGCACCTCCGAGGGCCGCAGGACCAAGCGCGAACTCCTCCAGCGGGCCTCGGAACTGGATGTGCCGGGCCGCTCGAAGATGAACAGGGACGAACTGGAGGCGGCCGTCGGCAGGGCGGGCTCCGGCGGACGCCGCTGACCGGCGCCCCGCCGTCCCGGTGGGGCGCCACAGCCCTCACCGCGTCGCCGGGCACACTTCCGAACGGGCGCCACCGAAAGGGGGAGGGCCTGTGGAGCACTTTGGGGAAACCCGTCTGTTGACCGAACTCCGCTGCGGGTATCTCCTCTTCATCCGTGCGGGAACCACGATGTGGTAAATGCCTGTACCACCGAGGGCTGAACAGCGTTCCGCGCGATTCACTGGGAGGTCCCATGGCTCGACCGGTTCCACCGGCACCGGCTCCGCGGCACTACCTGATGTGTCGGCCGACCTATTTCGCCGTCGAATACGCGATCAACCCCTGGATGGACCCGGACGCGGGAGTGGACAGGGAAAAGGCGATTCGGCAGTGGGAGGGCCTGCGCGACCTCTACCTCGGACTCGGGCACCGGGTCAGCGAGATCGAACCCGTCGACGGCCTGCCGGACATGGTCTTCGCCGCCAACGGGGCCCTGGTCGTCGACGGCCGGGTCTACGGCGCGCGCTTCGCCAGCGCCGAGCGCACGCCCGAGGGGCCGGCCTACCTGGACTGGTTCCGCAAGGCGGGCTACTCCGAGACCCGCGAACCCAAGCACGTCAACGAGGGCGAGGGGGACTTCATCACCCTGGACGACGTGGTCCTGGCCGCCACCGGGTTCCGGACCGAGGCCGCCGCGCACCAGGAGGCCGAGCGCTTCCTCGGCCGCCCCGTCGTCACCCTGCAACTGGTGGACCCGCGCTTCTACCACCTGGACACAGCGCTGTTCCCGCTCTCCGGCAGCCAGGTCGCCTACTACCCGGGCGCCTTCTCCGAGGGGAGCCGCAGGGTGCTGCGCGCCCTCTACCCGGAGGCGCTGCTGGCCACGGAGGAGGACGCCGCCGTCCTCGGCCTCAACGCCGTCTGCGCGGGCGACGACATCGTCGTCGCCGCGGAGGCGACCGCTCTCGCCGACCGCCTGCGCGCACTCGGCCGTACCGTCCACCCGGTCGAACTGGACGAGTTGCGCAAAGCCGGGGGCGGCGCCAAGTGCTGCACCCTGGAACTGCGCGAGGCACCCTCCCCTGTGTGAGGGGGAGCATCCGGGTTCCGTGCACCCGTCACGGAACCCGGACACCCGAAACGGCACGGATGTGGGAAATGCCACCGGGGCCCGGGGGCGGTCCACCCGTCGCCACAGGTCACGCCCGCGGGAGCGCCCGGCCTCCCGCGGCGGAGGGGCGACGCGTGACAACGGACCCTGGCCAAACACCCCGGCCGCCATAAAGTCTGGGTTCGTGAAGACCACACAGCGCAGACTTCCGCGCCGGATCAGGGAACAGCAGATGATCGACGCCGCGGTGACGGCGTTCTCCCGTGGTGACTACCACTCGGTCAGGGTGGAGGAGATCGCCGAGGCGGCAGGGACCTCCAAACCGACGGTCTACCACTACCTCGGGTCGAAGGAGGGCATCTTCACGGCCTGCGTGCGCCGGGAGGGGGAGCGGCTCATCGCCGCCATCCGGGAGGCGGTCCACGACCCGAGGGCCGCCGCCGGCGACGACCCGCTGCGCCGGGGCATGCACGCCTTCTTCACCTTCGTGACCGGGAACCGGGAGAGCTGGACCGTCCTGTACCGGCGCGCAGCCGTACAGGGGGAGCCCTTCGCGGCCGAGGCCAGCCGTATGAGGGACCGGGTCATGGACGAGGTCGGCGACCTCATCACCAGCTGCACCGGCGGCCTCCTGGGCGAGCACGACACCAAGGACGCGCAGCTCCTGGCGCGCATCGCCGTCAGCACCGCGGACGCCTTCGCCGACTGGCTCCTCGACCACCCGGAGGAGAGCCCCGACGCCATGGCCGGGCACGTCACCGAGCTGACCTGGTCCCACCTGCGGTCCCGCCGGACGGCCACCGCGCTCTGACGGCGGCCCCGAGCCCGCGGCCCGGGACCGCCGGGTGTCAGCGCAGCGCACTCATCACGTGCTTGACACGGGTGTAGTCCTCCAGGCTGTACGCCGACAGGTCCTTGCCGTAGCCCGAGTGCTTGAACCCGCCGTGGGGCATCTCCGACGCCAGTTCTCCGTGGCTGTTGATCCACACCGCGCCGAAGTCCAGTTCGGCGCTGACACGCAGGGCGCGTCCGTGGTCGGCTGTCCACACGGACGAGGCCAGCCCCTGCTCGACGCCGTTGGCCAGCTCGACCGCCTCCTCCTCGGTGGCGAACCTCTGCACGGTCACCACCGGGCCGAAGACCTCCTCGCGCACGATCTCGTCGTCGGCGCGCAGCCCGGACACCACGGTGGGCGCCAGGAAGAACCCCTCCCCGCCCACGCGGTGCCCGCCCGTCTCCACGACCGCGTGCGCCGGCAGGCGCTCCAGGAGCCCGGTGACCCGGGCGAACTGGTCGGCGTTGTTGAGCGGGCCGAAGTCGGAGGACCGGTCGCTGGGCCGCCCGGTGACCTGCGCTGCCGCCCGCGCGGCCAGTGCGGCCACGAACTCGTCGTGGACGCCCTCGTGCACCAGCACCCGGGTGGCGGCGGTGCAGTCCTGGCCGGCGTTGAGGAACGCGCCCGCCACCACCCCGGCGGCGGTGCCGGCCGGGTCGGCGTCGTCGAAGACCAGGACCGGTGCGTTGCCGCCCAGCTCCAGGTGCAGCAGCTTCAGGTCGGCCGAGGCCGCCCGGGCCACCTGCACACCCGCGCGGGTGGAACCGGTGATCGACACCAGCCGTGCCGCGGGGTGCTCCACCAGCAGGCGGCCGGTGTCCCGGTCGCCCACGACCGTGTTGAGCACGCCCGCCGGCAGCACCTCCGCGGCGATCTCGGCGAGCATGACCGTGGTGGTCGGTGTGGTCTCGGCGGGCTTGAGCACGACGGTGTTCCCCGCGGCCAGGGCGGGGCCGATCTTCCACACCGCCATCATCAGCGGATAGTTCCACGGGGTGATGCCCACGCACACGCCCACCGGCTCGCGCCGGATCCACGAGGTGTGACCCTCCAGGTACTCGGCCGCCGCGCGCCCCTCCAGGTGGCGTGCGGCCCCGGCGAAGAACCGCAGGGTGTCCACGCAGAAGGGGATCTCCTCGTCGAGCACGGACGCGCGCGGCTTCCCGGTCTCGCGGCACTCGGCGTCGGCGAACTCCTCGGCGCGCGCGGCCAGGGCGTCCGCGATCGCGAGGAGGGCGTCCTGGCGCCGGGCGGGGGTGCCGCCCCGGCGCCAGCCCCGGAAGGCGCGCGCGGAGGAGGCCATGGCCGCGCCGACCTCGTCGGGGCCGAAGATCCCGGCCCTGCCGGCGGCCCTCCCCGTCACCGGGTCGACCAGGTCCTGGGTGCGCCCGTCCGCGGGCGTCAGGGGCCGTCCGTCGACGAAGCCGGGCAGCGTGTCGAACTCGTTGATGCGCATGGGGTCCTCGTGTCGCTCGGGGTGGTGTCGGTCGGTGTGCGGGCCGGTCGGAGGGGGCGTCCCCCCGCTCGGCCCGGGCATGGCCGGAAGCCCGCGGGCCCGGCCGCGGGCCGGGGCCAGGGGCCGGCGGGGTGCGTCGTGCGCGCTACCCGCCCAGGTGGGTGGGGGCGAACAACCCCAGCACCATGGGCAGCACGACCACGTGCGGGCCTGGCCGGGACAGGGCGGCGGCCAGGTCCTCGCGCAGCCGGTCCGGGGAGGTCGCCGTGGCGGGCACACCGAACGCCTCGGCGAGAGCCACGAAGTCCGGGCGGGCCAGCTCGGTGTGGGTGGCCTCCCCGAACGACGACTCCATGTACTCCCGCAGGATGCCGTAGCCGCCGTCGTCCACGACCAGCCACGTCACGTCCAGGTCGTGCTGGCGGGCCGTGGCGAGCTCGGCGATCGAGTACATGGCGCCCCCGTCCCCGGAGACCGCCAGGACCGGGCCGCGCCCGGCCGCCGCGGCGCCCAGGGCGGCGGGCAGCCCGTATCCCAGGCCCCCCGAGCCCTGGGCGGAGTGCGCCTGGCCGCCGCGCGGGTCCCACGCCGACCACGCCCAGTAGGCCAGCATCGTCATGTCCCAGAAGCTGGGCGCTCCGTCGGGCAGGGCCTCCCGCACCGCGGCCAGCACCGCGCGCTCCGCGCCCAGGTCCTGGGCGTCCAGGCGGGCGGCCACCGCGGCCTTCACGGCCGCCACCTCGGCGGTCGCGGCCGGGTCGGCCGGGCGGCGCGCCACCGCCTCCGCGAGACCGGCCAGGGTCAGGGCTGCGTCGCCGTGCACACCCAGCGCCGGATGGTTGGACTCCAGCTTGCCCAGGTCGGCCTCGACCTGGACCACGCGGCCCCGGGGCGCGAACGTGTGGTAGTTGCTGGACAGTTCGCCCAGTCCCGACCCGACCACCAGCAGGACGTCGGCGGCCTCCATGTAGTCGGTGGTGTGCCGGTCCTCGATCCACGACTGGAGCGAGAGCGGGTGCTCCCACGGGAAGGCGTCCTTGCCGCCGAACGTGGTGGCCACCGGTGCCTGGAGCGCCTCGGCCAGGGCGACGAGGGCGTCCCGCCCTCCCGCGCGGCTCACCCCGCCCCCGGCCAGCACCACGGGCCGACGGGCCCCGTCGAGCAGCCGGGCGGCCTCGGCCACCACCTCCGCGCGGGGGGCGAGCGGCGCCGGGGCCGGGTCCACGTCCCGCACCGGGGGCACCCCGGTCGGCTCCAGCAGCACGTCCTGGGGGATCTCCACCAGCACCGGGCCCGCCGGGGCGCTCGCGGCGACCCGCCAGGCCTCGGCCAGGGCCGAGGGGATCTGCGAGGCGTGCCGCACCGTGAACGCCGACTTGGTCACGTTGGCGAAGCTCGCGGACTGCTCGGGCAGCTCGTGCAGATAGCCGTGGCGGCCCCCGCCCAGTCCCGCACGCGGGATCTGGCTGCTGACCACCAGCACCGGGGCGCTGGAGGCCCTGGACTCCTGGAGCGAGGCCAGGGTGAGCAGCGCCCCGGGCCCGGTGGAGACCAGGAGCGGGGTCACCTCCCCGGTGAGCCGGGCGTGCCCGTCGGCGGCGAAGGCCGCGTTGTTCTCGACCCGGCTGGAGACGAACCTCAGCCGCGGCGCCCGGCGCAGCGCGTCGAACAGCCCGAGCGCGTGCTGGCCGGGGATGCCGAAGGCCACCCGTGCGCCGAGCGCGGTGAGCGTCTCGGTGACCAGGTCCCCGCCGTTGCGCGGCGCTCCCATGGGGTCAGGCCCCCGTCTGCTGGTTGAGGGCCAGGACGCTGACCAGGTCGTAGGCCACGTGCGAGGCCGCGGTGGCGGTGATCTGCGCGTGGTCGTAGGCGGGGGCGACCTCCACCACGTCCGCGCCCACCAGACGGCATCCGGCCAGTCCGCGCAGGATCTCCAGCAGTTCGCGGCTGGTCAGGCCGCCCGCCTCCGGGGTGCCGGTACCGGGCGCGTGCGCGGGGTCGAGCACGTCGATGTCCACCGACACGTACAGGGGCCGGTTGCCGATGCGCTGGCGCAGGGAGTCGGCGATCTCGTCCACGCCCTTGCGCATCACGTCGGCCGAGGTGACGATGCCGAACCCGAAGCGGCGGTCGTCCTCCAGGTCCTTCTTGCCGTAGAGGGGGCCGCGGGTGCCCACGTGGCAGATCGCCTCGGTGTCGAGGAGGCCCTCCTCGACCGCGCGGCGGAACGGGGTGCCGTGGGTGTAGGGCTCGCCGAAGTAGGTGTCCCAGGTGTCCAGGTGGGCGTCGAAGTGCACCATCGCGATCGGCCCGTGGACGCGGTGCAGCGAGCGCAGCAGGGGGAGGGCGATGGTGTGGTCGCCGCCCAGGGTGACCAGGCGCGTGCCCGCGCGCACGAACCGGGAGGCTCCCTCGTCGAGGGTCTCCACGGCGTCGCCGATGGAGAACGGGTTGACCGCGATGTCCCCGGCGTCGACCACCTGCGCGGTGGCGAACGGGGACACGTCCAGGCCGGGGTTGTAGGGGCGCAGCAGGCGGCTGGCCTCACGGATGGCGGAGGGCCCGAAGCGGGCGCCGGGACGGTAGGAGACCCCGGTGTCGAAGGGCACGCCGACCACGGCGATGTCGGCCTTCTCCACCTGGTCGATACGGGGGAGGCGGGCGAAGGTCGCCGGTCCGGCGAAGCGCGGTACGAGGCTGGAGTCGGTGGGGCCGATCGGTGTGTTCATCGCGTGGTCGTCCTTCTCTTCGTGGGTGCGGCCGGTGCGGTCCGCGGTGGTGCGGGCGGGTGTCGGATCCGGGTCAGTCCTCCCGGGACGCGGGTGCCTCCGCGGCGGCGGGGGCGTCCCCGGCCTCCGTGCGGGCCTGCGCCGGCGGTGCGTCCTCACCGCGCAGGCGGCTCTGCCACGCGGTCAGGACGGCCGGGTCGGTGGGCCGGGTCAGCAGGCTGACGGCCACGTACACCACCAGTGCGGTGCCCAGCCCCACGTAGATGGGCTCGTTGGCGAGCATCCCGGTCAGGGCCATGGTGACGATGACGGCCACCGACCCCGCGAGCATGGAGGCCAGGGCGCCCGCCCGGGTGCCGCGCCTCCACAGCAGGCCGCCGAGGATCGCGATCAGCAGGCCGCCCACGAGCAGGTTGTAGGCCAGGGTCAGCGCGGCGACGACGTTGTCGACGGCCAGGGCCACGCCGATGGTGGCCGCGCCCAGGACCAGGGTGAAGACGCGGTTGGAGGCGACCTCGTCGCCCCCTTCCTCGGCGGGTGCGGCGCCGCGTCCGAACAGGCGGCGTACCTGGGGCCACAGGTCGGTGGAGGTCACCGCGGAGCAGGCGATGAGGGCGCCGCTGGCGGTGGACATCACGGCGGACAGGGCGGCGGCGATCACCAGCCCGGCCAGGCCGACGGGCAGGGTCGCGTCGACCATGACGGTGAACGCCTCGTCCGGGTTGGCCAGGTCCGGGAAGAGCACGGCCGCCGCGGTGCCGATGAGCGCCCCGCACACGCCGTAGACAAGGCAGTAGACCCCCGCTCCGATGCCGCCGGCCCTGGCGACCCGGTCGTCGCGGCCCGTGAACACGCGCTGCCAGATGTCCTGGCCGATGAGCAGGCCCAGCGAGTAGATGACGAAGTAGGTCAGGATCGTCTCCCCGCCGATGGCGGTGGGACTGAAGTGGGAGGGGTCCAGCGCCTCCCTCATCCCGGAGAAGCCGCCCGCCGACCAGATCGCCACCGGCGTCAGGATGAGGATGAGACCGATGGTCTTGATGACGAACTGCGCCATGTCGGTCATGGTCACCGACCACATGCCGCCCATCGTGGAGTAGAGGACCACGATGGACCCGCCCAGGATGATCGCCACCGCGCGCGGGAGCTCGAACAGGCCGCTGAAGATGGTGGAGAACGCCAGGGTGGAGGGCACCGTCAGCATGAAGGTGTAACCCCACATGACCAGCCCCGACACCACCCGCGAGTTGCCGCCGTAGCGCAGGTCCAGCATCTCGGACACGGTGAAGACCCGCAGCCGCGAGATGCGCTTGGCGAAGAACAGGTGCAGCGCGAGGATGCCGACGCCGATGGCGACGACCAGCCAGGCGCCGGAGATGCCGTAGGTGTAGCCGAGGCCGATGCCGCCGACGGTGGAGGCGCCGCCGAGGACGACGGCGGCCATGGTGCCCGCGTACATCAGCGGCCCCAGGCGGCGCCCGGCGACCAGGTAGTCGGACTTGCTGGTGGCGCGGCGCATGCCCCACCAGCCGAGGGCGACCATACCCAGGAGGTAGGCGGCGATCACCGCGAGGTCGACGGTCATGGCACTCCAAGTGTGGACGCGGGGGTGCGGGGGCGTGAACGGCGGCGGCTTTGACGCAGGTCACACGGGCTTCGGTCAGATTAGGCAGCGTCTCGGCTACGCTCCAGTGGACGAACCGCACCGTGGAGCCCCCACAGATGGACGAATCATCCACACGGAGCGGGCGGCGCACCCCCGCACGCAACACGGGGGACACGAGGCGTCCGCGGTCGTGCCCGGCCGCGCCGACGCGAGGAGGAAGGGGACAGCATGGCCGGAGGAACGCGCCGCACCGACGTCCACACCGTGCCGCTCACCGTGGTCACCGGCCGCCGCGACCTGGCGCTGACCACGGTCGTCGACGCGGGCGACCCGGGGATCACCTGGGCCGTGGTCAGCGAGCTGACGGATCCGTCCGCCTACCTGCGCGGCGGGGAACTCCTGCTCACCGCAGGGGTCAACCTGCCCCGGACCTCCGCCGGACTGCGCGCCTACGTGGACGCCGTGGCCGGCGCGGGGGTCAGTGCGATCGGCTTCGGCGTCACCCCCGTCCACGACACAGTCCCCGCGGGCCTGGTCGAGCAGTGCCACGCGCGCGGGCTGCCCCTGGTCGCGGTGCCCCGCCCCACCCCGTTCGCCGCCGTCAGCCAGGCTGTCGGCGCGGAGCTGGAGGAGCGGCGACTGCGCGACCTGCGCCGCCTCGGGGAGGCGCACCAGGCCCTCGCCCTCGCCGTCACCGCCGACACCCCCGTGGACCGCGTCCTGCGCGTACTCGCCGAGGCCCTGGGCGGATGGGCGCTGCTGGCCCACCCCCCGGCGGTGCCGTCGGCGCCCGGGGGACGCTCCGCGCCGGAGGAGGGCGGCGGTCCCCGCGACGGGGCCGGGGCCGCCTCCGCCGGGCGGCACGCGACCCAGGGAGCCCCGCGCGACCCGGACCCCGAACTCCTGGAGCTCGTCGCCCGGCTCACCCTGCCGCACGGGCCGCGCAGCGCCAAGGCGCGGTCGGGCGCGGACGAGGTCTTCCTGCACACCGTCGGCTCGCCGCCCGACGACCACGGGGTGGTCCTGGTCGGGCGCCCGGACCCCCTCGGCATCACCGACCGCGCGGTCCTGCGCACCGCGACGGCCCTGCTCGACCTGCTCGCCCGCACCGACCGGGGCGCTCCGCCCGCCCCGGGGCGCCTCCTCACCGGGCTGCTCCTGGACGGAGGGGTGACCGGGGACGCCCTCCCGCTGCTGGCCGAGCTCACCGGGGGCGACAGCGGGGACGGGGGAGCGGGAGCCTACCGGGTCCTGCACGCCCTCCCCGCCGACCGGGGGCGCCACACCGCGCCCGCCGGGCTGCCCCTGGACACCCGGGTCCTGGACGCCGACCCCGGCCCCCCGGGGCTGCTCCGCGCGGTCCTCGCGGACCGCGGCGACGCCGACCACCGGGAAGGACTGGAACGGCTCCTGCTGCACGGGTGGATCGGCGCCCTCAGCGGCCCGGTGCCCCCCGACGAGCTGTCCGGGGCCGACCGCACGGCGGCGTCCCTGCTCTCCCGCGCCCGCGCGGCCGGCGGACCCCTGCTCTGGGGGGAGGACACCGACCCCTTCGAGGCCCTTCTGGCCCCGGCAGGAGCCGACGTCCTCGCGCGCGGTGTCCTGGGACCGCTCGCGGACGATACCGAGCCCGCACGCCTCCTTCGACGCACCCTTCGCGCCTGGCTCACCCGGCACGGCAACTGGGACCGGGCCGCAGCCGACCTCGGCGCCCACCGCAACAGCGTCCGCTACCGCATCGGCCGGATCGAGCGCGACCTCGGCGTGGACCTCGGCGACGCCGAGCAGCGCATGCGCCTGTGGTTCGCGCTGACCCGCCGGCGGTCGTGAACACCGGCAGGTGGACGGCGTCGCTTCGACGGCGCGTGCGGGTTCGGGATACCGGAACCGGCGTCTGCGGGTTCGGGATACCGGAACCGGCGTCGAGGGACGCAGGGGGTGGGGCCGCTCAGTTCGCCAGGTCCGGGTACAGCTCGTTGTAGGGGACGTCAGGCGTCCGGAACGGATCGGCGTCCACCGAGCAGTCGGAACTGAGGATCGGAATGTGCCGGCCCGCCCCCCGGCCCTCCAACTCCTCCAGATAGTCCAGATGCCCGCTGCCAGTCGGTTCGCGGGTGACCCGGAACAGGTGGTTCCGGACGCTCGCGGCCAGGGTGCTCTCGTCGCTCGCCTCGAAGCCCAGCAGCGTTGCGCGGGCCGCGATCGTGGCCGCGTCGTAGTAGATCAGGCTGTAGCCGCTGTAGAAGTCCTCCGGAACGGAGGTGCTTTCCGTCTCGGCCCTCACCGTCGTGGTGACGGCCGCCTCGTAGTCGTCGAACCCCTCCGGGCTCCAAGCACCCTCCTCCAGCCAGGAGGGATCGAAGGCGCTCGCCTGGACGAGGCGGTAGTGCTCCCCGGCCGAGTCGTCGTCGGCGGGCTCGCACTCCGTGCCGGAGTAGGACCTGATCATGTCCGGAAGCAGCCCGAGCTCTATGGAGTACACCGTGATCGGGACGCCGGATTCGGCCCTGCAACCGCGCAGTTCCAGGGATCGCAGGAAGGTTCCCAGGTCGGAGAACCGTCCGGCGAAGAACACCGAGTTGGTCCCCGGGTTCGCGCAGATCTCGTTGGCTATGTGATCGAAGTAGACAGTCGTGTTCTCCGAGCCGGCGCTGCCCTGGAACGTCAGCGAGTTCTGGACGAGATAGGGGTCGAGATACCGGCGGAACTGATCGGCCAGATCCAGTGAGAAGGTATCGGCCTCGTTCTCGTCGGCGAGCAGCAGACCCCTGGCCGGTTCCTGGTCCGACTCGGCCCGACGGTCCAGGTGGTCGCGCAGAGCCGCCGCGAAGTCCTCGTTGTTGGGGGCCGCTCGGATGAGCCCGGGCGAGTGCACATTGTTGATCGTGGTGGAGGTCGAGGAGCCGGCGACCATGGGAATCCCGAGCTCGGACAGTTCCCGGGCGACTGCCTCTGTCTCGGTGGTGGTCGAGGACTTCCCGATGACCACGGACAGGGGAATGTCGTCGTCGACCATCGATTCGAGGTCGTCGACGACCGCATCGGTGCCTTGCTGCACACTCCCCTCGTTGGCCAAGTAGAGCTGGAAGATCCGGCTCCCCTCGGCGACCACCTCAACTCCGGAACCGGTCTCCGCGAATCCGTTCTGTCGCATGAGTGCGACATAGGTCCCCTCGACGGCGCGGACGATCTGCTCCTCGCTCAGGTCCGCGCTCCCGTCGAGTGAGAACGACGTCATCATCACGATACGGAAGGCCTCGACGTCGTCCCGGGAGGCGGCGAGCTCCTCGACCTCGGTGTTCATGCTGTGGATCCGGCTGGTGAGCCATTCGAGATCCGCCTCGAAGGAATAGGAGCCGTCGTTGACGCCGACGCATTCGCCTTCGATCTGTTGGAGGCCCGTCCCGCAGACCAGGTGCGGCCAGCCGAACACGCCCCCGACCACGGTGGCGACGAGCGCCACCACCGTCGAGAGGACCACTGCCGCCCGGGTTCGCCTGAACCGCCGCCGTTGGAGCGGTGGACCGATCCTGCGCACGAGTTCGGATCGGGTGAGCGGGAACTCGAGGTCCCCGATGGAGGATCGGCCGTGTTCCATGCGTCCTCCTTCTCAGAAGTCGATATCGGAGTCGAGTGGGTTCACCGGGCGTTCCAGCGAGATGCTCTCGTGGAACTCGGCCTCGGACTGGAACGGGTGGGAGTCCTCGCAGACGGCTCCCAGCTCGTGGAACGCGGTCCTCACGCGCAGGTGCACGTCCCTGGTGTACATGCTCTCGAAGGGGTCCTCGATGACCCATTTGCCGGCGACGATGCGGAGGATCCTCGACAGCCGGTGGTCCAGCGGAGCTCCGTCCGACCGACGAGGACCCCGGTTCCGGACGAGGAACCCGTAGCGCTGCAACGGAGTGAAGCCGTCCGCGCCGGGGTCGTCGATCGGCGGCTGCGGTACCGACGTGGTGTGTCGGATGAGGTCGAGCACCTCGGACTCACGGCCGGGCAGGTCGAGCAGCGCGTCGAGCTCCCGGCACACCGCCATGAGGTCGCCGGACCCGAGCGTGTAGTAGTACCAGTTCGGGGTGTGGCCGCTCGCCTCCTTGTCGGACCGCGTCGCGAGCCGCCGGAAGGCTTCGTCGCGGTCGCAGCGCACCCATGTCGGTTCCTTCTGCCAGCGGCGAAGCAGCAACCGCATCATCAGCGCCCGGGCCGAGCGTGCCGCTCCCGAGTTCTCGTTCCATGCCAGCCAGTGGCGGTCGTCGAGTCCGGTGAGGTCCTCGCCGAGGTCGTAGGTCCGGATGAGGTGATCGACGTCCTGGAGGTCCTTGGCGAGCGAGCAGATCGTCAGCGCTTCGAGCGTCCGGCTCTTGAGGTCGAGCTCGGAGTGTTTCAGCAGGGCCTTGATGAGGGTGTCGCCCAGGTGCTCCTTCAGCGTCGGGGCGTCCTCGGCGCCGCCGCGCTTCTGGCGGAGCAGGTGCTGGAGTCCGTTGTAGGCGCGCAGTCCGTCGATCGCCGGATCCTGGAGCAGATAGCTGGTGGCGGCCACGTATCCCCCGGTAAGTCCGAAGATGAGCCCGGGGAAGTAGTCGTCGATGCGGTGCGGTGTGCGGTCCGCCAGCTCGCGTGCTTCGGAGGGACTGAAGTCCGGGGCCGGGATCGCTTTCACCCTGCTCAGGAGAGGCTTCTCGGGAGTGCTGCTCACCAGCAGCAGTGGTAGCCGGCCGGCCCCCTGGTGGGCGGGCGAGGACTGCGCGGACCGGAACAGTGCGAGCAGCCCGCCGCCCCTGCTGGTCGGCTGCTTCAACGCGTCGACGTCGTCCAGGAAGACCACGCGCCGGTACTGGTCGGCGTCTTCGGCCTGATCGCGCAGATCGGCGAGGAAGGCGTGGACGAGCCACTCGTTGTGACTGGTCTGGATCATCCACTCTGTCTCGCGGTCCCGCTCCGCCTTCTCGGTTCCGGCCTGTTCCGGATAGGGGTTGATGAGCGAGCCCCAGGCCCGGGTCTTGAACCACTGCTCCACGGCGGCGCCGATCTTCCTGCGCGGCAGCGCGAGGGCGTGGCCGATCGGACGGACGGCGCCGATCTGGAACTTGAGGAAGAGTAGATTCACCTCCACCACGACGGTGACGGACGTGGCGGCATCGTCACGACGCTCGGGTCGTGCTTCGCGGTCGGAACGTGCCTGCCGCCTCCAGTGTCTGACCAGTTCGGGCCAGAATCTGGTGTAGTCGCTGACGGGGGTGAGGCCGTCGAGCAAGGCGGTGAGCACCAGGTCCAGCCTCGGGAAGTGGCAACGTGGCAGTCCCGGTATCCTGGCGCTCAACTGGTCCCGAATATCGCGGAAGAGGTCCGGCACGGTCTCCGGGCGGTATTCGTTGCAGTTGACGAACGCGGTAGGGGTGATCAGCCGCATGATCTCGTTGGACTGGGTGAGCAGGGTGGTCTTGCCGCTCCCGGAGGGACCGTGGACGATGAGGCTCCCGGACTCGTCCGAGTCGTCCCGGCAGGAATCGAGAATTTCGTCCAGGGGGCGGTCGCGGAGAATGGTCGATCCGGACACGTCGACCTGAGTGGACATGGGACGAAGTTTCATCTGGGAGTGATCTCCTGGATCGGCTTCGACCGAGGGTACTCCACGGGGGCGTGATTCGCTGGCCGCAATTCAGATTACGCGAGGACGGTGCCCCCGTGCCCCTTCGTGCAATTTCTTCGAAATCCCTGGTCGAGGTGAGGGGATTGGTCTGTTGAACTCCTAGGCATCGGCAGGGATTGATCCGCGGAGTTCGCGCAGGACGGCATCAGGGCCCTTGGCGCGGCAGACCCTCGGTAGTAGAATATTCTGCCGTGGATTCTTTGTATCATGGCTTGTTCGCTATCGCCCGCTGTGCGGATGTGACCGCGCGGGACGGCGAAGACCTCCACGGGCCTCCCGGTGGACTCGACCCGTTCACCGCTGTCGGTGCCTCAGTCGTGTCGGCTCTCCAGGCCAAGAATGGTTGCGCGTCGAGGTGGCTTTGCGAGCCGGTGCTGAGGCTTCCCTTTCGCTGCACGGGTGGGCCGACCGAGGAGCTTTGCGTCTTCTGTGCTTCCCCGGAACATGAGGATTCGAGCCCGTGTCCTTAAATTTTCTGTTCTTACCAGAGTGAAGTGCTCTCCGTCTTCAAACCTTGGTTCTCGGCCTTGATCGGCCATCCCGAGGACCCTGTCACTCCTGTCGGAGGTGCTCTTCGGTGTGAGACGCGGTTGCATCGGAGAAAGTGAGGAATTGGCCCGCGCGGCTCCCAACAGCGGTCCGGTCCCGACCATGTCCGAGGCCGCGTACACGTCGTACTGGAGGGCGCCGGCGTCGGCGGGGCGGGCGGCGCTGTTCGTGGAGCCGAGGGCGGTGGACGAGCAGGGTCGGGACGTGGAGCCGGGGGAGCTGGGCGAGGTGGTGTACCGGTCGCCGTGCTTCCCGGGCCCGTCCCCGAGAACCCCCGGGACGGTTGCCCCGGCCCCCGCCACCCTCCAGGATGGGGCGTACCGGAGGCCCCGGGGCCTTACCGACCGACGGGAGCACAGGGGCACATGAACGGTTCGACGACATCCAGCACCGTCGACGGCATCCTGCGGCGCAGCGCCGCCCGCTCGCCCGGCGCCACCGCGCTGACCTTCGAGGACCGCGCCTGGACCTACGCCGACCTGGACGCGGCCGTTACACGGGCTGCCGCCCGGCTCCTCGGTTTCGGCGCGGTCAAGGGGGACCGCGTCGCCGCCTACGGGCGCAACTCCGACGCCTACCTGATCGGCTTCCTGGCCTGTGCCCGGTCCGGACTGGTCCACGTCCCGGTCAACTACGCGCTCCGGGGAGAGGAGCTCGCCTACCTCCTGGGGCAGTCCGGCAGCACGATCGCCCTGGTCGACCCCGCCCTGCGGTCGGTCGTCGACGACCTGCGAGCCGAGACCGGGGTCGAGCAGGTCCTGGAACTGCGCGGCGGGCCGGACTCCCTGCTCGCCGACTGCCTGGACGGGCCGGTGCCCGAGTTCGACGCGGAGGTCGATGACACCGACCTGGTGCAGCTCCTGTACACGTCCGGCACCACCTCCCGCCCCAAGGGCGCGATGATGACCCACCGGGCGCTGGTCCACGAGTACCTCTCCTGCGTCGCCGGCCTGGACCTGCGGGCTGATGACGCACCGCTGCACGCGATGCCGCTCTACCACAGCGCCCAGATGCACGTGTTCCTCATGCCGTGGCTGGCGGTCGGCGCGGCCAACACGCTGGTGGAGGCGCCCGACCCGGCGGACCTGCTGCGCCGGATCGAGGCCGGGCGGCACGGGGCGTTCTTCGCGGCGCCGACCCTGTGGGTGGCGCTGGCCAACCACCCGGACTTCGACGTGCGGGACCTGTCCAGCCTGCGCAAGGCGTACTACGGGGCGTCTGTCATGCCGGGGCCGGTGCTGGAGAGACTGCGGGGCGCCCTGCCCGGACTGGGGTTGTACAACTGCTTCGGGCAGAGCGAGATCGGTCCGCTGGCCACGGTGCTGAGACCGGAGGAGCACGCCGAGCGGCCGGCGTCGGCGGGGCGGGCGGCGCTGTTCGTGGAGCTGAGGGTGGTGGACGAGCAGGGTCGGGACGTGGAGCCGGGGGAGTTGGGCGAGGTGGTGTACCGGTCGCCGCAGCTGTGCCAGGGGTACTGGGACAAGCCGGAGGAGACGGCGGAGGCGTTCCGGGACGGGTGGTTCCACTCCGGCGACCTGGTCCGCGCCGACGCCGGGGGATACATCGAGGTCGTGGACCGGATCAAGGACGTGATCAACACGGGCGGCGTGCTGGTGGCCTCCCGGGAGATCGAGGACGTGCTGTTCGCGCACCCGGGGGTGGCCGAGGCCGCGGTGGTGGGGGTGGCCGACGAGACGTGGATCGAGGCGGTGACGGCCTACGTGGTCCCCGCGCCGGGGGCGGACGCGGACGCGCTGCCGGGGCTGTTGGTGGAGCATGTCCGTCAGCGCCTGGCGCCGTTCAAGGCGCCCAAGGCGGTGCGGCTGGTGGAGGAGCTGCCGCGCAACGCCTCGGGCAAGATCCTCAAGCGCGAGCTCCGCGCCCGCCCCGTCTGAACGCCCTGCCGGCCCGGTGGAAGCGTTTCGACAGCTCAGGGCCGCTCAACGGCGCTGTGGTGTGAAGGGGGTGGACGCGGACGGGGCTGTTCGGACTCCACACCACCCGTGCCGCACAGCGTCGCCGGGGCGCGGCCGTGGACGGTATACGGCCCTGCGCCAGGATCCGCCATCTGCCCTCCCCTCCAGTTCCGCACACCAGCCGGCCTCTCGGATGGCCGTCGCCGACTCCAGCTTGAGCAGGTGGTGCTCGACGGACTCGTTCGACAGTCGGCACTCGGCAGTCCGTTTGGCGTTGTGGGTGGTTCACCGAGCTCGGCGACGGTGTCGCCGTCGAGCAGGCCTACTCCGCGGACGGGCCCCTGGTCGCCGGGCACTGGCGTGCGGGCGCCACCGGCGCGGGCGGCCAGGACGCCGCGGCCGGGCACGCGTCCCTGGTCAGCGGAGTCGCGGACCGGGGCGCGTCCGTGGTGCTGTTGGGCACCGAACCGCTGTTCCGCAACCACCCGAAGGGTTTGTTCGGCCAGGTCGCCCAGGCCGTCTACCGGAGTTCGGTCGCGCAGGAGAGCTGACCGGCCCTGCCCCGGACCGCCCCGGAGTTCTCCTCCGGGGCGGTTCCGGTTGCCGCGGGGGCTCGGACTTGCCCGCGAATTGTCGGTCCTTCGATTCCCGTACGGGAATCCTTTGACGGATCGTTCCCTGATTCCCCGCCCGGGTGAGCGACCCTGGAGGAAAGGGATTCCGCCTGTCCGGGGCGGGCTTTCACGTGGGGGAGTGGTGTGCCGTGCACGAACAACCGCCGGGTGGCCCCCAGTACCCCCAGCAGCCGCCGCCGGGGCGGCCTCCGTCGAGGAGGAGGGCGTGGCCCTGGGTGCTGCTCGGCTGCGGCGGGGCCGCCCTGCTGGTCCTCATCCTGGGTGTCGCGTGCACGGTGGCGCTGTTCGCCGGAGGGCCCGTCGAGGAGGAGTCGGGTGAGAGCGTCGGTATGGGTGAGCCCGGCACGGTCGGGCAGTGGGTGGTCACCGTGACCGACGTGGAGGAGGCCGCCACCTCGGGTGACGCGCCCGAGGAGGAGGCGCAGGGCGAGTTCGTCCTCGTGAACGTCACCGTGGAGAACTCCGGGACCGAGGCCGCGGTCTTCGACGATTCCGCTGTCAGCCTCATCGACGCCGACGGGAACACGTACTCCTCGAGCGGGACGGGGGACGACCCCCTGTTCGGGGAACAGATCGATCCGGGGGACCAGGTGTCGGGCTCCGTCACCGTCGACGTGCCGGAGGGGGCCGAGATCACGGCTGTCGAGGTGCGGAACGCGCAGTCGGGGGAGGGTCCGCTGCTGGTCCAGCTCGACTGACGGCCCGGCCGATCCGGCCCGTCCGACCACCCCGGACGCCTGCGAGGACGGCGGGCGTCCGGGGTTCGCATGCCGGGGCGGGGCCGGCGTCATCCGGGCGGCGCGGCGCCACGCGCCCGTCCTCCGCGCGACGGGGGAACGGTCGCCCGGCACAGGGGGCGTCGTGGTCGGCGCGGGTCCCACTGTCGCTCCTCTCCGGTCCCAGCCGTACCGAAATCCAGATGTTCAGAACATCCAGATTGTGAGAGTATCCTGATGTCGTTGGTCCAGGAGAGGAGTGGTGATGGTCCGGTTGACCCGGGTGCCGCGGCTGGAGCGCCCACGTGCGCCCGTGCCGGTGGCGGCGGTCGGACCGGCGGAGGCCGGTGAGGGGGCGGTGGGCGCCGTGGGCGTCCGGGGCGGCGGGGTCGTCCCCCGGCCCGACTGGCGCGGATCCGCCTGTGCGGCTTCGGCCGCCGGTCTCCCCACCGTCGCGCGACCACGGGGAGGCGGGACATGACCGGGGCAGGGACGCCAGCGGCCGACACCGGCCTCCTGGTGCTGCACGCCCTGCGCTGCGGCGGCCACTCCGGCCTCGCCCGCGTGGCCGCGGCCACCGGACTCGGTGAGTCCGACGCCGAGTCCGCGCTGATCGACCTGGCCGTCGCCGGTCTCGTCACGCATGAGGCCGGTGGCTTCGGCGGGTGGGGCCTGACCGCAGACGGACGTCTCGCGGACGCGGAGCGGATCACCGGCGAACTGGAGGCGGCGGGCGCCCGGACCGCCGTGACAGCGGCGTACGACGGCTTTCTCGTGCTCAACCCGGAGCTGCTCGACCTCTGCACGGCGTGGCAGCTCCGATCCGTCGACGGCGTCATGACCGTCAACGACCACAGCGACCCGTCCTACGACGCCCGCGTCCTCGACCGGTTCGCCGGGTTCGACCGAAGGGCCGCCGTCGTCGGAGCCGACCTGTCCGCGGCACTGCCCCGGTTCGGCCGCTACCGGACCCGCCTCGCCGGAGCCCTCGACCGCGCCGCCTCGGGCGAGTTGGAGCACGTGGCCGACAGCACCGTGTCGTACCACACCGTGTGGGCGGAGCTTCACGAGGACCTGCTGGCCACACTCGGGATCCCCCGATGAAGTGGATCCGCCCGCTCTCCGCGCAGACCACGGGGACGGCAGGGACACTGGGCGGCAAGGCGCACGGCCTCGTGGCGCTCCACCGCCTCGGGCTGCGGGTGCCCGCCGGGTTCGTCGTCACCACGGACGCGTGTCGCGCGTTCCTGCGCGAGGGACGCCTTCCGGAGGACCTCGACGGCGAACTCGCGACGGCCGTCACCGCGCTCGAAGCCTCCACCGGGCGCCGGTTCGGGGGACCACGGGCGCCGCTGGCGGTCTCCGTCCGCTCCGGGGCCGGTGTGTCGATGCCGGGCATGATGGACACGATCCTCAACCTCGGCCTCACGGACGCGGCCACAGCCGGGTTGGCGGCGGAGACGGGCGACCGGCGGTTCGCGCTGCACGCTCGGCTGCGGTTCCTGTCCGGTTTCGCCTCCGCCCTCACGGGCTCGGACTCCGGCGGCGGGGGAGTCCTTTTCGGCGGGGTGCCCGGGCAGGGGGACGGCGCGGACGAGGTCCGCGCCGCCGAGGCGATCGGAGCGGTCCAGAACCGCGTCCGGCAGCGGATCGGTCGGACGATCCCGGACGACGCGGCCCGCCAGTTGGAGCTGGCGGTCGGAACCGTGTTCTCGTCATGGGACACACCGCGCGCACGGACCTACCGTGAACTGCACGACGTCTCGCACGACCTCGGCACGGCCGTGATCGTGCAGGAGATGGTGTTCGGGAACCGCGACGGGCACAGCGGCACCGGGGTCGCGTTCAGCCGCGATCCCAACACCGGGGAGAACGCCCCGTTCGGCGAGGTCCTGTTCGGACACCAGGGCGAGGACGTCGTCTCCGGCAGAGCACTGACCCGGCCCCTGGGTGAACTCGCCGAAAGGGAACCGGCCGTGTGGAGCGGTCTGCTCGACGCGCTGGACCGGATCGAGGGGCACTACCGGGACGCGTGCTACGTCGAGTTCACCTTCCAGACCGGCGAACTGTGGATGCTGCAGGTGCGCCCCGGCCGGTTCGTCGGGGGCGCCGCCGTCCGCGTCGCGACCGACCTGGCCGACGAGGGTGTGATCGGGCGTCGGGAGGCGCTGCTCAGGGTCTCACCGCACCATCTCCGGCACGTTCGCACACCCCGCATGGAGACGGCGGGAACGGTCGACATCCTGGCCAGAGGGCTGGGCGCCTGTCCCGGGGTTGCGGTCGGCAGGGTGGCGACGACGGCCGACGGGGCGGTGCGCATGGCCGCGGACGGCCCGGTCGTCCTGGTGCGCCCGGAGACCTCCCCGCACGACATGCGGGGCCTGGCCGCAGCCACCGGGATCGTCACCGCCCGCGGCGGGCCGGCCAGCCACGCCGCGGTCGTCGCACGGGCGATGGGAAAGCCCGCCGTCGTGGGGGTCACTGGACTGGAGGTCGACGCCGCCGGCGCCACGGTGACCGCCGGCGGCCGCACCGTCGGCGAGGGAGCCCTCGTCACCATCGACGGGACCGGCGGCGAAGTCGCCCTCGGCCGCCCCCGCGTCGTCACGACCGGGGCCGACGCCCACCTGCGCCGACTGCTCGCCTGGGCCGACGACGTGTCGGGAGACCGCTCCGAACGCGATGAGGCCCGGCGTCTCGGTGACGCCCAGGCCGTACTCCGTCACGGCGGCTAGACCGGCCCGGCGCGTCGGTTCGACGCGCCGGACCGGCGCTCACGGCCGGGTGCCGGGCCCGAACCCCGTCCAACGCAGTTCGGGCGGGAGGTGGCCCATGTCGTTGTACGACAGCACCGTCGGGTCCGCGCCGTCGCGGTACTCGATCGCGGTCAGCGCCGTGTTCCCGCAGTTCAGCCCGAGCCACCGCGCCGGTGGCGCGTCCAGTGCGTGCCGCAGCAGCCAGGCCGCCTGGTAGGCGTGGGTGACCAGGACCTCGTGTGTCCCGGTCTCGGCGGGGCGGGCGAACCTGCGGATCAGCGCGTCCGCGAGGGCACTGCCCGCAGCGGCCTCCGCCGCGTCGTACCCGTCGAAGAACCCCGCCCACGCGGGGGGCATCTCGTCCGGTACGTACGGCACGTGGTCCGCCAGTTCGGCCGCCGCCCGCACGGCGACGCCGGGCAGGTGTCCGCCGATGATCCGGGCGGAGCCCACCGCCCGGGTGAGGGGCGAGTGCCACACGGTGTCGACCGGAAGGCCGGCCAGGCGCTCCCCGACCAGTTCCGACTGCCGCCTCCCGACGTCGGTCAACTCCCCGAAGGGGTCCGCCGCGCCGTGGCGCACCACGTACAGGCGCCGAGTCGCCATGGTCAGACCGCCCTTCCGGCCCGCGCCGAGGACCGCGCGGGGCGACCGGGTCCCCGTGCGGCTCCGCCCGCCCCGCGGGGCGGGCCCTGACACCTGTCCCCGCCCCCCGGCGCGGGTCCGCTAGGAGGGGGCGGGCGCACCGCGTTCCGCGTCGGACGAACCATCGCTGCTCCCCACCTGGACAACCGTAGTGAGATGTTCACATCATTCGGATGATTCTAACATCTGAAAGTATCCCGGGGGTCGGCGGAGCCCGACGTCCGTGCTGAGGCTCCGCCGACGCCGATCGGGCGGTTGACGGCACGGACGGCGCCCGCGCCCTTCGCCCGACCGGGCCGGAGCCCTCTGGCAGCCGTTCGGCAGGCGTCCGACAGGCGGGTCCGGCAACGTGCGGGGTGGAGGTGTTCACCGATGATCTTCATCGAACTTTTCGTGCCCCGGGGCTCCCTCGGCGCCGAGCCGCGCCGCCGTCTGGCCGAGCGGTTGGGCAACGTGGTCGAACTGACCCACGGCGAGGAGACGCAGGAGGGGTGGGAGGCGGTTCTGGGCTCCCTGCTCCAGGTGGTCGTCCACGAACCGGAGCTGTGGGTGGTCGACCAGCGGCTCCTGGAGTCCGGGGCGGCTCCCCGGTACCTCGTGCGGATCCATGTTCCGGCGCCGTGGCGCAAGGCCATGAGCGAGCACATGATCACCTACGTCACCAAGGTGATCTCCGAGGTCGAGTCCGACGCGCGACGCCCCTACCTGGAGCCCGTCGTGCAGGTCCAGGTGCTGGGAGTCACCGAGGGCAGCTACGGGCTGCTCGGCAGGGCGACCGACTCGGACGGCATCGTCGAGCTCATGAACGAGCCCTACCGGGAGGAGTACGAGCGGGGACGGGCGGTCCTCGATCCGATCTGCAAGATGTACGTGCCGCTGAACGACACGGCCATCACCCTGGAGTGGGAGGGGACCCTCCACGGGTTCTGCTGCACGGCCTGTCGTGAGGAGTTCCTGGAGAAGCGGCAGAAGGCCGCCGCGCGGGGGTGAGCGCCGTGCCTCGGGAGACCGGGGCCGGTACGGGAGGGGTGGACCGAGCGGCCTGGACGGGGTCCCGGTCCGCCCCCTCGCCTCCGGCCAGGGCGTCTGCCACCCCCTTGGCCAGTGCCAGGGCCCCCGTCGGGGACAGGGCTCCGCCGCGTTCCACGGCGGCGCGGTGCGTGCGCAGGTCCCGGGTCACCCGCGCCACGTCGGGGTGGCTGCCTCCCGGGCCGCCTCGCAGCACGCGGGCGGCGCCCAGCACCTCCGCCGCGCGCTCAGGGGCTCCTCGGAGCCGGAGGAGGTCGGCCAGGCCCACGCACACGTGGGCGAGCATCGGCATGTCCGGTACGGCCTCGACCAGGCCGAACACCCCGGTGAGGTGGCGTGCCGCCGCGTCGGGACGGCCGGAGGCCACGGCGAGGAACCCGGCGGCGGTCCCGTACAGGGCGCGGTCCGGGATCTCCTCGTCCTGCTCCAGACGCGCGGTGAGCCCCAGCAGGCGCCGGGCCTCCGCCAGGTCGCCGTCCGCGCGGGCCAGGTCGGCCAGGCACACGCGGGCCCGTGCCACCAGGCGGGTGGACGCGGACTCGGCGACCACGCCCAGCAGCTCGGCCCTGGCCCCCTCGGCGTCACCGGCGTCGACGCGCACCATCGCCAACCACACCTGCTGCCCGTCGTGGGTGCCCAGTTCACGGGTCAGGGATCGGGCCTCCTCCAGCAGGGCGACGGCCGCGTCGGTCTCGCCCGAGGCGGTCCGCGCGGTCGCCAGGCACATCAGGGCGAACGACAGGCCCCACCGCTCCCCGGCCTCGCGGAACCCCGCCACGGCCCGGGTGAGGTCGCGGACCCCCGCCGGACTGTTCCCGGATGCGGCGTCGAGGAAGGAGCGGACCAGCCACAGCATCGCCCGCGTCCACGGGTCGGGGTGCTCCAGGTGGGGTTCCAGGGAGGACAGGCCGCTTGCGGGGGATCCGTCGGCCAGGTCAAGGATCGCCGCGACGAAGGCCTCGACGGCGGTGCCGGTGCCCGCCGGTGCGGGCGCGTCGCGCGCCCCCGACAGCTCCCCGGCGAGCAGGGCGTTGAGGAGGTAGGCGGCGACGGCGCGCTGGAGGGGGTCCTCGTCCCCTGCCGGAAGGGGCTCCTTCGCACGGCCGGGGACGTCTCTCCCGGTCCCCGTGCCCCGGGCCCCGGTGCGGGGCGCGTCCCCCGCGCCGGCGGCCGCGACCGGCGCGGCGAGCAGAACCGGCCGGAGCTGACGCGCCGCCGTGGCGTGGTCGCCCCTGACGGCCCAGAACATGCCCATCACCGACCCCAGGCGCACGGCGGTGTCGGCATCCCCGCTGTCGCGGGCGAAGCCCAGTGCGGCCACGAGGTTGTCGCGGTCGTCGGACAGCCGGGACAGCCACTCCACCTGTCCGTGCCCCCGCAACCGGGGCTCGGCGCGCCCGGCCAGGTCCAGGAAGTGCGCGGCGTGGGCGGACCTGGCGCCGTGGACGCCGTCGGCCCCGTCCAGGCGTTCGAGGCCGAACTCGCGGATGGTGTCCAGCATGCGGTAGCGGTCGCCGTCCGCCACGAGCAGGGACCGGTCGACCAGCGAGTACAGGATCTCCTCCTCGACCCCGACGGCCTCGGCCGCCTCCGCGGTCAGGGCGGAGGCGAACACCGACAGTCGTTCGGCCGCGCGGCGTTCGGCCCCGGTGAGCAGGTCCCAGCTCCACGCGACCACCCCGCGCAGGGTCCGGTGGTGGGGCAGGGCGGTGCGGCTGCCGCCGGTCAGCAGCCGGAACCGGTCGTCCAGCCGGGCGGCGAGCACGGGGAGGGGCATCGACCGGAGGCGGGCCGCGGCCAACTCGATCGCCAGGGGCAGGCCGTCCAGGCGCCTGCAGATCCGGTCGACGCCCTCGGTGGGGGTGAAGTCGGGGCTGGCCTCCCCGGCCCTGTCGGTGAACAGCCGGACGGCGTCCCCCGGCGGGAGGGGGGACACCGGGCACAGCGCTTCCCCCGTGACCCCCAGCGGCTCGCGGCTGGTGGCCAGCACGCGCAACCGGGGGCAGCGTCCGAGCAGCTCCTCGGCGAGCCGGGCGGCGCCGTCGACCACGTGCTCGCAGTCGTCGAGGACGAGCAGGGTGTCGGTGGCCGCCAGCTCCGCGGCCAGGAGGGCGACGGGGTCGGAGGACACCCGCAGGCCGAGCGTCCGGGCGGTCGCGTGCGGGACGTCGCCGGGGTCGGCGACCGCGGTGAGTCCGACCAGCCAGACCCGTTCAGCACGTACGCCCGCGCCGTGACCCGCACCGGGTACGTCGGGGGCGCCGGCGTCGGGCAGGGCGTCGTCGGCGGCGACCGACGCGAGCCGGGACTTGCCCACCCCTCCCGGGCCCACCAGCGTCACCAACCGGTGTTCGGCCAGCCGTCGCGCCACGAGCCGCCGGTCGTCCCCGCGGCCGACGAAGCTGGTCAGGGCGGACCTGAGGTTGCCCCTCGTCGCCGCGGGCCCGGCCGGGCGCCCGCCGCGCAGCACCCGCAGGTGCAGTTCCCGGAGCCGCGGCCCCGGATCGGTGCCCAGCTCCTCGGCCAGGCGGGCGCGGTAGGACTCGTAGGCGTCGAGGGCTTCGGCGCGCCTGCCGTCGGCGTCCAGGGCGGCGACGAGCAGTGCGTGCGGGCGTTCCCTCAGCGGATGGTCGACGACGAGCCGTTCGAGCTCGTCGACGCGCGCGCCCGGGGCGGTGCCGGAGAGCGCGAGCTCGGCCTCGACCCGGTCCTCGACCGCGCCCAGTCGGAGCCGGCCCAGGCGGATCGCCGCCCCGACGGCGAAGGGCAGGTGCGCGGTGTCGGCCAGCGGGTCGCCGCGCCACAGCGAGAGGGCCAGTGACAGGTGCTCGGCCGCCGCGGAGGGACGGCCGTCCCGCAGGGCGTCCCGCCCCTCACCGGCCAGGCGCTCGAAGCGCAGGACGTCGACGGCGTCGGCGGCGAGGTCGAGGACGTACCCGGCGGGTTCGGAGCGCAGGACACCGGGAACGGGGAGTGCGCGGCGCAGCCGGGACACCAGGGAGTGCAGCGCGGACGCCGGGTTCTCCGGTTCCCGAGCCGTGGCGGACTCGGGCCAGATCGACTCCGACAAGGCGCCGTGGCCGACCGGGCGGCCCGCGTCCAGCGCGAGGCGGGTGAGGAGCGCACGCAGCAGGGCGCCGCCGACGTCCGTGGTCCGGCCGTCGGCGACCACCCGGAGGGGACCCAGGATTCCGACACGCATACCCGCATTGTCCCCGAGGGCCGGGCGGCCCCGTGAGGGCCCCGCGGGTTCGCGGCAGCGGCACCGCCCCGGGCGATGTGCCGCCCTCGCGGAGAGGGGGCCGGCGAGGGCCCGGGCGCCTCCGGGCCGGGTTTCCCGGGCCCCTTCGGGAGAGAAAAGGAAAATGGAAATCCATGGAAATCCTGTGTTACTCTGGCCGGGTCGGCGGCAGAAAAAGGAATTCCATTCTTTTCTCGTGCTTGCCTTTTCGGGTTTTTCTTGTAGTGTCCCGGCATGCCGATCAGCCCCTCTTCCCCTTCCGTCGTGCTGTCCGCCGCCGTGATGTCCCACCCGGACCGGCGGGCCTGCGCCCAGCGCGTCCTCGACGCCCTGGCGCTCCCGGGGGCCGCCCTGGCCCTCGACCCCGATCCGGACGGTCCGCCCAGCTCGCTGCGCAGCTCACAGGTGGCGTTCTCGCTGGCGGGTGCGGCCGAGAGCACGCACCACCTCGTCCTCCAGGACGACGTCCGCCTGTCCGACGACTTCCTGGAATCGGTGCGCAGCGCGGTGGAGAGCCACCCGGACGCGGCCCTCGCCCTTTTCGTCGAATGGGGTTCGCGGACCGCCTGCCTGGCCCGGTGGGCGGTATTCGCCGGAGCCGGAGCGGTTCCGGTGATCAACCCGTACATGCCCACCCTGGGAATGGTCCTTCCCCGGGAGCTCGCGGTGGAGATGGGCGCGTTCATGCAGGGCGCTGACGGCAGGTCCGACGACCGGGCAGCCCTCGCCTTCCTGCGCGGCAGGGGGATCCGGACCCTGGCGACGGTCCCCAACCTGGTGGAGCACCGCGAGCTGGCGAGCCTCAAGGGCAACGGGGAACACGGGGCCCGGCACGCGGTCTGCTTCGCGCGGGAGGGCGCCCGGTTCGGCGCGGAGGTGCTGGAGGTGCCGCCGCTCCTGCCGTTCCTGCGCTGGAACACCGGAACGGCTGTCGCCGTCGATCCCGCCGACGACGTGCCCGAGTCCCACCGGCCCCTGCTGGAGGTCCTCGTCGAGTGGGGCGCGACCGAACCTGAGCTGCGCCGGGAGTTCCGCGAGGGCGGGTTCCCCGGAGCCGTCGGGGAGATCGCGGCGGACGGCGCGTCCGCGGGGGAGGGCGCCGACCCCCTCTTCGACACCTGGCTCACCGCCGTCGCCTGCGGTGCGGTGCAGGAGCGGCACTGGCCCGGCACGGTGGCGTGGCTGCGTGACAGGTGGGACGAGCCCTGGGTGGTGCGGGCGCTGGGCACGTTTGCACCCGGGGCGCTGCGGCTCTTCGCCGACACGGAACGACTGGTGGCGCGGGCGGAGGAGTCGGCCCCGGCGGTGCTCGCGGCCATGGAGTACGGGACCCGGTTCGAGGGGGTCGGCCCACCCGCCCGGCCTGCCGGAAAACCCGTGGTGCCGCACGGTCCCCGACCGTAGGCTGCCTGCCATGACCACACCCCACCCCTTGCTCCGCACTGCGGAGATCACCCCCGAGAACGTCGACGCCGCCCTCGGGGTCAGGGTCCGTGAGGACCAGAACGCCTTCGTGGCCCCCGTCGTCCGCTCCCTGGCCGAGGCCTACGCCTCCCGCGCCACCGCCTGGCCCCGGCTGATCCTGGACGGGGACGGGGCCGTCGGCTTCGTCATGGCCAACTTCGCACCGGGGGAGGAGGACCCGGACTTCCGCTGCGGCATCTGGCGCCTCAACATCGCCGAGGGTGCGCAGCGGAGGGGCTACGGCCGGTTCGCGGTCGGGGCCGTCGTCGAGGAGGCGCGCAGGCGCGGGAACCGGCGGCTCACGGTGATGTGGGTGCCGGGGGAGGGGAGTCCTGAGGACTTCTACCTCGGACTGGGGTTCCGGCCCACCGGGCGGGTGGTGGAGGGCGAGGCGGTCGCGGAGATGCTCCTCGACTGAAGGAGCCCCCGCCCCCGCCCCCGGCGCGTGGCGGGGGCGGGAGCAGTCGGCGTGGAGGCGGGCCCGGGTGCCCGGGCCCGCCGTCGCGGCCTAGTGGCCCCGGTCGAGCCACTCCTGGAGGTGGGGTGCCTCCGCGCCGACCGTCGTCGAGTCGCCGTGCCCGGTGTGCACCACCGTGTCCGGGGGCAGGGTGAGCAGCCGGTCGCGGATGGATCCGACGATCGTCGGGAAGTCCGAGTAGGACCGCCCGGTCGCCCCCGGTCCTCCCTGGAACAGGGTGTCCCCGCTGAACAGGGCGCCCAGCGCGGGCGCGTACAGGCACACCGCTCCCGGCGCGTGGCCCGGGGTGTGCAGCACGGTCAGGTCGGTTCCGGCCACGGTCACCGGCAGCCCGTCGGACAGCTCCCCGTCGGGGGCCCGGTCCGGGTGGGTCATGTCCCACAGCACCCGGTCGTCGGGGTGCAGCAGGATGGGCGCGCCGACGGCGTCGGCCACCGCGGGGGCGGCGTTGACGTGGTCGTTGTGCGCGTGCGTGCACACCACGGCCACGACCCGGCGCCCGCCCACAGCGGCGACGATCGCGTCGGCGTCGTGGGCGGCGTCGACGACCACGACCTCCTCGTCGTCACCGACCAGCCAGACGTTGTTGTCGACCTCCCACTCGCCGCCGTCCAGGGCGAACACCCCGGAGGTGGTCAGGTGCTCCACGCGCGCGCCGCTCACAGCCGCACCACCGAACGCAGGACGTCGCCGCGCTCCATGCGGGCGAAGGCCTCCTCGATGTCCCCGAGGCCGATCTCCTCGCTGACGAAGCCGTCCAGGTCCAGGCGGCCCTGGAGGTAGAGGTCGACGAGCATGGGGAAGTCGCGGGAGGGCAGGCAGTCGCCGTACCACGACGACTTCAGGGAGCCCCCGCGGCCGAACACGTCCAGCAGGGGCAGCTCCAGGCGCATCTCCGGGGTGGGCACGCCCACCAGGACCACGGTGCCCGCCAGGTCGCGGGCGTAGAACGCCTGCTCGTAGGTCGAGGGCAGGCCGACGGCGTCGATGACCACGTCCGCGCCGAAACCGCCGGTCAGCTCGCGGATCGCCTCGACGGGGTCGGCGGCGGAGGCGTTGACCGTGTGGGTGGCGCCGAACCCGCGCGCCTGGTCGAGCTTGCGGTCCTCCAGGTCCACGGCGATGATCCGGTTCGCCCCGGCGAGGCGGGCCCCGGCGACGGCGGCGCAGCCCACGCCTCCGCAGCCGATGACCGCGACCGAGTCGCCGCGGGTCACGCCGCCGGTGTTGACGGCGGCGCCGATCCCGGCCATGATCCCGCAGCCGAGCAGCCCGGCGGCGGCCGGTGAGGCCTTCGGGTCGACCTTGGTGCACTGCCCGGCGGCCACGAGGGTCTTCTCGGCGAACGCGCCGATGCCCAGGGCCGGGGAGAGCTCGGTGCCGTCCTCCAACGTCATCTTCCGGGTGGCGTTGTGCGTGTCGAAACAGTACTGGGGCCGTCCCCGCCGACAGGCGCGGCACTCACCGCACACCGCCCGCCAGTTCAGGACCACGTAGTCGCCGGGCCGGACGTTCGTGACGCCCTCGCCGACGGACTCCACCACGCCCGCGGCCTCGTGGCCGAGCAGGAACGGGTACTCGTCGTTGATGCCGCCCTCGCGGTAGTGCAGGTCGGTGTGGCAGACCCCGCACGCCTGCACCTTGACCACGGCCTCCCCGGGGCCCGGATCGGGCACGACGATCGTGGTCAGTTCGACGGGTGCTCCCTTGGCACGGGAGATCACACCCTGTACCCGCTGAGACATCTCTGCTCCCAAGACGTGGCTGTTCGGCGGAGCCGGAGGGCTTCGCTCCCGCCACCATGCCCCACCGGGATCACACATGTCCAACATGTGAGATGTGTGGGATTCACGCGTGGGAGTCATCAATCGGGTGCTCGTCGCGCAGCAGGTCGAGGAAGGCCCGCGTCGCGCTGGAGGGGTGGGCCCCGCGGGGCGTCGCCAGCCCGACCCGCCACCGGGTGCCGCCGGGCAGGGGTGCGCTCAGCAGCCCCGCCGCCTGCGGCTTGTCCACGACCGGGCGCGGTACGACCGCGACCCCCATCCGCCGGCGCACCAGGTCCAGGAGGGTGTACACGTCGTTGACCTGGAGGGCCACCCTGCGGGTGATGCCGAACTCCGCGAACGCGAGGTCCGCGCAGTCCCGCGCGCCCCAGCCCGGGTGCAGGTCCACGTAGTCCTCCCGCGCCAGCTGGTCCAGCACGTCCCCGGCGTCGATCGCGTGGTCGGGGCCTGCCAGCAGCATCAGCGGCTCCTCCGTGATGTGCAGCAGGTCCACGCCCTCCTCGCCGTCGAGCGTGCCCGCCACCAGGGCCGCGTCCAGCCGCCCGGCCCGCACCTGGTCCATCAGCTGCCCCGTCGCCGCCTGCTGGAGGTTGATGGCCACCTCCGGGTGCAGTGAGCGGTAGGCGTGCAGCAGGGGCGCCGCCTCCACCACTCCCATGCACTGCTCGGTGCCCAGCGCCAGGGCGCCGCGTACCCCGTGGCGGTCGGCGACCAGGTCCCTGAGGCCGTCGGCGGCGGAGAGGATGCGCTGGGCCTCGGCCCACAGCATCCGACCGGTCGGGGTGGGGGTCACGCGCCGGGTGGTGCGCAGCAGGAGTTGGGTGTCGAGGTCCTTCTCCAGCGCGCGAATGGACGCGGACAGACCTGACTGGGTGATGCCGAGGTACTCGGCGGCGCGGGTGAAGTGCTGCTCCTCGCACACCGCGGCGAAGTGTCTCAACTGTCGAAGCTCCACTGCGACAGCCTAGCCAGCGGCGTTGACCGCGTTGACCGGATCGACGGGACCGCTGCGGACCGCCGGGCCGGCCCCCGCAGCGTTCCCGTGCCCGTGGCGGGTCGGGCGCCGGGGCCGGTATCGAGCACCAGCGCACCCGCCCCTACCGGCCCCGGACCAACGGCACGGTGGAGCGGACCCACCCCACCCCGGCCGAGGGGCTGGCCCACGCCCGCCACTGCGCCGGCGAGGCCGAACGCTCAGAGGCGTTCACGGGGTGGTCGCACCACGACGGTCACCACCGGTTCCACACGGCGATCAGCGGCACTCCCGCCACCCGCGTCACCAACCTCTCCGGTCAGCACACTAGAGGGACGTGCTCAGGCCCAGGCCGAGACCGCCGTCCACGGGGATCTCGGCGCCGGACGTGAAGGTGGCCTCGAACCCCAGGAACAGGACGGCCCGCGCGACCTCGGCGATGGTGCCGTGGCGGCCCATGGGGGTCGCCTCGTCCCCGACCCGCATGAACTCTCCCCTGGTCTCCTCCGTGAGGCCCAGGACCCCCATGGAAGGGGTGTCGACGAAGCCCGGCGCCACCGTGTTCACCCGGATCCGGCGCGGCAGCAGCTCGGAGGCGAGCACCCGCGAGAAGCCCAGCACGGCCGCCTTCGTGCCGGTGTACACGCTCATACCCGGAACCCCGCCCACGTTGGTGACCGACGTGGTGAACACGATGGACCCCCCGTCGGCGACCAGCGGCAGGAGCCGCTGCACCGTGAAGAACGCCCCCTTCGTGTTGACCGCGAACATCCGGTCGTAGGACTCCTCGGTGACCTCCGTGAACGGGGAGAACTCCGAGGTGCCCACGTTGACGTGCAGGAAGTCGATCCCGCCCAGGGCCGACTCCACGATCTCGGCCAGCGCCTCGGTGTCGGCCAGGTCCGCGGCGTCGGCGCGCACCACGTGCACCTCCGGCCCCAGCCTGCCGCGAGCCTCCTCCAGGTTCTTCTCGTTGCGCCCGGTCAGCAGGACCCGTGCCCCTCCGGCGACCAGGTCCTCGACCACGCCCAGGCCCATGCCGTGCGTCCCACCGATCACCACGGCCCGCTTGCCGCTGTACTCGCTCATGTTTCCCACCAGGTGTCTCCCCGTGGGGAGGCCCGGCGGCCTCCCCGTGTGAGCACCACGATGGCCGCGGCCGCCACGGGTCCCCCACGGGGACACTACGGTTGGGGCATGCGATTCGGGGTGCTGGGTCCGCTGGCCGTGTGGACCGACGAGGACGAGCCCGTCAGGATCGGCGACGCCAAGGTCCGCGCGCTGCTCGTGTCCCTGCTGCTGGCCCGGGGAAGGCTGGTGCCCGCCGACCGCCTCGTCCGCGACCTGTGGGGGGAGCACCCGCCGACCCGCCCCACCGCCGTCCTCCAGGCCCGGGTCTCCCAGCTGCGCGGCGACCTGGAGCGCGCCGAGCCGGGGGCGCGCTCCCTGGTCCGCCACCGCGCCCCCGGCTACCTGCTGGAGGCGGACGACGTCGACGCCGCCCGGTTCGAGGACCTCCTGAGGCGGGCGGGCGCGGCAGCCGACCCCCGCACCAGGGCGGACCTGCTCACCGGTGCTCTCGACCTGTGGCGCGGCCCGGTCCTCCCCGAGTCCGCGGACGCCGAACCCGTCCTGTCCGCCGCCGCGCGGTGGGACGAACTGCGGGTGACCGCACTCGAGGAGCGCGCCCTGGCCCGCCTCGACCTGGGCGAGCACTCCGCCCTCGTGGCCGAGCTCGCCGACGAGGCGCCCCGGCACCCCTACCGCGAACGCCTCCACGCGGCCCACATCCGCGCCCTCTACGGCGCGGGCCGCCAGGGCGAGGCGCTCGCCGCCTACGAACGCCTCCGCGCGCGGCTCACCGGAGAACTGGGGATCGACCCGGGTCCCGAGCTGACGGACCTGCACCGCGCCGTCCTGGCCCAGGACCCCGCCCTGGGTCCGGTGCGCGGCCGGGAGCAGGCCGCCCAGCCGGGGTCCCGGCCCCCGGAGCAGCGGCACACCGCGTCCCCGGGGGCCGGTCTCCCGCCGGCCCCCCTCGGGGACCTGGTCGGACGCGACGCCCACCTCCGCGCCCTGCGCTCCCTGACCGGGGACCGGCGCCTGGTCACCCTCACGGGCCCCGGAGGGGTCGGCAAGACCCGGCTGGCCCTGGCGGTGGCGGCCGGGGAGCCGGCCGGCGGTGTGCGGTTCGTGGAACTCGCGGGCCTTCCACCGGGAGGCGACCCCGTCCCCGTCCTGGCCGCCGCCCTCGGGGCGCGCGACGACGGCGCCGCCTCCGGCCCGGGGCTCCTGGACAGAGTGGCCGAACTCCTGCGCGGCGCACACCCCCTCCTGGTCCTCGACAACTGCGAACACGTCGTGGACCCCGTCGCCGCCGCGGTCTCCCGGCTGCTGCGCGCGGTCCCGGGACTGCGCGTCCTGGTGACCAGCCAGGTGCCCCTCGACGTCACCGGCGAGCACCTGTACGCGGTTCCCCCGCTGGACCTCCCGGAGCCCGGAGCCGACACCCCCGAGGACCTCGCCGCCTCAGGCGCCGTCCGGCTCTTCACCGCCCGGGCCCGGGCCGCCGTCGCGGGGTTCGTGCTCGACGCCGACACCGCACCCGCCGTGGCCACGGTGTGCCGCCGCCTGGACGGGATCCCCCTCGCCCTCGAACTGGCCGCCACCCGGCTGCGCCACATGCGGGCGGCCGACCTCGCCGCCCGCCTGGACGACCGCTTCGCGCTCCTCGGGGTGGGGCGCCGCGACGCGCCCGCACGCCAGCGCACCCTGCGGGCGGTGATCGACTGGAGCTGGGAACCCCTCGCCGCCCCGGAGCGCGCCGTGCTCTCCCGCCTGGCGGTCCACGCGGACGGCTGCGACCTGGCCACCGCCGAGGAGGTCTGCTCCGACGCGGACGACGTCGCCCCGGCACAGGTGCTGGACCTGGTCGGCTCCCTCGTCGACCGGTCGCTCGTCGTAGCCGCCCACCACCCCGCGGGAACCCGCTACCACCTCCTGGAGTCGGTGGCCGCGTACGCGCTCGAACGCCTGCGTGAGGCCGGGGAGGAGGGTAGGGCCCGGGCACGCCACGCGGCGCACTTCGCCGACCTGGCCGAACGCGCCGACTCCCTCCTGCGGGGCGCCGACCAGGGGTACTGGTTGGGGCGCCTGGACCGCGAGAACGCGAACATGCGCGCGGCCCTGGAGTTCGCGGTCGGCGAGGGCGACGCAGTCCTGGCCGCCCGTCTGGCGAGCGCCCTGTGCTGGTACCGGTACCTGCGCGGGCGCACCGGGGAGGCGCGCGCGGCCCTGGACGCCGTGCTGTCCGTGCTCCCCGACCTGTCCGCGGACGCACAGGCCCCGGAGGCAGAGGACCAGGACGGTCGAGCCCGGCGTGCCGGGGCCGCGCGCGCCGAGGTCTCCGTGTGGCGGACGGCCCTGTCCGTTCCCGCGTCCGAGGACGACCGCGCCAGGCGTGCCACAGTCACCGACGACCTCGCCCGGGTCCCGGACCCCGCCGTCCGCGCCCGGCTGGCCTGGTTCGTGGAGCTCACCCGCTGGGGGCTCGGAGACCTGGACCGCTCGACGCGGCGGACCGAGGAGGCCCACGCCGCGGCACGGGAGGCGGGCGACCCCTGGGGTGCGGCCGTCTGCCAGGTGGCCCTCGCCCAGACCGCGTTCGTCCGGGGCTCCCTCGAGGAGGCCCTGCGCCTGGCGTCCGAGGGCGAGCGGGTCCTGCGCGACCTGGGGGACCGGTGGGGCGTCCTCCAGGCCTCCGACGTCCTCGCCCAGACGGTGGAGGCGCTCGGGGACCTCGCGGGTGCGGCCGAACGGCACACGGAGGGGCTGAGGATCGCCGAGGAGCTGCGGCTGTGGCACACGGTCTCCCTCACACTGTCCGGCCTGGGCAGGATCGCGTTCCTGGACGGCGACCTGGACCGCGCCGACGCCCTGCACACCCGCGCGCTGCGTGTGGCGCAGGAGCACTCCGACGCGCCGGCCGAGCAGTTCGCCGACGCCGGGATCGCGCTGACGGCGCGCCGCAGGGGCGACCTGGACCTGGCGGAGCGGTCGCTGCGCCACCGCCTGGAGTGGAACCGGCGTGCGGACGGCAGGATCGGGACCGCGTTCATCCTCACCCAGCTGGGGTTCGTCGCCGAGCAGCGCGGCGACGCCGCCGGGGCGCTCGACCTGCACCGGGAGGGACTCGCGGAGGCCGAGCGCAGCGGGGACCCCCGGGCCGTCGCCCTCGCCCTGGAGGGGCTGGCCGGGGCGCGCTCCCTGTCGGGGGAGTACGACGGCGCAGCCGCACTCCTGGAACGCGCCCACGCCCTGCGCGACGGGGTCGGCACCCCGCTGCCCGCCGCCGAGCGCTGGGACGTCGACCGGATCACCGGGCGGATCCGGGCGGGCTCCCGCTCCGGCTGAGCGGGGTGCCAGGACGCCGGACCGGCCCGGGACACGGTGTCGTGGAGACGGGGACGCCCGGCCGCGACCGGTGCCGCCCGTGGCACGGGCAGGGCCGGTCGCGGCCGGGCGGAGGGGACGGCGGGAAGGGGAGAGGCGGTGCCCGCCGGGGGACGGCGGG